>NZ_JACJFK010000044.1:0-19852 GCF_014164535.1 Pseudoalteromonas sp. SG41-2 | reverse complement strand
CAAGTTAGCAAGTTAGCAAGTTAGCAAGTTAGCAAGTTAGCAATATTTTAGCTTTAGAATTAAGCTGTGCAATATGAATTTTGAATTGTTTTTTATTAATTAAGAAAGTGGTCGGCGATGCAGGATTTGAACCTGCGACCCCTTGGACCCAAACCAAGTGCGCTACCAAACTGCGCTAATCGCCGATATTGAAGTATTAAACCTCGTTTTCATTGAACACTCAAACTGTGTATTTGAGACCACTTTTTGAGAAAGTGGTCGGCGATGCAGGATTTGAACCTGCGACCCCTTGGACCCAAACCAAGTGCGCTACCAAACTGCGCTAATCGCCGATATTATTTTTTGTAAATGGGGTGACTGATGGGGCTCGAACCCACGACAACCGGAATCACAATCCGGGGCTCTACCAACTGAGCTACAACCACCGCTATATTTACATGTTTTCAAATGGTGCACCCAGAAGGATTCGAACCTTCGACCGACGCCTTAGAAGGGCGTTGCTCTATCCAGCTGAGCTATGGGCGCATCGAAAACTTCATAGTTTACCAATAAGCCAATCTATTATAATAGAATAGTTACCTGCTTTTCAGCATTTAACTTGTGACTGCATAGGACATACCCAAACCAATCATTACCATTCTTTATAAATGAGAAAGTGGTCGGCGATGCAGGATTTGAACCTGCGACCCCTTGGACCCAAACCAAGTGCGCTACCAAACTGCGCTAATCGCCGATGCTTACTATTGTTAGCGAGTGACCTCGTTGACAACGGGGTGCATAATAGTGATTTGACGGTGTCAGGTCAAACCTTTTTTTAAGAAAATAAATCAATCGGTCATTTTTAGTTCATAATGGTTAAATATTGTGAGGATCAGCTAAAATTTCAACTGTTTTATATAATTAGCGGCTATATCAGAAAAGCAACTTGGCGCATTAGCGCTTTTCTGCGAAAATAGTAAGCATATTAAAAACGAGTAATAAAGAACGTGTTCTTTATTAGCATTATATTACCCCTATTTCTATATGCATTCGTTTTTTTAAAGTATCGGTATTAAGTTAACTAACCCCAATTAAAGGTCACCCATGACGGCAAACATCATCGATGGTAAGGCAATAGCTAAACAAGTACGCAGTGCAGTAGCACAAAGAGTAAGTGAACGTGTTGCAAACGGTTTGCGCGCACCTGGACTTGCAGTTGTACTTGTAGGGCAAGATCCTGCAAGCCAAGTTTATGTAGGTTCAAAACGTAAAGCCTGTGAAGAAGTTGGCTTTATTTCTAAATCATTTGATTTACCAGCAGATACAAACGAGCAAGCATTATTAGATTTAATTGATGAACTCAATAACGATGCACAAGTTGATGGTATTTTAGTACAACTTCCTCTTCCTGCTGGTCTTGATGTTGAAAGAATCCTTGAGCATATCACTCCACTCAAAGATGTTGACGGCTTTCATCCTTATAACATTGGCCGTTTAGCACAGCGTATGCCTGCTCTTCGCCCATGTACGCCAAAAGGTATTATTACACTGCTTGATTCGACCGGTGTAAAATACAAAGGCATGCATGCAGTTGTTGTTGGCGCTTCAAATATTGTTGGTCGTCCTATGGCATTGGAACTATTACTTGCAGGTTGTACAACCACTGTGTGTCATAAATTTACGCAAGATTTAGAAACTCATGTACGCCGTGCTGATCTGTTAGTTGTGGCAGTTGGTAAACCTGAGTTTATTCCTGGGGATTGGGTTAAAGAAGGTGCAATTGTGATCGATGTAGGCATTAATCGTTTAGATAGCGGCAAATTAGTCGGTGACGTACAGTATGAGATCGCTGAACAAAAAGCACATTTCATCACGCCAGTACCTGGCGGCGTAGGCCCAATGACAGTAGCAAGCTTGATTGAAAATACCCTTGAAGCCTGTGAAAAATACCATAGCTAATTAGCCTATAACGTCGCATCAAGAATTAACAAGGGTTGCTGTTTAGCAACCCTTTGTTGTTATTTATGAGGCTATTTTAGCTGAGCGCTGGCGCCGTGTTAGCTTTAACAATTGCGGCAGCACAGAGAAGAAAATCATTAAAACCATAATCGTATATTGCCAAACTTGATAGTGCTCACTTAGTAATACCACGGCGCAAATAATACCTGCGATCGGATTAGCAATCGTACCGAAAGTAAACTCAACCACCGTCATCCGGCCAAGTAACCAAACATACAAGATATACGCAAGCGCTGTATTTGGCACAATTAACCAAAATAATGCAAGCCACTGTATTGAACTGACACCATTAGCAAGTACTTGATATTGTTGTGGATCAAAGTAAATAGCTTGAGTCATTGCGACTAATGATAACAATGATCCGCCAATGATCAGCTGCCATGTTAATACCGTCCACCAATGAGTGTGGCTAGACATTTTTTGCACTAAAGTACTACCAACAACAATTGTTAACAACGCACCAATTAAAGCGAATACTCCTAAGGCATTAATCGTGACATGCTGGGGATCAAATAATCGCCAAGCCAAAATCACTAATACAAGTGCGCACACCGATTGCAAAAACGCTGGACGCTGCTTTTTAAAAACCCACGCATAAATCAACGCAACCACAGGCACAGAGACCATACCAACACCGGCAATTGCCGCTGGTAAATTAACCGCCATAATAAAAATAAAACTAAAAAACAGGGCAATATTAACCACAGCTAATAATACTAAACCGCGCCACTGTTTTGCTTTAGGCCATGATGGTTTAAGCACAAATAACAGTAAACCCGCAGGTAATGCTCGCAACGCGCCAAGTAATATTGGCGGCCAATCTGGGGTGGCATATTTAGTGACCGCATAGGTGGTGCCCCATAAAAAAGCAGGGATCATGGCAAGAAAAATATTCATTTCATTCCTTTCAAAATAACTAAGAAACGCAAAGGTAAAACCTAAGGTTAAGTTGAGGTCAAGCTAGAAAAAATAAAAAGGCCGCCAAATTGGCAACCCTTTGTAATACTTACTAATACAATACTTACTAAAATATGTCTTATTCAGCAATGCCTATTTGACTGGCACTAGTAAGGTAATTAATTACGCTTTACGCCATGTAGTTTTACCTGCAGAGTCTTCCAGTATTACTCCAAGTGCATTTAAAGCATCACGCGCTTCATCGGCCGCAGCCCAATCTTTACCCGCGCGCGCTTCATTACGCTTAACTATTAACGCTTCTATTTGGGCAACTTCGTCATCTGCTTGGCCACCTTGTAAAAATGCCTCTGGTGCTTGTTGAGCAACCCCTAACACTTCCCCAAGACTACGCAGTACAAATGCTAACTTACCCGCTTGCTCAGCATCAACGTCTTTTACACGGTTTAGCTCTTTGGCTAATTCAAATAACACCGGTAATGCTTCTGGTGTATTAAAGTCGTCATCCATTGCTTTTCTAAATTTAGCCACATGTTCATTTGTTGCTAAATCACAACTGATAGGCTCAACACCACGAAGTGCCGTATAAATACGCTCAAGCGACGAACGTGCTTGATCTAAGTTCTCTTGCGAGTAATTTAACTGGCTGCGGTAATGACCAGAAATTAAAAAATAACGAACCGATTCAGCATCATATTCTTTAAGTACATCACGAACAGTAAAGAAGTTGTCTAATGATTTTGACATTTTCTCTTTATTTACTTGTACCATCCCCGTATGGATCCAGGTATTGACGTACTTGCCGTTATTTGCACAGCATGATTGCGCAATCTCATTTTCATGGTGTGGAAACTGTAAATCTGAACCACCGCCATGAATATCAAAATGCTCACCTAAATGCTTTGAGCTCATTGCCGAACATTCAATATGCCAACCTGGACGACCTTCGCCCCACGGTGATGTCCATGATGGTTCACCCGCTTTGGCTTTTTTCCATAACACAAAATCAAGTGGATCATCTTTATCTTGTGCTACTTCAACACGCGAACCGGCTTGTAGCATAGTTAAATCTTGCTGTGACAATGCACCGTATTGCTCAAACGTTGAGACGTCAAATAAAACATCGCCGTCGGCTGCAACATAGGCGTGGCCTTTAGTAACTAGTCGTTCAACCATTTCGATAATTTCGTCCATATGACCTGTGACTGTAGGTTCAATGTCTGGGCGCAACATGTTTAGACTATCAAAATCTTTATGCATTGCTTTTGTCATACGCACAGTTAAGTCGTTAATCGCTTCGCCATTTTCATTCGCACGCTTAATGATTTTGTCATCAACATCGGTGATATTGCGCACATACTTTAAATCATAACCAATGTGACGAAGATAACGCACGATCACGTCAAAGCTTACAAATGTGCGGGCATGACCAATGTGACAATAATCATAAATGGTGATACCACACACATACATGTCGATCTTGCCGTCGACCATAGGTTTAAATTGCTCTTTTTGACGCGTGAGTGTGTTGTATATATTTACCATTTATTTTAAGTCCTTGACTATTTACTTGAATCGCTATGTTAACACTTGAAAAGCCCCTGCTCTAGCGCTTTATCAATTGAATAAGCACTTTGTTAATCTTAGCTAACTAAGATAAAATAGCGGCAAATAAATCAGCTAATAGGAAACCACATGGTTGTTCTACACACAAATTTTGGTGATATCACCATTAACATGCTCAAAGAAGATGCGCCAAACACAGTTAAAAACTTTTTACAGTATGCTAACGCAGGCTTTTACGACGGCACTATTTTTCACCGTGTAATTGATGGTTTCATGGTACAAGGCGGTGGTTTTGAACCAGGTATGACACAAAAAGAAGTGCATGATCCTATTCAAAATGAAGCAAACAATGGCCTTTCTAATAAGATTGGTACACTTGCTATGGCACGTACTCCTGATCCACATTCAGCAACAGCACAGTTTTTCATTAACGTGAATAACAATGACTTCTTAAACTTCAGCAGCGAAACATCTCAAGGCTGGGGTTACTGTGTATTTGCTGAAGTTGTTGAAGGCATGGACGTAGTAGAAAAAATTAAAGCCGTTGCTACAGGTAGCACAGGCTTTCATCAAGACGTACCTCTTGATGACGTTATCATCACAAGCGTAACTGTAAACTAATAGTACGCTTACCCACGTAACGTGGCGTTTTAGCGGGTATCTATGCTATACGTATATGCCCGCTTTATTTATTTTTAAAAGACTTACCTATGACTCGCCAAACCTACTTTATTGCCGACCTCCATTTAAGTGAAAATCGCCCAGATATCAGTGCAGCTTTTTATCAGTTTTTAGATACGCATATTATTAATAAGGATGTAGACGCGCTATATATACTCGGTGACTTTTTTGAAGTATGGGTTGGTGATGACTATGTAACCGCACTCTCAACTGAAGTTGCAAAGCATTTAAAAGTAGTGAGTGATAACGGCACCCCAGTATATTTTGTGCATGGCAATCGTGATTTCATTATGCGCGATAAATACGCCAAACAAGCAGGAATGACTTTATTACCCGAACAGCTGGTAATTGACTTATATGGCACTCCCACTGTCATTTTGCATGGCGATGAAATGTGCACACAAGATATTGAATATCAAAAGTTTCGTAAAAAAGGCCGCAGTTGGTGGTGGCCAAGATTAATGCTTGCTATGCCACTTTGGTATCGTCGTAAAGTTGCGCAAAATGCCAGAGAAAAATCAAAGCAAAATCAAACCGGTAAAGCGCTTGAAATATTAGATGTTACTGAACAAGCGGTACTAGCAACATTTGCAAAACACCAAGTAAAACATATGATCCATGGCCATACCCATCGCCCTAATGTGCATCATTATGAAGTAGATAAGCAAACACTCACTCGCACAGTGCTGGGTGATTGGTATACTCAAGGCTCTTATTTAGTTGTTACCGCACAGACACAAGAACTAGTAAGTGAACCATTCGCACAAATATAAAATATTGTCTACGCTTACTATATTGATCGTTTTTAGTACTGGTCGTAATGCTTAAATTATTTTTCATACTTATTTGTTTATTTTACGCAGGCCATACATACAGCCAAGATAAATGGCTTTTTGTTACCGAGCCTTTTCCCCCGTATTTTTCAGAGCAACTGCCGCAACAAGGTTGGTTAGCTGATATTATTATTACTGCATTAGCAAGCCAAGATATTGAAGCTAGCATTGAGTTTACAACTTGGGCTCGTGCACTAAGATTACTTGAAAAAAATAAGCGAACAGCTCTTTTAGGGGCTTATTATAGCGCCGAGCGAGAAAAAACATTCCACTATTCACGACCATTAGCAAAGTCATTTACTGGATTATTTAAACGAAAAAGTAGCAAAATAAATTACGATGGCAGTTTAACGTCATTACAGCCATACAGCATAAGTAAAGGTAGTAATTATATAGTTAGCGAGGGTTTTAGTAGTGAACATAATTTAGCCATTACAGCGACTAATGACTTGATCAGCAGCTTACGCGTGTTACAGCTTGGCCGCGTTGATTTAGTAGCTGGTACCAAAGAAGTCGGTGAGTACTGGTTAAACAATCATCCACAATTACAAACAGGACAGTCAATCGTATATATCCCTCCTCATTTAGCGTCCCACTACCTATATATTATTTTTTCCAAATCTGCTGTGCAAAGTAAGCAACAATTAATACAATTAGAAAACGGTTTCAACACCATTGTAAATAATGGTGAGGCCGCACAAGTTCTCCTACGCCATGGCTTTTCAGAAGCTAAGACTGAGCAATACCTACAATTTTTAAAACGTTAAAACACAAATGCTTATATGACTATCACTCCAAGCAACGAATTCTGCATCTTAAGATAGTTTGGGTATAGTAATAGTAAACTCAGTTTTAAAGCGCTCTGTAGAGTGTGGATTGGACTGTAATTTAATTTCCCCCTGCAAAATGTGTGTAACCCATTGGTGCACCATATATAAGCCAAGCCCAGTATTGCCAATACCACGAGCTGAGGTGTAAAAAGGCTCAAAGATGTACTGTTGAGACTCTGCTTTAATCCCAACACCGCTATCTGAAATGGTTAATTTAATGGATTGACTAGCAGCTTGTGCTATTTTTATCTCAATTTCACCGACTTGATTTTTGGCAAACCCGTGGGTTAGTGCGTTCATTATCAGGTTTTCTAGCACTTGGGAAATAATTCCTGGTCGGCTTTTTATATCTTGGTCAGTATCAACTAAGGTTTTCACTTTTACGTTTGAGTTTTTTAATCTTGAATTAAGGGAGATCAGTAAATCTTCAGTTATTTTTCTTATATTACATGTGATGACATCATCATTATGACGGTCTATCGCCATTTTTTTAAAACTTTTAACTAATACCGCTGCCTTATTTAAATTAATTTTAGCTAACCCTAAATTTTCCTCAATGCTCTGTGTGCTTTTATCTAATTGCGATTTAGTTAATCCGGTTTTTATCGCGTCACTCAACTTATTAATAACCACATTCGCGTTAGATACTGAGATAATAGCACCGCCAATGGGTGTATTCATCTCATGAGCAACCCCCGCCACCAACAACCCTAAAGACGATAGTTTTCGAGCTTCGAGTAAGCTTGTTTGTAATTGCTGCTGCTGCCTTATAGTTAAATCGAGCTGTTTGTTGACGCTATCTAACTCTACTTTTTCACGCTGTAGTTTATAAGATAAAGTAATTAGTTGCTGTTGGAATAAATATTCACGGTAACTAAAACCAAAACCGCAAATACATAAAACAACACTACACAGAGCAGCATATTGAAAAGCAGTCATTTTTGCATTATACAGCAGCTCTTTAGGGCTACCGATAAGTATAATAATCTCTTTATCTGAATCTGCGGTTCTTTGTGTTGATTCACGTAGTGAAACAATAGAGAATCGCCTGAAAGTATATAAACTGTCATGAAAAATACGTGAGGTGCTTTGTACGTCATGTTCAATGATGTGTTGCCAAAGCGCTGGAGAGTTATTTGCTAGCGAGTTATTAACTTGATTATACATAAACCCAAACTGTAATGCGGGATCCTTATTATACAACCAATAACCATCATGATTTAGAATATTTACTTGGGTGTTTTTTTCATCATATTGTCGAATATTACTAAATAAATAATCCAGATTAAAATTCACTACTAACAAGCCATCTATTAAATAATCACCACCTTGCGTTCTGTAAGTCACCCTAATTGTTGGCTCATGCGGGACAACAACTTTTCCACGCTCAATATTTAAATCAATTTCTGAAATAAATGTATTCGGTGGTGCAACTAACATCCCTTCTTTAAAGTAATAACGATTTTGCTTATTTTGTAATTGTGATACCTCAACAATTTCGCTTTTTTTATTGCTGAAATTAATTCTATAACGTTCTTTACCACTGCGTTCAAGCCAACGTATTTGTGAGATATTGGTTGATACAGAAGCAAAATTTAAAAAATAATCATTTATGAGCTTGTCGCTTTGTTGAGCGCTCAATGTATTTAAACCTGTATTACTTTTTAATACTTGGCCATTTGCTAACAGCTGAGTGAGTTTTTTAATACTGCTTAGCTCTTTAGATAAATCAGTACTCACAAGCACTAGTTTTTCATCTTGGCGCTCTTTTATTATGGTTACTTTTGACTGATAAACTTGCTCGTATACCAGCCAGCCAATTAATATCGCAACAAATAAAATAAACAGCGACTTTATGAGTACGCCTTTTTTGTCGCTATAAAATGAGTTACTTTTTTTAGTCATTTACATTATCAAACTGTGCTAACCAGATCAGTAAATCATCATAAAATAGCGGTTTTGAAAAAAAGTAACCTTGGGCCATTTCACAACCTGCTTGTTTTAACCATTGCACCTCAAATTCGTTTTCAACACCCTCAGCAATAACTTTAAAATCAAATTGCTTTGCGAGACTGATGATCATTTTTATCATGTATTGATTATTTATATTATGCTCAAGGTTGCTGACAAAGTAGCGATCAATTTTTATCGCATTTGACGGTATTTCATTAATGTGTGCTAATGATGAATAACCCGTACCAAAGTCATCAATACTCACTTTAATACCCAATGCCATAAATCGTGATAAAGCCTCTTTAATAAAGTTGTAATTACTGATCGCTTGGGTTTCTGTCACTTCAAGTTCCAGCATCGAGGGGGATACTTTATATTCTTCAATCCGACTCTTGATAGACTCAAAGTAAGAAGGCTCGATCAAGTCATAAGATGATGCGTTAAATGCAATGGGTAAGTTTATGCCACAGCTTTTTAGTTGATTAATAGTTTGTAGTATTTTTTCAAAAATAACATTATCAAGCTCATTAATTAAACCAGCGGTTTCAGCAAGCTCTATAAACTCTTCAGGATTTACAAAGCTGCCATCAGCCAACTGCCATCTAGCTAGCGCTTCAAAACCAATTGGTTTTAATGTTTTCAAGCACATTTTTGGCTGTAAAGCGATACGCAATTCTTTGGTACTAATAGCCGTCCTAAGGCGCGCCATCAACTCATAACGCCTTGTTATTGCGACTGTCTTTTCATCAGTATGCAAAATAAACTTCGTTTGAGTTACTTGCAAGTAATTTAAACTCGACTCTGCTAGGCTAATTACTTTTTCGGGAGTAATATTTGATGCGCAACTTAACTTTAACTCCAATACTCTTACGTCAATAAATTGCTTAACATTTTCAATTTCGTACTTTTGTTTATTATGAAAATGCGTAATATCATCGGCAATATCAAAATCAACATTGATGAGCATGCCAAAACTACGATTACTAATAATCGCAATTCTGGGGTCATACATTGAAAAAACATCTACAATACTTTTATGAACGAGTTTTATGATTTTTTTACAAAAATCGTAACCAAAGGTAAAAGCTTTTTCATCAAACTGGTAAATATCAAAAATAATCAAACGCATTTTGGATTTTTCATATACGTTCATATTTTTAATTTCGCGAGTTAACCAGTTTCTATTCTGTAAGTTTAATGAAACATCGGTATAGGCAAGCTCGGTTAATCTATTTAATAATGAAATATTAGCAAATCCGCTACTGACGTTTTCACTAAATACTTTCAATAAATATTCGTTTTCTTCACTAATGGGATTATCTGATTTTACCAAGGTAATATAGTGCGTGCCTTCAGCAATGGTTGCTGGGAAGAAGAAGATACTATGCTGATTTGAAAACACATGACGTTTCTCTTGAATCGCTAGCTGGAAGTCATCGTACATATCGGCCAGTAAATTGCTATCTACTTTTTGTCCTTTCATACCATTAAAGCAGCCGTTGGTAGTGAGGATCATTGCATTGTCGCCTTTATCAAGGTTGCTTGAACAAAGGATCCCGCCTCCCTCGGATATTTTTAAAATATTGCTTAGTTCTTGCAGCACGGCAGCTGAGTATGAGCCCATATCATGTTTGCTATTAATGCTCCTTGATGCATCAAGCACAAGTTGCAAACCTTGTTTAGCGGCTGTTATTTGCGAAATATATTGCCAAGTTCGCATATTACTATTAACGATTGATTCAAGCTTTTGCGCAGAAATGTCAGACTTATTCCAGTACTCATCAATATCGAGCATTTTCATCACATCGGTTTCAGGGGCTAAACCGGGCTGCCCTGTTAGTAACACGATACGCATTTCAGCGTTGCCAATCACTTCTCTGATGGTATTTACCAAACGCAGTCCGGAGTCATCTTCTTCCATAACCACATCGATAAAAACAAGTGCTATATCTGGGTGCATACTTAAAGCAAGCGCAGCTTCTGGTACTGAGTTGGCCGCTAATAACTCATATTTGTAGCCTTCTTTGGCCTTTAATTCTTTTAAGCTATTAATTAATGCGTGTTGATAATCGAGATCATCCTCAACAGTTAAAATTTTCCATACTTTAAGGTCGGTATTTACTAACTCTTCCTCAGCAGAAAATACAAATAATCCCTCATTCTCATCCATATATACCCACCAAAATAATAATAGCAATGGCCTTTCATTTACAATGCATTGCAAAGCAATAAAATAACTGATAAATAAAAATTTAACTTGCTTTAAATATTAGGTGAGAGTTTTTGATGTGTCTAATTTAAAAAAACTTTTGATAATAAAGTATGTGCTACAGCATGATTTGAAAAGCTGCAGCACATGTTGGTGTTGGTTAAGCGCTTTTATTTACCGGCGTACCACTGTGAAACTTAAAATCGTCATCACAAGATGTAATTAACTGCGCTTCAATTTCACCAAACTCTTTAACCCGCTCGGTAATATCAAAACCAGCAATTTCTTGGGCAAGAGTTAAATAGTCTTGGTAATGGCGTGCCTCAGAGCGCAATAACGAAATATAAAAATCACCTAAACGCTTATCTACATGGGGTGCAAGCGCGGCAAAACGCTCGCACGAACGAGCTTCGATGTAAGCACCGACTATGAGCTTATCGACCAGTGCATCTGGCTCAAAGGTTTTTACATGTCTTAGCATACCCTTAGCATAACGACACGGCGTAATACTTTGATACTCAATACCGTACTCATCCATGATCTCTAATACTTGATAAAAGTGGTGCAGCTCTTCTTTGATCAACATCACCATTTTATCAACCAAATCTTGCCCATAAGCTGAATCAGATTTTGGGATCACTGCTTTAGTCAGTTTGTTTTTAGCCGCAAGATCGCGCCAATTCCCTTCACGTTTGTATATCAGCGTTTCAAACGGCTTCAGCCACTCAAGCAAGGCATCGCTGCTTTGTTTATCCACGGCGTATTTACGAATTAAAAACATCGCAGATTGCGCGGCTTTAAGCTCACAGATGAGATGATCAATTAAAATAACCGCTAGGTTTTCTTTTTTAGTGGCTTCATCAATCCACCCTAAAGGGGTTTCACAACGTAAAAATTGCTTAATCGGTTCTAAAAGTTTGCTATGTGGCACGAAGGGAGTTGCTCATTAGTATCTGTCATTAAGAAAATGATTTTATCATGAAAAATGACTGATAATAAAACAAAGCTGGGGGTTTGATTAATTAAATAACCCGAACTCTAGTTAAATATATCCCCGCTGATTTTTTTGCTTTCGTCTCTCATTGGTGTTTCTTGACAAGACCCCATTACTGAACCATAACTTAATACAAGCTGTATAAAAATAAAACAGCGAACTAATACCAATCGACTTAAATATTTAACCATTCTAGCGAGCTAAATAAAGCGCTAACTGCGTTATAATTTTTTCAAGTAGAACAACTACATGTCAAAATTTACGCCTTGTTATCACTGTATTTATCTGTCGCTATAAATGGTCAGTAACTTAACACGATTGGTATAATTCCTTTTCATGGGGCACACAATTATGATACTAAACCATCTTTGGGGCATATATGCCCATCCACTCGAAGAGTGGCAAACAATAGATAACCGCCACGAGAGCTTAACATATAGCCTATCACATATATTACTGATAGCGTTGTTTCCATCTGCAATGGGTTATTACTCATCAGTTTATTTGGGCTGGAGTATCGGGGCTGGTAATCCGGTATTTTTAACCCACGATAGTGCAATACTGATTGCTGCAGCTATGTATGGCGCTTTAATTGTAGGTGTGTTTGCGCTGGCTTATTTAGCACATTGGATGGCTGTTACTTTTGGTGCAGAACCAACCTTTACCCAAACCTTAGAACTTGCAGCGTATACTTCAACACCAGTATTTATGTCTGCACTAGCGGCATTTTGGCCAGAACTATGGTTTGTTGTATGTGTGGGTTTGGTCGCTTTAGGCTATTCGGTCTACTTGCTGTATACCGGTGTGCCCATTTTGATGCATATACCGCAAGAGCGTGGCTTTATTTACGCAAGCTCTGTGGTAACTTGCGGACTAATTTTACTGGTGATTATTTTAGCTGTCACCGCCATATTGTGGACCAACGGTATCGTAAGTCCAACCTTTACATGATACCTAGTTCAACGTTAGAAGCTGTAAAATGTAGTATATAGTAGTGTTATTATTTTCTTTCCTTCGCAAAAAAGGAGCTAAATTTAGCTCCTTTTTTATTTCGCTAGGCAGAGATTAATCTGAGCCGTTTTCTTCTTGATTATGTAACTCTAAACCAGAAGACATGGCACTTTCACGACTACTTTTTGCCGAATCATTACGCAGCTGTTCAATACGATTCAAATAATTCTGATCGATACCACCGGTAATATATTGGCCATCAAATACTGATGTTTCAAATCGTGTAATTTCTGGGTTTTCCTGCGCTACGGCAGCAATCAAATCAGGTAACGATTGGAAAATCAAACCATCAGAGCCAATGCTTGCATTGATATCTTCAACTTCACGTCCATGGGCAATCAACTCAGCCGCAGATGGCATATCAATACCATACACGTTCGGAAAGCGAATTTCAGGTGCAGCAGAAGCAAAGTAAACGTTTTTAGCACCAGACTCACGCGCCATTTCAACAATTTGTGCTGAAGTAGTGCCACGTACAATCGAGTCATCAACTAGTAATACGTTTTTACCTTTAAACTCACGGTCAATTGCATTGAGCTTTTGACGTACTGACTTTTTACGCATTTCCTGACCAGGCATGATAAACGTACGGCCAATGTAACGGTTTTTAACAAACCCTTGGCGATATGGCAGATTAAGTACGCGGGCGATTTCCAATGCCACATCACATGATGTTTCTGGGATTGGAATAACAACATCAATATCTTTATCAGCCCATTCGCGAGCAATTTTTTCGCCAAGCTTAGTGCCCATATTTACACGTGTAGCGTAAACAGACATGCGATCGATATTTGAGTCTGGACGTGCAAAGTAAACAAATTCAAAGATACATGGCGAGTAAGATACTTTATCTGCGCATGTTTGAGAGTAAAACTCACCGCCTTCAGTAACATATATCGCTTCACCAGGAGCGACATCACGCACAAATTCAAAACCATCGGTTTTTAACGCAACGCTTTCAGAGGCAAACATATACTCGGTGCCATTTGCAGTTTCACGTTTACCAAACACTAATGGACGAATACCATTTGGGTCACGAAACGCGATAATACCATGGCCAATTACCATAGCGATGGTGGCATAACCGCCTTGAACTTTATTTATAACTTCGGTGATACCGTTAAAAATATCTTCAGGGTCAAGATGTAGTTTATTTGGTTTACTTAATTCATGAGCCATGATGTTAAGTAAAATTTCAGAATCTGAGGTTGTGTTAACGTGGCGACGTGCTTCACAGAACAATTGATCTTTAAGCTGCTCTGCATTGGTTAAGTTACCGTTGTGTGCTAAAGCAATACCGAACGGTGAGTTAACATAGAACGGCTGCGCTTCAGACGAGCTAGAAGAACCTGCTGTCGGATAGCGTACATGGCCGATACCAATAGTGCCTTGTAAACGCTTCATATGACGGG
This sequence comes from Pseudoalteromonas sp. SG41-2, assembly GCF_014164535.1. Taxonomy (NCBI): domain Bacteria; kingdom Pseudomonadati; phylum Pseudomonadota; class Gammaproteobacteria; order Alteromonadales; family Pseudoalteromonadaceae; genus Pseudoalteromonas; species Pseudoalteromonas sp. SG41-2. The sequence continues at coordinate 5,450 of NZ_JACJFK010000044.1, read as the reverse complement.
TGTGAAATACATCTTTCACTAAGCCATTTGCTTTGCGTAAACTAAAGGTGTTGTTTTCAATGGTAATGATGCCCGCGGCATCTTGACCACGGTGTTGCAAAACAGTTAAGCCATCATAAATCGCCTGATTTACAGGAGATGTTCCGACTATTCCAACGATACCACACATGAAATTTTTCCTCGCCGATTAACGGTTGACCGAATTTAAAAAGCTAGAGTTATTTTCGAGGTATGAAAAAAACCACTCAACAACAAAGCCAAATTCTGGGATCAAAATAGAGTTACCCCACCAGTGCGTATTGGGTGCACCAGTAAAAGCATCAAGAAAGAAGAGTAACGCGCTCACGACCAACACGCCACGAAGTGCACCAAAGACAATGCCGAAGACACGGTCTGTGCCAGACAAACCAGTACGTTGTACAAGTTCACCTAGAAGGTAGTTTAACAATCCGCCTAACAATAGCGTCGCAAAGAATAATATGGCAATGGCCGCTGCATTTCTTAAAAGGGGTTCAGAAATACTTGTTAGGAATGATGCTAAATATTGGTAAAACAAGCTAGATATGATAAATGCGCCAGCCCACACAGCCAAAGACATTGCTTCTTTTATAAAGCCACGAATTAAACCGATAATAGTAGACAGTGCAATAATGCCAAAGATGGCGTAATCAACCCAGATCATATGAACCAACTAGTCGTTAATTTGGGGCGCATTCTATAAGAGGTCAGCACTAAATGCCAGATCATTTTGCTACTTCAAATTGGGTAACTTTTCCGTTAAGTTTAGTAAGTGCTTTTAATTCAGGGAGTTTGCTCTCAAGCTGGGCTTTATCAAGCGACGGACCCACAAAAACTTTGGTTAAAGTACCATTTGGTGTTTTAACTGGACGGGTAAAGGTTTTAAACCCTTTGTCACTTAGTTTAGCTTGTAGCGATTTTACATTCGCACTATGCGAAAAGCTCCCCAACTGAATTACATATGCCATTTTCGATAAATTTTCTTCAGGCTTACGTGATGGCTCAGGCTTTTTTTCAACAGGTTGTGCTGTAGTCGTTGCTACAGTAGTTTGCTCAGTCGATGCTTCAACCATTTTTTTCGCTACTAGCGTCGTCTCTTCAACCGCATCAGAGGAACTTGAGATTAGGTCATCATCTGGCAATATATCTTCCTCAGGCTCTTCGTTTGGCTGTTGTGCGTTAGCCACTTGATCATCTATTGAATCTTGCAAGTCAATAGTTGTGAACTCAGGACGTTCCGGAATGGCTTTAAAGCCTTCTTTGTAATGTACTTTTTCGCCATCAAGAATATTAGGAATAAACACGATAGCTGCAATCACCACAATAGTTGTGCCGACTAAACGATTTATAAAGCCTGAGTTCACCTGATTCCTCTCTATTTTTTCCAATAATTGATAGCAGCTGCAACAGTTAAGAAGGAGCCAAATATGATTAACGCCGTCTTCTCATCAAGCTGTGGCAACACACCATCCAATGCGTCTGCAACTGTTTGATATTTTTCAATTGGCGCGCTTGTATGCACATTATCCATGGATTTAGCTAAATTCTCTACTTTATCGCCACGAAAGCAATTAAGTCCGGCTAAACACCACGCATCAACTACCGGGCTAACTTCATTTAATACAGCGACTTTGTCTTTATCAGCCAGCATAGCGACTAACGCATGAACTTTAAAGCCTTGATCTTGCAGGTTAGCTAACTTTTTAGCTAAATAGCGTGCAGATTCAGCATTATGTGCCACATCAGTATAGACCATAGGTTTGCTGCTTAGTTGCTGAAAACGCCCTTCAACAACTAAATTAGCTAAACAATCACGGATCACTGCCTCACTAGGTAATAAATCTAACACGGCTAATGTGGTTAGTGCCGTTGCCGCGTTTTGGCATGGGATTGATGGTTTAGCAAACTCAAAGTGATGGGCTTGATATTGCCAACTAAAACTTTGCGCATGCTCTTTAAATATAAAGTCACGCCCTGATAAATGCATCACCGCGTTAATTTCATGACCGTAGTCGGTGACTGTGTGCGGTATATTTAAATCGCCGACAATGGCAGGTGTGCCAGTACGGAAGATCCCTGCTTTATCATAACCCACAAGCTCTCGCGTATCACCAAGGTACTCTTTATGATCTAGATCTATGGTGGTGATCACACTGGCAAATGGAGTAACAATATTGGTAGCATCGAAACGCCCACCTAAACCCACTTCTAACAGCACATAATCAACGCTATGGCGTTTAAAAATAGCCAGTGCGCCTAAGGTGCCATACTCAAAATAAGTCAGTGGCGTGTCACCGCGGCCTTGCTCGAGCAAGTCAAACGCATCAACATGAAATTGATCATCAAGCTCAGCGCCATTAATGCGCACTCGCTCGTTATAATGAATTAAATGAGGAGAGGCATAGGTACCAACCGAATAACCTTGGGCAAGCAGCAGTGATTCTAAACATCGGGCAGTGGTGCCTTTGCCATTGGTGCCGGCTATTAGAATAATTTTACTTGGGCTATCTAGTAAACCAATGGTATTGGCAACTTTGGCAACGCGTTCTAAACCCATGGCAATATTTGCTGGGTGAACACTTTCTAAATAACAAAGCCAATCATCAAGGCTTGATGATTGGCTAGGAAGATTTTTTGTCATAGCGTGTAATCAGTAAAGCTGAAATTTACGCTACTCTATGCTCTTGTTCCGTAGAAGGCAAGTTCATAAATTTAGCTAGTATGCGGGCAAGTGTGTCACGCATTTCACGGCGATCAATAATCATATCGATGGCACCATGCTCGAGTAGAAATTCACTTCGTTGGAAGCCTTCAGGTAAGGTTTCGCGCACAGTTTGTTCAATTACACGAGGACCCGCAAAGCCGATTAATGCTTTTGGCTCCGCCACGTTGATATCACCTAGCATAGCTAATGATGCTGATACACCGCCCATAGTTGGGTCAGTCATTACTGAGATAAACGGTAAGCCTTGTTCGCTCATCTTAGCAAGTGCAGCACTGGTTTTAGCCATTTGCATAAGCGACATTAGTGCCTCTTGCATACGTGCGCCACCTGAAGCTGAGAAGCAAATTAGCGGCATGTTATGCTCTAAACACTGATCAACAGCATCCACAAAACGTGCGCCAACAACCGATGCCATTGACCCACCCATAAATGAGAATTCAAATGCGACGGCGGCCACTGGAATGCCTTTTAAGCGTCCCTTCATCGCGACTAATGCGTCTTTTTCGCCACTTGATTTTTGTGCGGCGGCGATACGATCTGAATATTTTTTCGAGTCTTTAAACTTTAAAATATCTTTTGGTTCGTGCTGTGTGCCAAGTTCTTGGCGGTCGCCATCATCCAAAAAGTGCTCAAGGCGTTTACGGCCACTCACACGCATGTGGTGATTGCATTTAGGACATACATTGAGTGATTTTTCTAATTCAGCTTTATATAAAATCGAATCACAATCTGTACACTTTGCCCAAACACCTTCAGGGATCTCTTTACGAGCCGAAGACTTTGTTGTTTTAGGTAGGATTTTTTCTAACCAACTCATTTGCAACTCTCTTAATACTATTCTGTGCTTTGCTGCGTTCCTGCCAAATCATTATTGACAGACAAATTTTTTCAATTAAAACATGAATTCCACACAGGCGGTATAAAAAACTGGTCTTAGTAGTGAAATGCCTGCAAGGTTATGTTTAATTTATCACCAATTAACCCTTCACATCCGTTAAGAATAAAGGGCCAAGTGGTGTCGACGGAATTTCAAACCGCGCCGGATAGTCAACATCAACTAAGTATAAACCTGCCGCCTTTGCCGTCGCACTGGCTTTGGCTCGCTCTTTTAAATCAAGTAACTCTTTTAGCCACACAGGTTGCTGCTTATGAATACCAATATCGGTTAAGCAACCGGTAATGTTACGCACCATGTGGTGTAAAAATGCATTAGCCTTAATATCAATAATCACATAACTGCCTTGACGCTCAACTGACAAGTGATGAATAGTACGTGTAGCAGTATTCGCTTGACAATGCAAAGCTCTGAATGACGTAAAATCATGCTCGCCTAATAGATATTGACATGCTTCTTGCATTTTAGTTTCATCAAGTGGGTGATGAAAATGCGTAACGCCTTCATTTAATATTGCTCCTCGAAAGGCGTTATTGTAAATAACATAACGATAACGACGAGCTGTAGCACTAAAACGTGCATGAAAATCATCACTCACCGGTTTTGCATAGCGAATAGCAATATCTTTCGGTAGCAAGGTATTCATACCCATAGTAAATGCAACCATATCGCGTTCAGCATCGGTATCAAAATGCACCACTTGCCCAGTGCCATGCACGCCGGCATCAGTGCGCCCAGCACAGACTATTTCAACTGGATGATTACAAATACGCGAAAGCGCGGTTTCTACTTCTTGTTGTACGCTATTTACATGCGATTGACGTTGCCAACCACTATAACGGGCGCCGTTGTACTCAACTCCAAGTGCTACTCGCATAATTACTGCTTTACCTACTGTGCTAATGAACGGGGCATTTTATGCTATCTGACGCTGCAATAAAAGTGACTCTATACAAATTAAGCGCACAGTAGCCAAGCGAGCTTTTTTCTATTGCTAAAAAAACGGCGAGTAAACTAAATTTACTCCCCGTTTTAACTATAAATGCAGAAACAACTTACAGTAATTTTGCTTTTAAGCTTTGTGCTTCTTCTTGTACTTCTTCGGGACCATTTGCTATCACTTCGTCAATAGCGTCAAGGGCTGCATCCATATCCCCTATTTCAATATAAGCACGTGCTAAATCAAGTTTTGCAGAATAACCGCCACTTTCAGCATCCACATCAGTTGGGTTATCTCCAGCAAGTAAGGCATCAAACTCACTTAATCCGACATCCATATTTACATCATCATAAGGTTCATAATCTAAGCTTGTATCATCACTTTGTTCAATCAAAGCATCAATATCGACAAATTCATCCGCAACGATGTCCTCATTTGTTGATGTATTCACGTCTTCACTTAATTGCTCCGCCGACGGCACATCATCAGGTACTGAAAGCTCTTCAAGTGCAGCAAGATCTTCACTGAGTAACGCATTGAAATCAACTTCAAACTCGCTGCTATCATCTATTTCTAAAGACTCAGGTTCAGCCAACTCACTAAGCAATGCATCAAAATCTGTTTGGGTGAGATCAGCCATAAAATCATCATCAAGCTGATCATCTGACAACGATTGTTCCAGTGGATCTTCAAGTTCAGTCGCGAAATCACCATGATATTCATCTTCTAACGCATCTGTAAGTTCATCTTCAAGAACAGGCTCTTCTTCAACAACTAGTTCGTCTTCAGCAACCAGTTCATCTTCAACAACTGGCTCATCTTCAACAACTGGTTCGTCTTCAACAACTAGCCCGTCTTCAGCAACTGGCTCA
>NZ_JACJFK010000043.1:0-19943 GCF_014164535.1 Pseudoalteromonas sp. SG41-2 | reverse complement strand
CCTGATCCAAACTTAATTTACCCGGGCGATAAAATTACTATTCCGCCAAAAAAAGAAAAGTTTATACCGCTGCGCGCCAATAGCCTAAATACGTTTGTTGTACAAAACGAAAAAGAATATTTTCGCTTAAAAGTAGCGTATGAAGATGGTGATGACATCACTGGCAAACGTATTGTACTCAACATAGGCAGCCAAACTATCGATACCGTTTTACCGAGCGACGGCCTAGTTGAAGTTGAGCTAAATGAGAACGACACGCTCACCGCTCAGGTTGATTTATATCTCAAGGAAGATCAAAGCTCACCCAGTGAAAGTTTTACCGCACAAGTTGGTCATTTAGACCCCATCGATACACTTTCAGGTGTGCAAGCACGCTGCAATTTATTGGGCTTTGACTGTGGCACAGTTGATGGCGTTAACGGCGCAAAAACTAAAGCCGGTGTGAGGGATTTTCAATACGAGCACGACCTTGAAGTAGATGGAATTGCAGGGAAGAAAACCAAAGCAAAATTACAGCAAGTATTTGGGAGCTAATATGAGTGTTTCACAGTGCATGCCAATGCAAGTTAATAATAGAAATAAAAAGTATATTACAGAGCCAAAAATCACCTTTGCATACCAGTTAAATTTAACTAAATCATCGGCTAAACCAATAAACCCGCTCAATGAGAAAGTTATTCTTGAGCATGTTGAAAGCTGTTGGCGTCAAGAATGCTCTGTAGGTGATCGACGTATTGTAGATACAGATTGGGTTCGGCTCACGTTTAAAAAAATTCCCACCGAAGGTACTTTTAATTTAATACAAGATCCAGATGACGGGGCTGAGCCTTTTTATATCTTTGAACGAGTGCCTTATACACAGTTGAGAGGTCAAACACCGCAAGCAGAATTAATGCCAAGCATTAATATAGATGATGAATGAATTTATTATAAATAACATAGATTTATAAGATAAATCTATTAATAAATTTACACCATATATACTAGGATTACCCATGTCATTAATCTCAGAAAACACAGCCCGTTTTAAACCGCTTTTACACAGCATAACGAATATAAAGGCGTTTAGTAAAAGCGCGCGAAGCAGCGCCATGATATTACTAAGTATTACTACATTGCTATTAACTGGCTGTGGTGGTGACGTTAAAACATCAGAAAAACAAGTTGTTGAAGAGCAACCCAGACGATTTAGTAAAGATAAATTGGCGTATCGCCACACATACCACTCTGAATGGCCTAAAGAGGTGCGCAATGAGGTGTATGGCGATGAAGAAACGTTTTCAGCTCCGCGTATTTTATTTAGAGCTGAGGTTGAGTGGATAGGTATAGAAACGTTGTTTTCAGCGCGCATGGATGGCTCTGACAGGCGTAGGATTATTCCAGAAAGCGTATTTACGGGTAAGAATATGGTCGACGGTCATAAACCGGTGCGCTCTCCTGATAACCGGTATATCGCAATATCAATGTACAACAATGAACTTGGCTATACACGTGAGCTTTGGGATACTAAAACCCAGCAGTTTATTTTAATGAGCGAAGGTTATGGCTATGCCCATTTTAACTGGACTAAAGACAGTGAGAATGTGATTTTTTACGTCAGTGGTAAACATTATAACTATCATGTACCGACTAAAACACTTACTGAGCGACCAATTATTTACTCTAATGGCTTGTATTTATTGCCAGATGGTCAAACTTTTTTAGCACATAAAAAAAATGAGTATTGGTTGCATGATTTTAATGGCGATGTGATAGAGAAGGTTGATTTAGGCTATAACAACCACCTTTCTATGCGTAGTTTTAAGGTATCTCCCTTCGGCGATTATATTTATTTTTTATCAGAAGGTCTTGGGGCGTCGCAAAATTACTGGATTAACTTATCGGACCCCAGTAAGCGCATTATATCACCAAGAAAAGCAGATACTTATTTTTTCTCAGATAAAAAAAATAAAGTGTTAAGTCCCGCATCAAGAGATTCTACGGAGCTAATGGGGAACGGTCGTCCATACCCTGATTATTACTTTATTGAATTGGATTTAATCACTAAGCAAGAAAAAGAAATATTGCTTAAAGAAAGTAATATTTGGGGCATGGGAACTTTGCGTATTTTTGGCGTGTTTAATATCAAGGATGAACAATGACAGAGCAATTTTATACAGGGCTATGTAGTTTCCCTAAAGCGTATTTACTCACTGGCTATGTTAAGAAGGGGGAGCCAATCAGCAAGCTCACCCCGCTGTTTAACCGTGTGGTGGTGGCTGATAGCAATGAAGCCGCACCAATACTGTTAAGCAGTGATGAAGGTGCGGTGCTTGAGGCTGTTGATGACAAACAATTGACGACACGAACCCCGTTTCATGCCCAAAAAACTACCCCGTTCATGCTTCGCATTGCTGCCTCTACGACCAATTTACACCGTACAATCAAGGACTATTGATGTCATTAATCTCAGTAAAAAAATCTACGTTTAAATCGCTTTTAACCACGGGCTTGTTAACTAAGTCATTTTCACACTGCGCAGTAATAATGTTACTAAGTGTCGCTACATTGCAATTAACTGGCTGTGGTGATGACGTTAAACCGCCAGAAAAACAAGTTGTTGAAGAGCAACCCAGTCGATTTAGTAAAGATAAAATGGCGTATCGTCATACGTACCACCCTGAGTGGCCTAAAGAGGTGCGCAATGAGGTATATGGCGATAAAGAAACGTTTTCAACTCCGCGTATTTTATTTAACGCGAAAGTCGAGTGGATGAAAAAGAAAACGCTGTTCTCAGCACGCATGGATGGCTCTGATAGGCGCCGCATTATCCCCGAAGCTGCCTTTGAAGGTAGGGGGCTTATTGGTAGCCACACACCCAAGCGCTCGCCAGATAACCGCTATATAGCCTTGTCCATGGATACAACAGAGCACGGCTTTACCCGCGAGCTGTGGGATACTAAAACCCAACAGTTTATTTTAATGAGCAAAGGCCATGGTTATGCTCATTTTAACTGGACTAAAGACAGTGAAAATGTGATTTTTTACGCCAGTGGTAAACATTATAACTACCACGTACCCACTAAAACACTTACTGAGCGGCCAATTATTTACTCTAATGGCTTGTTTTTATTGCCAGACGGTAAAACTTTTTTAGCCGATAAAAAAAATAAATACTGGTTACATGACTTTAATGGTGACGTGATTGAGAAGGTTGATTTAGGCTTTAACACCCAATTTACGATGCAGTATTTAAAAGTATCCCCTTTCGGCGATTATATTTCTTTTTTATCAGAGGGGCTTGGATACCCTAAATATTACTGGGTTAATTTATCAGACCCCAGTAAGCGCATTACAAAACCTTTCAAAACAGGGGGTTATTTTTTCTCAGATAAAAAAAATAAAGTGTTAAGTAAAGGGTTTAAAGATTCGACTGATTTAATGGGGAATGGTCAGTATTATATAGATGACTTTTTTTATGAATTTGATTTAAATACTCAGCAAACACGAGAAATACCAATTAAAGAAAATGATATATGGGGCATGGGAAATATATATATTTTTGACGTGTTTAATATCAAGGATGAACAATGACAGAGCAATTGAATACTGGGCAATCTAGTTTTCCTAAAGCGTATTTACTCACGGGTTATGTTAATAGAGGCGAGCCAATCAGTAAGCTCACCCCGCTGTTTAACCGTGTGGTGGTGGCTGATAGCGATGGAGCTGCACCAATACTGTTAAGCAGTGATGAAGGCGCCGTGCTTGAGGCTGTTGATTACAAACAGTTGACGACACGAAACCCGTTTCATGCTCATAAAAACCGACCTATTATTGTGCCGCCGGTTGATGCGATAAGCTTGTTAGCGGCAAGCCAAGGTGATAAGTGGTTTGAGGCATTTAAAACTGAACTAGGAAGTTATAAGGGCAAGATTAATACCCTTATTTATCGACAGATTGCAGTTGCAGATTTAAAGCGCCCTGATAGTAAAGATAAAACCTACAGCGACTGGTATAACGAGCACATTATTAAGAGCAAGGTAACCCATATTTATGGTTATGTTATACCTAAAACACGGGCGCTGTTACTCAGTGTAAATCGCTCCATTCCGTTGGCAGGCGGCGATGGTAATGTTGAAATAGTAAAAGGTACTGAAACGCCAATTAAAGGTTTTTTTAATACGGAGGATGAGCTCGGAACTGAAAGTAAAGTTTATAGTGCGGTTATAAATAACAATGATCAAAAATTGAGCGCTGGTTTATATAAAATACGCGTTAAATTAGATTCAAGAACTCTTAGGCCGCTTGGTAACCGTTGGAGCCAAAACGCTCTTAGCTATGATGACAGTGGCACCCCTTATTACGAACTCAGCGAAATGTTGCATTTTGACATTCAAAATGAAGCGGGTGAGTTTGATATTATTAACTGCGACCCAATTTCTGTTGAAGAGTCGCTGATTAAGCAGTTTCCGAGTTATTACACCCACTTAATTAACTTTGCAAAAAACACGGCCTCTGCCCCTGAAGGTTTTGACCCTAATGAGCCAAAAAAAGGCTTGCCTGAATATGGCTCGCCCGATGCCAAAATGCCGAATAGCAAACCCACGGCAATTGCCGGTGGCTTTTTAGATTACTGTACAAACTGGGAATTAACTAAAACCCGTGCCAGCCTTGCTGCGGGCTTTTTAGTTGCCGACATGCAGCAATATGTTGATGCCGATGGCGTACACCATGATAACCGAGGGAAATTTGCCAAGTTAGTTGCTAAAACGCTGCATACCCACTTTCAAACTAACCAGGACCCTGCAGTATCGGCAATGCTTGATGCTACCTTTGCACTTGATAGCGGTGTTGATGCTTGGGTTAAAGTGAGGGAGGCGTTAACTAACCCCAGTGACCTGACAACAAGCGATGCATTAAGCAAATACTTCTTGCCTTTTAGTTTAGCTAACGGTGGTTTAACTGATAATCAGGAACTGCAATTCAATAATACCTTCGGTGATACGTTAGGAGTGCCTGCAAGCGTACTTAACGTATTAGATAAGTCTATTAATACCGTTGATTTAGCTGTAAGTATTTGCGCGTTTAGTGAGGCGACCATATCGTACTTTGGTGAGGCGGAGAACACTTTAAACACCAGTGTTAATCATTATAAAAGAGTAGCTGATGATTATTTTGCCCGTTTAAGCGAGCGCGAAGTAAGCCATGATGTAGTTATTCAAAGCCAGTTTGAACTTGACAGTGACGTTGTGAGTGAGCAGTACCAAAATGAAATAATATCGCGTAGCCAAATTATTGTTGAAGGGCTGCTCGCAAACCCTAATGCAATGGTTGATATTTCAGGGTATACCTGTGATATAGGCGGCTTTGAATATAATAAAAAGTTGTCTTTAAGGCGCGCTGAGGCTGTTAAAACTATTTTGGCTGAGCAGATGATTAGCCGCGGTATGGATGCTAACCAAGTTGAATCTCGCATGCGGGTATATGGGTACGGCATGCTTGAGAACTTGGTTGATAACGACTCAGAAGCCCAACGGGCAATTAACCGGCGGGTAAGCCTTAAAGCTTATATTGTCAGTAACCTTGCTGTCAGTGCCTCTCGTGAGGGGCTGAATAATTTAGAACGTTACCGTAGCTTAAGTGTTGAGAAAAAAATCGCACGCTCAAAAGAGGGCGACAAAGCATTAATGGCCGCGCTTGACACTGCGCTTGCGGTATTAAGTGTAATACCTCATACCGCGCTTGTGGCACGTTCAATTGGGCTTGCTAAAGCGGTGGTAGACGCAGCGCCTGTTGTTACTCGTGGCGTTGCTGCCTTAGCTGATGAAGTAATGACAGATAATATCTGCAAACAATATTTAGCAGTTGATGATAGGCAAAAACAGCAAAGCGAACGAAGTAGCGCCAACCAAGCACTGATGCGTGATTTAGTAACAGAGATGAACAGTAACCACACCATTGCTAATAGCACTTTATGGGCGGCGCAATACAGAGTAAGAGCTGAAGCCATTGCGGGTTTAGTGGGTTTACTACTGAGAGCGCAAGTGTATGCAAGCAACAAAGAAGACTATATCAACAATGCAAAAAAATTAGAGATTCAGGCCTATATTGAAAACTTTTTACTCGGCGATGAGTGGGCGTATCCGCTAATAGATAACGCGGTAATAAAAATGGATACGTTTTGGGTTAACTTAGTTGAAAACGTAAATAAAATGAAAGGCTCTGGTGCAGCTGAGCGGGAATACCAATTAACCTATGGTGTAAACCAAGACTTTAAATTAACCGCCGCGAGTGACCGAAAAATATTATACGACAACCACGTACAAGTAATGGATGAAGAAAGATCAACAGCAAGTTTGATAGGCATGGTTAGCCCTGCGCTTGGGTTTTATATGATGTCTAAAGCGCCAGTGTCTTCCTTACAAGGTTACTTACAAACACAGTATCAAAAGTATTTTCCGATACATACTTTAGGCACTAATGAGCTTGACAACTTTATTGATACTTTTGACCCATTAATGATGCAATACGGTGAAGCAAATTATCATTGTAGTGTGATGTATTACCAAGATGTTAATACTAAAAAATGGCACTTAATGAGTGATTTAGGGGATGAATCAATTACCCCATTTACACCGGTTAGAGTGCTGGTGGTGTTTGATGAAACGATGGCCCATATAGCACCGCTCACATTTGAAGTGAAGCGTATAGATGGCTGGGATGTAACCAGTATTAAGTATTCAGAGCTTGCACGTGCGCTGACCAAAGATGAGCTATTTATTAATCAAGATGGTTTTGATGAATCGCGTTATATAGGTATGGTTGGCTGTGTATTTCAGCCATTTTATCAACTTGGGCCTAAAACGTATTTAGGTATAAAGCCAACCGCTCATTCAGCGGCTTTTTTGTTACCTGGTATTAATAGCGCAGATGATTATGCTGACTCTGGTCGCCTAAATAATATGCGCTATAGAATCAGGTGCCAAGTGGCTAGCACGACAAGTGTAGATTTACCGCTTAAACAAACACCTTCACAAGGCCCCGTTGAGTTTGATGGGGTACTTAGTTTTATTGAAGACGACTTTTTAGTAAGTGTTGATAAAGAAAAACACAGCTCGCTGTTAATTAAAGACTACCTAACAAGCTATGATTCAAGCTTTGCCTACCCTGCGTTATTTGATGGTGAAAAAACCGTTACTATGGCAATTAGAATTGGGGGCGAAGGCGCGCCATTTATCTCATTAGCGAATTTAAACAATGAGTATTTAGAGGGACCTTACAAAAAAACTACTTATGAAGAGCTTTATAAGCGCGAGCTTTGGGCAAGTGCAATAAAAAACAACCTTACCATCACTCGCCACGGTAATAGCCTTAAAATTGAAAAATATGATTGGAATACTGAAATTGAAGTTTTTGTCGTGGTAACCGCCGATAAGTTACTTGAAGATAATTACAGCAAAGACCTGATCAACCTAAACTCCAATACTATTCCGTGTTTTTTGAGTATGGCGGGTATTTCGTCAAGTTGGCTTAAAGACAGTGAGTTGCAAGGGCCTACTTATCCCAGTAATTTAATTAATATTGGTGAAATTGAACGTTCTTTAACAGGTGGTTTTGATAAAGATAAAATACGTGATAACCAATATAAACTAACAAGACGACGCAACGTAAAGGGGCAGTCTCAACTTCGCGATTTTATTTCATTTTTAAGAAGTGATTCTCAAGAGCAAGAGCAAGAGGTACTCTCGTTGTTTAATTGGCATAACAAAAAAGCTGAGTTAGACAAGCAAGGCCAAACTGAGAAAAAGCATTTGTATGTCGCACGTTTTAAACTGGATTATAAGACCCCCAAAGGCAATACCGTAAAAGGTATTCGCCCTTTTGGTAAAGTGGATATAAACGCTAATGGCTCGGTTGATGAATCACCTAAACTATGTTTTAAAGAGTTTAGAACGGCTGGTAATTCAGGTATACACGTTGCCGACTTTAGCACTGTTGATGGCTTGTTATTCGATGATACATACAGTCACGGCTTTGCCCTAGAGGTGGACTTACCGAAATCAGTAATCAATAACGCGCCATGGTCTAAAGCAATGAATAGTAAACGCTATAACAAACTCGAACCGCACTTAAACGATCACCAAAAAGGTTTTTATCATTCAAATGAGATGACGGCTGATGAGGTTAAGGAATGGTTTGAGTTACATTCGAAAAGTTTAGATGAAGTCAGTATCGAGGCGATTAATATTCGTAAATTAAGCGATTAAACATTGCGTAAATAAAGAGCTCATTGATATGGGCTTTTTTATTTAGGTTTTTATAAAAGGATTTTTAAGGTGTTTTTTAACAAGGGCTATACGGTATCCGTATTTGTGTTTATAGCTTTATTAACCGGTTGCTCAGAGCCGTCTTCACAAGGCTCACCACAAGTAGAGGTTGATGTTGCTAAATACCCATGGGCTAAAGAGCATAAAAACCACCCTGAGTGGCCGATGGAAATACGTGAAGAGGTGTCTGGCGATGCAGATACCTTCTCAACCCCGCGGTTAATGTTTTGGAATAAATACAAATACAGTGAGGTACGCACGCTGTGGTCATCTCGTTTAGATGGCTCTGACAGGCGTCGCATAATTCCTGAAGAAATTTTTACCCAGTTGGAACCTGCGGGATTGCATCCACCAGCTCGCTCACCAGATAACCGTTATATCGCTATTTCGGGTTATATAAATGACCGAGCGACGCGCCAGCTGTACGACACTAAAGAGAAAAAGCTAATCACCATGTCAGGCGGTGGCGGCTACCCGTGGTTTAATTGGACCTCAGACAGTAAAAACGTCATTTTTTACTCAGATGGCAAAAACTTTAATTACCATATACCAACAGGGGAGCTAACCCCACGGCCTCAAATTCACCACAGCGGCGCTGCTTTTTTACTGCCTGGTGATAAAGAGTTTTTAGCAGTAAAGCACGATGGCTTTTGGATACATAAATTTAATGGCGAAATAGTGCGTAAAGTTAATTTTGGTTTTCCGAAAGCGTGGGAGATGAAAAACCACCGTATTTCACCGGATGGAAAATATTTAGCGTTTATGACTCATGGCAGAAAAGACTTCCATTTTCACTGGGTGAATATTGCCAACCCTGAGGTTAAGCATTCAGAAATAGGGGAAGGTAATGGCGTTATTTTTTCTCCAGAAGAGGATTATCAGTTGGAGTTTGTAGCAAAATTTTCAAAAGAGCGTGGTAAAAATGGTTTCTATCCTTCAAAGCGTATCATAAGAACAAAGAATATAGTGACCGGTGAGCAAGCTGAGGCGATAGTAAAAGAAAATGGTATTTGGGGTCTTGATACATTAGGTCCAATAGCAGTTACAAACTTAGCAGTACAAGGACGATAATAATGCATAAAATGCATGATATGAGCAAAGGAAGTGCCAGCCCAATAGTGTATTTATTAACTGGTTATGTTGAAAACAATAAACCGGTTGGTAAATTAACCCCGGTAGCAAACCGAATCGTGGTGGCCGAGCAGCCTGAGTCAGCCACTTACGATACAAAAAAGCCTATTGTATTAAAAACAAATAGCGCGGGTATTTTATCAACAATAAATAGTGACTCATTAGACGTACGCCAGCCATTTCATTCATACACTGCTATTAATCAACGACCTATTATTATTCCGCCAATGGAGTCTATAGGGCTTATTGCAAATAATAACCCTAGTGGCTGGACTGCAGAGTTTGTTGATAATTTAAAAAATTACAGTAGCTCAAATACGCCGTTTATTTATCAGTAATTTAACACTCTCGATTGAAGTGACAGAAATAGTAGAAGAGTAAGTGCAAGCACAAGCACTTTGACGCAATAACACAAGTTTTAATGAATGCACTTATTTATATTACCTCGTAAATAAGTGCATGTAGTAAAAGGATAGTTTTTGATGTTTTTTAAAAAATACAGCATGTTTTGCGTGCTCTCTCTTTGTGCCAGCTTGGTACTAGGCGGTTGCTCAGAGCCATCATCGCAAAGTTCACCACAAGTAGAGGTTGATGTTGCTAAATACCCATGGGCTAAAGAGCATAAAAACCACCCAGAGTGGCCAATGGACATTCGTGAAGAGGTGTATGGCGATGCAGATACCTTCTCAACCCCGCGGTTAATGTTTTGGAATAAATATAAATACAGTGAGGTACGCACGCTGTGGTCATCAAAACTCGATGGCTCAGACAGACGCCGTATTATTCCAGAGGAAATATTTACCCAACTGGAACCTGCGGGATTGCATCCGCCAGCTCGCTCACCAGATAACCGTTATATCGCTATTTCGGGTTATATAAATGACCGAGCGACGCGCCAGCTGTACGACACTAAAGAGCAAAAGCTAATCACCATGTCAGGTGGGGGTGGCTACCCGTGGTTTAATTGGACCTCAGACAGTGAAAACGTCATTTTTTACTCAGATGGCAAAAACTTTAATTACAATGTTCCAACAGGCGAATTAACCCCACGACCACAAATTCACCACAGTGGCGCTGCTTTTTTACTGCCCGGCGATAAAGAGTTTTTAGCAGTAAAGCACGATGGCTTTTGGATACATAAATTTAATGGCGAAATAGTGCGTAAAGTTAATTTTGGTTTTCCGAAAGCGTGGGAGATGAAAAACCACCGTATTTCACCGGATGGAAAATATTTAGCGTTTATGACTCATGGCAGAAAAGACTTCCATTTTCACTGGGTGAATATTGCAAACCCTGAAATAGAGCATTCAGAGAAAGGAACAGGTGGTGGAGTTATTTTTTCTCCAGAGGAAGATTATCAATTAGAGTATACAATAAAGCACTCGCAAGAACGTGATGAAAATGGGTTTTATCTTTCAGAGCGTGTCATCAGAACAAAAAACATACTAACAGGTGTGCAAACTGAAGGGTTAGTTAAAGAAAAAGGAATCTGGGGCATGAGAACTTTAGTCCCTGTAGCAATTACTAACTTAGCAGCACAAGGACAATAAAATGCATGACATGAGCAAAGGATCTGCAAGCCCATTGGTTTATTTACTAACTGGATATGTTGAAAACAATAAACCGGTTGGTAAATTAACCTCGGTAGCAAATCGAATTATTGTTGCTGAACAGCCTAAATCAGCCACTTATGATACAAAAAAGCCTATTGTATTAAAAACAAATAGTGCTGGTATTTTATCGACAATAAATAGTGACTCATTAGACGTACGTCAGCCGTTTCATGCCTACACGGATAATAATCAACGTCCTATTATTATTCCGCCAATGGAATCCATTGGCCTCATTGCCAATAATAACCCTAGTGGCTGGACTGCAGAGTTTGTTGATAATTTAAAAAATTACAGTAGCTCAAAGACACCGCCGACTTATCAGTAATTTAACACTCTCGATTGAGGTGGCAGAAATAGTAGAAGAATAAGTGCAAGCACTTTAACTCAATGACATAAGTTTTAATGAATGCACTTATTTATATTACCTCTTAAATAAGTGCATGTAGTAAAAGGATAATTTTAATGACGTTTTTAAAAAATAACAGCATGCTTTGCGCCCTCAGCCTTTGTTTTAGCTTATTGCTAAGCGGTTGCTCAGAGCCCTCATCGCAAAGTTCACCACAAGTAGAAGTTGACGTTGCTAAATACCCATGGGCTAAAGAGCATCAAAACCACCCTGAGTGGCCGATGGACATTCGTGAAGAGGTGTATGGCGATGCAGATACCTTCTCAACCCCGCGGTTAATGTTTTGGAATAAATATAAATACAGCGAGGTTTATACGCTTTGGTCATCAAGGTTAGATGGCTCAGACCGGCGCCGTATTATTCCAGAAGAAATTTTTACCCAAATGGAGCCTGCGGGATTGCATCCACCAGCACGCTCACCAGATAACCGTTATATTGCTATTTCGGGTTACATAAATGACCGAGCCACGCGTCAGTTATACGACACTAAAGAGCAAAAGCTAATCACCATGTCAGGTGGGGGTGGCTACCCGTGGTTTAATTGGACGTCAGACAGTGAAAACGTCATTTTTTACTCAGATGGCAAAAACTTTAATTACAATGTTCCAACAGGCGAGTTAACCCCACGACCACAAATTCACCACAGTGGCGCTGCTTTTTTACTTCCCGGCGATAAAGAGTTTTTAGCCATAAAGCGCGATGGCTTTTGGATACATAAATTTAATGGCGAAATAGTGCGTAAAGTGAATTTTGGTTTTCCACGTGAATGGAGAATGAAAAACCACCGTATTTCACCGGATGGAAAATATTTAGCGTTTATGACCCACGCTAGACCGAAAGCCCACTTTCACTGGGTAAATATTGCCAACCCTGAAATAGAGCATTCAGAGAAAGGAACAGGTGGTGGAGTTATATTTTCATTAGATGAAGATGTTACTCTTAAATTTGGTTATAACGACTTTAAAGAGCCAGCTAGTCGAGATGAAATACCTGACATATATAGCATTATTACTAAAACGAATATTTTAACAGGTGAGCAAAAAATCACACGAGTAAAGGAAATGGGTATTTGGGGTCTTGATACATTAGTTCCAATAGCAATTACAAACGTAGCAGCACAAGGACGATAAAGATGCATAAAATGAGCAAAGGAAGTGCCAGCCCAATAGTGTATTTATTAACTGGTTATGTTGAAAGCAACACACCCGTGAGTAAATTAACGCCAGTAGCAAATCGGTTTGTGGTGGCTGAACAGCCTAAGTCAGCCAAATATGATACAAAAAAGCCTGTTATATTAAAAACAAATAGCGCCGGTATTTTATCGACAATAAACAGTGAGTCGTTAGAGGTACGCCAGCCGTTTCATGCATACACTGCTATTAATCAACGACCTATTATTATTCCGCCAATGGAATCCATTGGCCTCATTGCCAATAATAACCCTAGAGGATGGGCTAAAGAATTTGTTGATAATTTAAAAAATTACAGTAGCTCAAATACACCGTTATTAGAGTTACAAACAGTCCCCATTACGAATTTAAAACAGCCTACAGAAAATAGCGAAGACGACACGTACAATAAGTGGTATGAAAGAGAAATAACTCAAAAAAACGTAAAAAGTATTCAAGCGTATGTATTGGCAAAAACGAGGGCAATAATTTTAAGTATAAATCCAAATATACCACTTCTTTCTTCGGATGAAGAGATTGTTTTGTCACCGCCTGTAGGTGAAGATTTATTTGCTACTTTCGACCGCGAAACTAAATTAGCGGTGATATCAGGTACTAACAAGATACTACCTAAAGGGTTGTATAGAGTAAAAATAAGGCTTGATGGTGTTAAATATGTTGCCCAAAGGTCGCAATGGTGCTCTAAGTCGCTTGTTAAGGAGGGAGCTAATTATTACTACGAGCTCGCCGAAATGGTGCGCTTTGATATAAAAAATGAAGCGGGTGAGTTTGATGTAATTAATTGCGATCCGCTTTCGGTGGAAGAGGCAATAATAAAGCAATTCCCGCGCTTTTATAGCCATTTAATTAGTTATGCTAAAGATTTAAAAACCGAGCATGCCACGTACGACCCTAAAAATATTAGTGTTAAAGATGAAAGCGGTAAAGAGGTTGGCCGCGCTAAAGTGAGCGATGAACCAATAAAAATAGCTAGCGGCTATGAAAGCTTTTGTCATGGTTGGGCGGTGGCAAAAGGCCGCGCACAACTCGCTGCAGGTTTAATAAATACCGACATAACCGCCAGTGCCAGTAACGGCAATTTTACCACTAATGGTAAATTTGTGTTAGGCAGTAAAATTGCCAAGGCAATTCATACCCATTTAAATAAAACAGCAGATAAAACCATTCAAGCCACCCTTGATTCTGTATTTGCGATGCAAGAAGGGCAAGATGCTTGGAAAAAGCTACGTGAAGCTCGCGCAGCCTTTACAACCGAGGGGTGGAGGCAAGTACTTGCAGAAAATTTGTGGCGCTTACCAGCGAACACACCAGCTGCAATGGAAAGTTATAACAATAGTTTAGGTAAAAAGCTTGGCATTCCTAAGGTGGCAATGGATGCAACAGGCAATGCGCTCAATATAGCTGACTTAACCATAAACATTGCAGCGCTTGGGCAAACGACGTTGCAGCAATTTGGTACAAATATCCCTAATTTAATGCAATCTAAGCAGCATTATAAAACGGTTGCTAACGATTACTTTGAGCATTTAAGTGCTAAAGAAATAGTAAAAGACGTGGTAATTAAAGCACAGTTTACACTTAATAGTGAGCAGGTAACCGATGAATACCGTGATGCTATTTTGCAGCAAAGTGAAGCGGTTTTAAAAGCGTTTGAGCTCAACGAATCGCTTAAAATTATAGTGGCAGGCCATACCTGCGATCTGGGTCATTACGATTATAATATGGCACTATCTGAGCGACGAGCCGATGCTGTTAAAAATATTTTAGTAACTCAAGCTGGTATTGATGAGGCGCGTATTGAAGTGCAAGGGCTGGGTTATACTCAGCCACTTGTAAATAATAAAGATGAAGCCAGCCGAGCGCAAAACCGCCGTGTACACATTGCCGCTTATGCTATTAGCCAGCTCTCGGTTTGCCCATCACGCGAAGGTATGGATAGCTTAGAGCGCTTTCGTAATTTAACCGTGGTTAACGACATAAAAGTAGGTGAAACTGCCGATGAAATGGCGTGGCAAATGATCAACATTGCTTTGGGTGTGATGGCATTTATTCCGATAACTGCGCCCATTGCGGCGGCGGTCGCAGTAATAAAAGCGGGTAGTGCTATAGCTACGTCGGCTGCGAATTTAATGGATGAAGTGCTGCTCGATAACGCCTGTAAAAAGTATTATGCGGAAATTCAAAGAGATAAACGCCTAGGTCAAGAATGCGCGGCTAACCAAGGGATGATGCATGAGCTGCTTAATGAATTTAAAGGCAGCGAAAGTACACCGCAAAGTACGCAGTGGGCTGCGCAATTTAGACTGCGCTCAGAGGCAATATCGGGCCTGATGGGCTTGTTATTAAGGGCGCAGCGTGAAGGTGATAAAAGCCAGTATTATTCAAACTTAGAGCGCTATAAAGTAAAACAGTACATAGAAAACTTTTTATTAGGTGATAGTTGGGCACTGCCTAATTTGCCCGGTGCATCAATTCGTATGGATACGTTTTGGGTGTTTTTAATTGATGGCATTACCGCACAACAAAGTAATGATACTGATAATAAAGCGCTTTATGGTTTTAGCGATAATTATAGCCTGTTAACTAAAGCCGCACGTAAAGCTGTGGTAGAAGATCCTCAAAATGCACTTTATGTGCACTCGCAGTCTAACCCGTATGGCTTTTATATGATGACGGTGCCAACACTCGCGCGTGAACATAACTATATTACCGCTGAATTTCAAAACTACTTTCCTATTCATACCTTTGGCACCCAAGAAAAAGAAGGCAGTAAATACTTAGAAAGCTTTGCAAACACCTTTGAGCCGGTATTTTCTGACTATGGTGAGGCGAGTTATCACCACAGCGCCCTATATTATCAAGACCCAACGTCAAAAAAATGGTTGCCAATTATTGCCAACAAACAAAAGCGCTTAACGCCATTTACACCTATCCGTGTTTTAGTGGTGTTTAACGATACGATGACCGGTATTGCCCCTATTACCTTGAAAGTAACACGCTGTGATGGGAAAAATAACGAGCTTGCTTATAAAGAGCTCGTAAGGCCGCTTGTAGAGTCTGAGCTATTAGAGAGCGAAAAGCACTTTGCTGGAAAGTTTGGCTGTGTATTTACGCCGTTTTTTCAGTTAGGGCCAAAAACTTACTTAGGCACTAAACCTATGGTTCATGAAGCGGCTTTTTACCCATTTATGCATGACTCTGCATTTGAATATTATCAAGATGACAATTTTTCTGACATGCGTTATTTCATTGGTGCGCAGGTTGGCAGTAGTCGTGAAGCTGTATTGCCGTTAATGGGGGAACGTAAAGATAATAGTGATGAGATGATTTTTGAGTCTGATACTGCTGAGGCTCTTGATGCCCTTGGTTTAAAAAATAGATATGTGGCGAATGAGTTTTATGTTGATTTAAATACAAAGCGTAATGGTGGTAATGAAGAGTCACTATTAATAAAAGACTTTTTAACCAGTAATAGCTCAAGCTTTGTATACCCAGAGCTTTTTGCGGGGGAAAAAAGCATTAGAATTTTGGTGCGCTTTGGCGGTGAAGGAAAGCCTTATTTAATGACCAGTAAAATACAAAGGCAAGGGCGCTCAATCCGTTTATTTGAGAGTGAATTTGCTGCCGCACAAAGTTTAGGGTTTAAAGTACGCCAGTTTGGCGATGACATAATATTTGATGACTTTGATTGGAATACCCAAGTCGATATTATGGTTGTAGCCACCTGTACAGAGCTAGAGTCTGATAACTATACAAAAAAACTCATTGGTTTAGATTGGCGTAGTGTGCCATGTGATTTAATACTGCAGCAGACTATTGGTATTAATGATAACGGCCCGAAGTATAAGTCAAAACTGTGCTATTTAGGTAAAGCAACACGTAATGCAAATAAAGGTTACAAAACAGAGCGTATTTTAAATAAAATGGTGGATACGTGGCATGACGATGACTATCAATTTGAGGATATGTGGGATGACAACCAGTGTAAAATTGATGAGCAGGTAGGCCCAGAGTATGAAGAGTTAATTGAACTATTGAATAACGCAGGCCCTTATAACGAGAAAGGTAAACAGGCTCGAGCGCTTTTGAATTGGCATAATAAAGACGCTAAAGCATTTGCCGGTGAAGAGCAGGTTTTTGTTTTTGCCGCTAATTTTAGCTTAAATTATGAATCGCCAAAGCGAGTTTTTATTAAAGGTTTAAGGCCTTTTGGAGACATATTTACAAGCCAATTTAGTGATATATTTACTGACAAAGAAGAGCAGCAATATACGATGGAGCTAGGTGTTGCTAACTTTAACTCTGCGGGTAATTCGGGCTTTAATTTTAATGATATCGGCTCAATGACTGATAAAACCAGCAACCATGGTTTGCAGTTAAAGTTACCATTGCCTAACCCTACAAATAGCGATTTGCCTTGGGGTAAAACATTACCTGAAGCTGATTTAAAAGAGTTAGCCGCAAAGCTAAATAGCGACCATTCAACCCCATCACAAAAAGACCTATATAAGCGCTTGTCAGAGGAAGGGTTGACTGAAGATGAAGTGAAACAGTGGTTTGTTGAAGATGCGACAAAGAAAAAAGTAAGGCCGTTAGGGGCTTTTAAAGAGTAAATTAACTTCTTAGTACTTACGGGGCTGTAACCAAGCACTCTTTGTGAACAGCCCTTTTACCTAAGCTTACTTCACCTTTTAAAATATCAGCATATTATGGCATTAATTAAACCAATTTACCCAGTACCATTATTTAATAAGATAAAAGCGTTGTTGGCATTTAAGTTACCTAGCTCAGAGATGCCACCACCGCCGATCACCTATGTTGATGATAATGTCTGTAAGCTCAGTAACAACTCAATAAAAGCGCGTAATATGGGCATTATCCCTATGTTATTCATGGTGTCATTTATTGCGTTTTACCAGATAGCTGGTTTTTATTCAATGTGGAAGTCAACAGAACAAAATATTCAAGAGGATGTTGAATATTATAAAAAAAATATGGGGAAAATTACTTTTTATCACCAAGTGTTCACCCTTTGGATAAAAAGAACTACGAAAGGCTCGATGATGAAGGCAAGATGTCATTAAGCCGATACATGTACTATCGTTACAATGAAACAGCTGAATCTGCCCGTACTTTTAGGCTCAAACAAGATATTTTCTTGTCAATCTTTATTATACTGACGCTTCCTCCTTTATTGTATTTTTTAATCTTTTTTAAACGCCAAGCGCCGATGGTGTTTGACCGTAATCGGCAAATTGTTTATCACTGGTATAAGGGCAACGTTCGCGCCCAGCATTTTAAAGACCTACGAATACATGAAGACTCACAAATGATGCGTATTCAGACGCGCAGCCTTGGTAAGCGCGGTGATATGCGTTGGGCTAATTTTATGGTGCAACCGCGCCATAATCCTTATTACAACGGCAAAGATGCGTACGAGCCAGTATTGGCGTTTATTTGTCAATTTATGGAATATGGCCGCGAGCATGTAATGCCACAGCATGAACAGTGGCAAACCGATGACAAACCCTTTGCATTTTTTGATGATGAAAAGCCAAAAGACTTTGAGCAGCAGCTAAATGCGGTGTTAACACATTTGTCAGAGAACGATACAGATATCCCGCTTGATAAAGACAATTTACCCATTCCTCCAGTGTGAATACGGTTAAGTAAAAAACAATGGCTTTGATTAAACACCATTACCCAATACCTTTAGCAAATAAGTTGAAAGCACTACTTAGCTTTCAACTCACTAAAGAGGCACCGCCGCCAACACCGATAGTGTATGTAGATGAACATATTTGTAAGCTTAGTAATAATTCAATGAAAGCCCGTAATATGGGGCTGATCCCATTGTTATTAATTGTGTTATTTACTGCATGTTTAAATGCTAATAATATATTAAAAAGCTGGAGTGCAAGAGAGAGAGCAACTATTGATAGTATTGAATTATATAAAAAAAAGTATGGAGAGAATTATTTTAGTAGTACAGAAGTAAACCCAATACACTTAAAGTGGTATAAATTGCTAGATGAAAGTGGTGAGTTGACGTTTAAAAGCTACTTGTATGCTCGTCACAGTAATAAACATACAGCTTATGGAAGTTATTTTTACAAAAAAGACATTTCATTTTTAGTTTTTTACGCTATTACTATTCCACTTTTGTTGTTTTTTATTATTCGTTTTAAGCGTCAAGCACCGATGGTGTTTGATCGTGATAAACAAATTGTTTACCTCTGGTACAAAGGCAAAGTACGCGCCCAGCACTTTAAAGATTTACGGGTTTATGAAGACTTTCAAATGATGCGTATTCAGACCCGCGGTTTTGATAAACACAACAACATGCAATGGGCTAATTTTATGGTGCAACCTCGCCATAACCCTTATTACAACGGCAAAGATGCGTACGAGCCAGTATTGGCATTTATATGTCAATTTATGGAATATGGCCGCGAGCATGTAATGCCACAGCATGAACAGTGGCAAACCGATGACAAACCCTTTGCATTTTTTGATGATGAAAAACCAAAAGACTTTGAGCAGCAGCTTCATGCGATATTAACGCATTTGTCAGAGAATGATACAGATATCCCGCTTGATAAAGACAACTTGCCTACTCCTCCAGCATGAATACGGTTAAGTAAAAAACAATGCCTTTGATTAAACACCATTATCCAATACCTTTAGTAAATAAGCTGAAAGCACTACTTAGCTTTCAACTCACTAAAGAGGCACCGCCACCAACACCGATAGTGTATGTAGATAAGCACCTTTGTAAGCTTAGTAATAATTCTATGAAAGCCCGTAATATGGGACTGATCCCACTATTATTAATGATTTTATTTACTGTATATTTGAATGTTGATGATTTATGTGGTTCATGGCAAGCAAGAGAAGAAACTATACAACGAAGAGTAGATTCAGATATACAGAAACATGGTGAAAACTATTTCTTATCTCCAGAAGTTCGCCCAATAGATAAGCAATCTTATGATTTATTAGATGAAGAAGGTGAATTAACCTTGAAAAGCTACTTGTATGCTCGTCACAGTAATAAACATACAGCTTATGGAAGTTATTTTTACAAAAAAGACATTTCATTTTTAGTTTTTTACGTTATTACCATTCCACTTTTGTTGTTCTTTATTATTCGCTTTAAGCGACAAGCGCCAATGGTGTTTGATCGTGATAAACAAATTGTCTACCTCTGGTACAAAGGCAAGGTACGCGCCCAGCACTTTCAAGATTTACGGGTTTATGAAGACTTTCAAATGATGCGTATCCAGACACGTGGTTT
>NZ_JACJFK010000042.1:0-21711 GCF_014164535.1 Pseudoalteromonas sp. SG41-2 | reverse complement strand
CAAGCGCCAGCAGGTAAACGATGCGGCTAGATTGAATAACCCTGGTCGTTGGTCAGGAAAATCACGCGATTGGTCAATAATTAAGGAAGTAAATTTAAATCCTGAGAAAAAAGAAGAAATGCGGGTGGCATAAAATTTAACTTGAGGCGACAACTAACTTGAAAAACTCCGCTTTAACCTTTAACCTTTAACCTTTAACCTTTAACCTTTAACCTTTTACTCCCCCTCAAAACAAAAACGGCGGCCTAAGCCACCGTTTAATCATCAAACTAATAAAAACTAATTACCAAATTTTTACGCGATCAGCTGGTTTAATATACATTTTGTCGCCTTCTTTAACGTCAAATGCTTGATAAAACTCAGGCATATTCGACAAGATACCGATCACGCGGTAATGGCTTGGTGAATGCGGATCTGTCATTAGGCGGTTACGTAGCTCTTCGTCACGGTATTTACGACGCCAAATTTGCGACCAACCCATAAAGAAGCGCTGATCACCGGTATAACCATCAATGACTGGCGCTTTATCGCCACCTAGCGATAGCTGATAAGCAGTGAAAGCAACCGTTAGGCCACCTAAATCGCCAATATTCTCACCTAAGGTCAATTGACCATTAACACTGGCATCTGCAAATGGTTGATACTCGTTATACTGTGCAACTAACTGACCAGTGCGCTCTTCAAACTGTTTAAGGTCTGACTCGCTCCACCAATCACGTAAATTACCATCACCATCATACTTAGCACCTTGGTCATCAAAACCATGCCCTAACTCGTGACCAATTACCGCACCAATTGCACCGTAGTTAACCGCATCATCAGCTTCTAAGTTAAAAAATGGTGGTTGTAAAATTGCCGCAGGAAATACAATTTCGTTATTCACCGGGTTATAGTAAGCATTTACTGTTTGTGGTGTCATATGCCATTCAGAACGATCCACTGGCTTACCTAGCTTGTCAATCATATCGGCATAAGCCCATTCACTATGGCGAATATAGTTACCAACTAAATCATCCGCATTAATGCTTAACTGTGAATAGTCTTTCCAGTTATCTGGGTAGCCAATTTTTGGGGTAAATTTGTCGAGCTTTTCTTTCGCAGCAAGCTTGGTTTCAGGGCTCATCCACTCAAGATTTTCAATCGCAACGCCATAGCCTTTGATCACGTTATCAACTAACTCTTCCATGCGCGCTTTTGCTTCTGGCGGGAAATTGTCTTTAACGTACACTTTTCCTAAAATTTCACCTAACACTTCATTTGATGCATCAACGGCTTGTTTCCAAAGCGGAGTTTGCTCTTTTACGCCGCGTAATGTGGTGCTGTAAAAGTTAAAGTTTAAATCAACCAGATCTTTATCTAATATACCTGCGTAGTTACTTACTAAATGAAATTTAAGGTATTGTTGCCACGTTTCAAGGTCTGTTGCTTTATAAATATCGGCAAACTTTTCAAAGTAGCTAGGCTGACTGACGATAATATCTTGTACATTTACACCAGACGCTTTGAAGTATTCAGCAAGGTCAAACTCACCAGTTAGCTTACTTGCATCACTTACGCTCATTTTGTTATAAGACTTTGTAGCATCACGACTTTCAACACGCGTCCACTGTGCATCAGCAATACTGGTTTCAAGTGCAATAATTGCTTTAGCAGCTTCATCGGCTTTTTCTACACCTGCGCGTTTTAGAACGTCAGCAATGTAAACTTGGTACGCGGCACGAATTTTAGTGAACTTTTCGTCATCTTTTAAATAATAATCACGATCCGGTAAGCCAAGGCCTGATTGATACGCATATAATGCATTTTCACTCGAGTTCTTAGCGTCATTATTTACATACCAACCAAATGGCACCGCGCCACCTTGAATACGTATTTGCGCCATAAGTGTAACTAAATCAGACTTATTTTTAACACCATCAATAGCAGTTAACGGACCATTTAGCGGTGTTATACCTAATTCATCACGCTTGGCTTCATTCATGTAACTCTTAAAGAACGCACCTAGCTTATATTCATCAGTTCCGGCTTTAGCAGCTGTATTAGCAGCCGCTTGTTCAAGCACTGTTTTCATTGCGGCTTGAGAGTCGTCATACAATTGTGAGAATGAACCGTAATTTGATTTATCGCCAGGGATCTCAGTCGTCGCCAACCATTGACCATTAATGTGATAATAAAAATCATCCTGTGCACGGACCGACTTATCTATATTTGCTAATTCAATACCTGAATTTAACTGCTCTACTGGTGCGCTAACCACCGTGGCCTCAGGCGCTTTTGTTGATTCTTGTTTTTCGCCACAACCGACTAATCCCAAAGCAAGTGCAATACTTGCCGCAGTTAGAGTTACTTTTTTCATGACTATCTCATTTGTTAGTTATCGTTTAAATATTCACCACTCAAATAAAGTACTTCGATAGAATATTCGCTATTTCCATATTAAACTTGTTCAGTGCAACAATAAACCGATGAACCAAAACAAGCGCTTTTAATATGTAACAAAGTTTGTAAGCGAGGGTTTATCACTCGCAATTTTAAGTTCACCACCGAGCAATGAAAGATATAGGTTAAAGGCAGAGACTAGCTCCATCTAACATCTAAATACAAAAGCGCGGCATAAAACCACACCTACAAGCAATTAATTAGACATCAAAGTAAATTTAACACCGAGACAAACTTTAACACCCGTAGGCGTTAAGCTTGCTGACGCAAAAACACTACATTTTAAAACGCGGTGGCAAGCCACTCGCCTACAAGTGAGTAATAAAACACCGAGATAAACGTTAACACCCGTAGGCGTTAAGCTTGCTGACGCACAAACTCCACACCACATTTTGAAACGCGGTGGCAAGCCACTCGCCTACAAGTAATAAATTACACATCAAAGTAAACTTTAACACCGTAGGCGTTAAGCTTGCTGACGCAACAACACCACATCACATTTTGAAACGCGGTGGCAAGCCACTCGCCTACAGGTAATTAATTAAACATCAAAGTAAATTTAACACCAAGATAAACCTTAACACCGTAGGCGTTGAGCTTGCTGACGCACCAACACCGAGCCACATTTAAAATGCGGTGGCAAGCCACTCGCCTACAAATAAGTAATAAACATCAAAGTAAATTTAACACCGAGATAAACTTTAACACCCGTAGGCGTTATGCTTGCTGACGCAAAAACACAATATGCGCGAGTTTGCCTCGCGCAGCTCTTAGCATTTAACCAACTATTCCTAGCGGTTTGGCACTTTGCCATGCACCACGGGTAAAATCAGGAATATCAATTGACGCACTACGATTACTAACTGACTGTGCCGACAGCGGCGATATAACAGACCAAGCAGCGCCGTCGTAAACATCTTGATCAAGCGCCTCACCATTACGTAAACAATAAATCATCCGCCAGAACATTAAGAAGTCCATGCCGCCATGGCCGCCGTTACGCTCTGCCTCTTCGCCCATTTTGGTCCACAGTGGGTGGTCGTATTTTTTATACCAATCAGCCATTTCATAATCCCACTCATGGAAGCTCTTCGAACCACCATCTTCCAGCGCAATACGATTTGGAAAACCAGCAAACACACCGTTAGTGCCTTGAATTAAATTATGGCGCGAGTATGGACGTGGCGTGGTGGTATCATGTTGAACCATAATACTGCGCCCTTTTACTGTTTTGATAAGCGTGGTATTCATATCGCCAGCAATATAATTAAGCTGATTACGTTGATGATCGGCTGGAAATTCTTTCTTTGCATAGGCGCTACGGCCCAGTGCCGGTGAACTCATCGAGGTTAAAAAATCAAACCGATCGCCGCGATTAATATTCATATATTGTGACACAGGGCCTAAACCGTGCGTTGGATACAAATTACCGTTTCGTTTTGCATGCCAAGCGGTACGCCAAGAACCAGTTTTATGCTCCACTTCTTTCATTTGCCAACGTAATTCATGAATATACGCCGCCTCACCATGTAGCAGCTCACCAAACACGCCTTGGCGAACCATATTCAATACCATTAACTCATCACGACCATAGTTGACATTTTCCATCATCATACAGTTCTTTTGCGTGCGCTCAGCGGTATCAACTAGTTGCCACATTTCTTCAACCGTCAATGCTAATGGCACTTCAACAAAAGCATGCTTGCCACTATTCATGGTATCGATTGCCATCGGTGCATGCCACGACCATGGCGTAGAAATAATCACAATATCAATATCATCGCGATTAAGCATTGCTTGATAGGCATTATCGGCGCCAGTATAAAGTGCAGGCTTAGCCAACCCTTTGTCAGTGAGGTAGTTAGCTGAACGCTGTAAGACTTCGTCATGGGTATCACATATTGCTTTAATTTCTGTACCAGCAATATGACTCATACGCTTTACGTGGCCAAAACCACGCTGCCCTAAGCCTATAAACCCAACCCGTACTACATCCATTTTTGGCGCGACAAGGCCAATTACAGAGCGCCCTTGCGCTGGGGGAGTAATAACGCCACTTTGAGTACCCGTGGCACATCCTGAAATCACACTAGCCGCTGCCGTAGCACTCGCGGCTTTTAAAAAATCTCGACGATTAAACTGCTTCATTATTATTATCCTAGAACTAATCTAGTTTTAACTTACCTAAAACAGCTTGGGAGGTAAAGCAGATGGGGATGGATAGCATAGGAAAAGAAGGAGTTAGAATTAACCTTAACTCTTGGTATTTAACCAATCTCAATCGACGATGTAGGAAATGGCTTTAGCCATGAATTTTATAAACCGCGCGGCGTAAAGCCGCGCCTACGACAACCCAAGCACCAATGCCACCCCGTAGGCAGGAGTTTACCTCGCGCAATTTTAAACGCGCCTCTTAACCTATTTGTGAATGAATCTTTTAAATCTTTCGTTCGCGGCTAAAGCCGGCTCCTACGAAAACTATTTTTGTACAAAGAGAAGTGAATGAGTGTTAGTGAGTGTTAGTGAGTGTTAGTGAGAAGATATTTCACTTCCCCCTAAAACCTACAACCTAGCCCTTTAACTGAAAAAATCACACATCTCTTAAAATAGCTTTAAGCGTGGTTTTTTTTGCGAGAATATCACGATATAAAGCGAACTGATTTTGCGCACGTTCTAAGTTATGGTTAGCATGCTTGATTGAAAAATAATGATCACCGTCAATGTAATCAGTTAAAAAACGTAGGCCAATCATAAAGGTCATTACTTTAGTGCCTAACCAAAAGCTTTGTTTTTCTTGTTCGGTAATCAAGTCTTTCAAAGGCTCTACATAACCTTTGACTACCGCTGCAAAAATCTCTTCACGCACACATACATTAGCTAAATCCGTTGAATCTTCTTGTTCAGGAGAGCAAAAAGTACGCACCATATCACCAAAATCATATAACCAATAACCAGGCATACAGGTGTCTAAATCAATCACCGCTTTGGCATCATTTGATATATTACAAAACAGCATATTATTAATTTTAGTATCATTATGACATGGTCGAACCGGTACAATGCCCGTCAATGCTTTAAGCTCATCAATTAAGCCAAATTGCGCGAAACAAAAATCAACGTCAGCTTGGCAGCTGGCTAAGCGCTGCTGTGGATCTTTTGCAACCACAGCTTTGAGCTTTTCAGCGCGCATCGCTAAATTATGAAAATCAGGAATAACATGATGTAGTTGCTTGGCATCAAAATCTTCTAAAGCAACAGCAAATTGACCAAATGCATTGGCTGCAGTTTGCGCTTGTGAAGTATTTAAAACTACATCTTCACTATAACTGCCGCCAATAAATTCGAGTGCGCGCCAAACACCGTTATCACAATCAACTAAATAGTTATTTTCAACTGTAGGAACATGGCGGATGATTGCTAAATCATACTCGCCTAATTGACGTTTTTTAGTTAAATGACGTTCAATTAAACGAGCATTTTTAACTAACATATCTGGTTCAGGAAAAACCTCGGTATTTAGTTTTTGAACAACTAATGATTTTTTTGGTGCAGTTAATAGCATAGTGCTATTTATGTGACCACTACCAATTGGCTTCATGCTGATTTTTTCACTACCAAGACCAAAACTCTCAGACAAGTAAACCGCAATGGAATTTGACTTCATACTTACTTCACTATTGTTGTGCCCGGGAAAAGGCAAGATCGGGGCTAGTTCATCCGTGACGTAATTCATATAATTTACCTGTAACATCCTGTAATTCTGATTTATAAGTCACTCCATACCACGACTCTTTTGCGCTATATATGGTAACTATTTGTTGATTAGATGTGATCGCTTGTTGAACTTGATCGGGTAAATAATACTCCATTTTGACACCGTTGTCATACTTTTGCAGAAACTCGTCAAAGCCTGCTTCTAGGCGGTCAAAAAATGTTGGCGTAATTGCCCAAAAACTCATTGATGCCAACGCATCCACGGCAATTTTCTCACGGAGCCCCTGCGGATTGTCACCCATTATTTGACCGTTCTCGTGCTGAATATTTAAATACTCAACAACATCAATTAATTGGTTATTTTTAACTTGGCATACGCCTCTATTCACCCCTCCTTGCTCTGACAAAGTATCAATAATAGGGTAACCCACCATAGCCCAACTAGTCAGGTTTTTAAAATGATCTGCGAGTAATAAAAATGACGACGCGCCATAATAATCATCGGCTGTGATGACGATCGCGGGGTTATGAACATGATCTTTAGCGCATAATAAAGCATGCCCGGTGCCCCAAGGCTTACTTCGCTGTTGTGCAAGTAATTGGAATTGTTCTGGCACTAAATCAATGCGTTGTTCAACCAACACAACATCAATCCCCATTGGTAAGCGCGGTAAAATCACTTGCTCAATCTCGCTGCGCACAGCCTGATTGATCACTAATACAACCTGAGTTACTCCTGCGGCAACAGCATCAGCAATACTCAACTCCATAATGGTACAACCCAACCCAGCAATCTCAGCGATTTGTTTATTGCCACCAAAACGAGAGCCCAAGCCACCCGCGAGGACGACTAAACTTAGATGATGTTTTTTCATTTTTAATCAGCTTTAACGTTTAATAAAGCTGAGTTTACCAGTTTCAACCGCCAGATCTAGCTATAGGAGCTAGGTTTTAGGGGATAGGTTCTAGCCTAGCACCTAGTCACTTCCCTAGTAGGCGTTAAGCTTGCTGACGCAAAAACACCACATCATATTTTGAAACGCGGTGGCAAGCCACTCGCCTACAAGTAATTAATTAAACACCAGAGTAAAATTTAACACCGTAGGCGTTGAGCTTGCTGACGCAAAATACCACACCAAATTTTGAATATCGCGATGGCAAGCCACTCGCCTACAAGTAATTAATTAGACATCAAAGTAAATTTAACACCGTAGGCGTTGAGCTTGCTGACGCAAAAACACCGAGACAATATTAAATATCGCGGTGGCAAGCCACTCGCCTACAAGTAATTAATTAGACACCAAAGTAAATTAAACATCAGAGTAAAATTTAACACCCGTAGGCGTTGAGCTTGCTGACGCAAAAACACCACGCCACATTTTGAAACGCGGTGGCAAGCCACTCGCCTACAAGTAATTAATTAAACACCAGAGTAAAATTTAACACCGTAGGCGTTGAGCTTGCTGACGCACAAATACCACACCAAATTTTGAATATCGCGGTGGCAAGCCACTCGCCTACAAGTAATTAATTAAACATCAAAGTGAATTTAACACCGAGATAAACTTTAACACCGTAGGCGTTGAGCTTGCTGACGCACAAATACCACACCAAATTTTGAATATCGCGATGGCATATTACGAAAGAGTAGATTAGATGTACTGGGATTAGTTTAAATATACACAATTCCAAAATGGATAATCACCCACACTTTTAACTAAGCCAGCCCTGAGCGGGTTTGCAACTATATATCTAGCTTGGTTAAGTAAATCTTCATCAGATCTAAGCTTGTGATCATAAAAGTTAGCTTGCCAAATTTTTCCGCTAGAAAGTAAATAACGGTTCAATTTAATCGTAGTAATACTTTTAAATTGACCAATAACTTTGGATAAATCATCAGTATCTCTAAGCTGAAATAGCCAATGCAAGTGATCAGGCATTAATGAAAAACAAATTGTCTTAAGGTTTCCCGAATGCGA
Source organism: Pseudoalteromonas sp. SG41-2 (assembly GCF_014164535.1). Taxonomy (NCBI): domain Bacteria; kingdom Pseudomonadati; phylum Pseudomonadota; class Gammaproteobacteria; order Alteromonadales; family Pseudoalteromonadaceae; genus Pseudoalteromonas; species Pseudoalteromonas sp. SG41-2. The sequence goes on along the minus strand of NZ_JACJFK010000042.1, from coordinate 13,579 downwards.
AAAAAAATGTAACTCCCTCATAATTAAACAGCTACTATCAAAATCACAAAAAAGCTGCATTCTATTTTCAGTACAAATTGTAACTGAGTAATAATGATTAATTATCGAGCATCGCCCTTTAGTCCGCTTACTTGTATCAACCATTACTTTCCCTCAATTAACTACAAGTAAATATAGCAATTAATCGAGATCCCTCCAGTAGAGATTGAGCTTTATTAATAAACAAACACGGAATTTTAAAACGCGGTGGCAAGCAATTAATTAAACACCAGAATACAATTTAACACCGTAGGCGTTAAGCTTGCTGACGCACAAACACTACATTTAAAACGCGGTGGCAAGCCACTCGCCTACAAGTAATTAATTAGACACCAGAGTAAAATTTAACACCCGTAGGCGTTAAGCTTGCTGACGCAAAACACCACAACACATTTTAAAACGCGGTGGCAAGCCACTCGCCTACAAGTAATTAATTAAACACCAGAGTAAACTTTAACACCCGTAGGCGTTAAGCTTGCTGACGCAAAACACCACAACACATTTTAAAACGCGGTGGCAAGCCACTTGTCTACAAGTAATTATAGACACCAGAGTAAAATTTAACACCCGTAGGCGTTAAGCTTGCTGACGCACAAACACCGAAACAATATTGAATATCGCGGTGGCAAGCCACTCGCCTACAGGTAATTAATAAACACCAGAGTAAACTTTAACACCCGTAGGCGTTGAGCTTGCTGACGCACCAACACCACGCCACATTTTAAAACGCGCTGGCAAGCCACTCGCCAACTTAAATTTAAACATCCACTTTTATTTTTTCGATAATCTCTACGTTGGCGGCAGGAAAATTGTAATCCTCTAACTTATCAATCGCGACCCATGCACTTTGCTGACCTTCTGCGCCATGGGCTTGGCCGCTAAAATCAGTGACTAAATGCACGTCGAGTTTTACACATTTATCGCCATAATCATGCTCAATAACCATCAGCTCGCTTGAACTATTAATTGTTAAACCTACTTCTTCTTGAAGTTCGCGCTTTAGTGCTTCGAATACGCTTTCGCCAGCTTCTACTTTGCCGCCCGGAAACTCCCACAAACCACCTTGATGTTTATCGTCAGGGCGCTTACAGATAAATAGTGTGTTATCTGCTTTGATAACCCCCACCGCTACATGCACAATTTTTTTATTCATCGTAATACCTTTATTAAAACCGCGCGGCATAAAGCCGCGTACAAGCAATTAATTAAACACCAGAGTAAAATGCAACACCCGTAGGCGTTGAGCTTGCTGAGGCACAAACACCGAGCCACATTTAAAACGCGGTGGCAAGCCACTCGCCTACAAGTGATTAAACACCAGAGTAAACTTTAACACCGTAGGCGTTAAGCTTGCTGACGCACAAACTCCGATACAATATTGAATATCACGGTGGCAAGCCACTCGCCTACAAGTGATTTAACACCGAGATAAACTTTAACACCGTAGGCGTTAAGCTTGCTGACGCACAAACACCGAAACAATATTGAATATCGCGGTGGCAAGCCACTCGCCTACAAGTGATTAAACACCAGAATACAATTTAACACCGTAGGCATTAAGCTTGCTGACGCACAAACTCCGATACAATATTGAATATCACGGTGGCAAGCCACTCGCCTATGATATTTAATCTTACAAACAAAAAAAGCGACGCAGGCGTCGCTTTTTAATTGTTAATTATAACATTTGGTTATTTTAACTTACCACAACACTGTTTGAACTTTTGACCCGAGCCACACGGGCAAGGTTCGTTGCGGCCAACTTTTGGCTCTGCGCGTGATGTTACGACTGCACCTTGAGGTGCTTCGCCGCCTACGTGCTCAACTTCTTCATGTTGATATTCGCGAGGAGCATTTTCACTTTGACGGTGTTGCTCTTCAATTTTTTCAACATCTTCTTCAGCACGTACTTGTACTTTACTTAAAATACTTACTACATCAATTTTCAGGTTCTCGAGCATTTCAGAGAACAATTCAAACGACTCACGCTTGTACTCTTGCTTAGGATTCTTTTGCGCGTAGCCACGTAAATGAATACCTTGGCGAAGGTGATCCATCGCAGCAAGGTGATCTTTCCAATGTTGATCCAAGCTTTGTAGCATAATTGCTTTTTCAAATTGACGAAGTACAGAATCGCCAACTTGTTGCTCTTTCTGTTTGTAAGCTTGCTCAACTGACTCTTCAATACGCTCACGTAACTTTTCTTCGTAAAGTTTGTTATCGTCAGCTAACCATTGTGTAATCGGTAACTCAATTAAGAAGTCTTGTTTTAAGCGCTCTTCAAGGCCCGGAATATCCCACATTTCAGCTAGACTTTGCGGTGCAATATATTGGTCAATAGTGTTACCCAATACGTCGCCACGAATAACCGTGATCGTCTCTGAAATATCGCCTTCTTCAAGCAGCTCATTACGTTGTGAGTAAACAACACGACGTTGGTCATTTGCTACATCATCGTATTCAAGCAATTGTTTACGCACATCAAAGTTACGTGCTTCAACTTTACGTTGCGCGTTTTCAATGGCACGGTTAACCCATGGATGCTCAATCGCTTCGCCACGTTGCATACCTAGTTTACGCATCATATTAGTCATACGTTCACCAGCGAAGATACGCATTAATGCGTCATCCATCGATAGGTAAAAACGGCTTGAACCGGCATCGCCTTGACGACCCGAACGACCACGTAACTGGTTATCGATACGGCGTGATTCGTGACGCTCAGTACCAATGATATGTAAACCACCAGCAGCAATTACTGCATCATGGCGAATTTGCCACGCTTCTTTAATCGCTTTGATTTGCTCATCAGTTGGGTTTTCAAGTTTTTCAACTTCGCTATTCCAGTTACCGCCTAACACGATATCAGTACCACGACCGGCCATGTTAGTTGCGATTGTTACTGTGCCTGGTAAACCAGCATCGGCAACGATGTCTGCTTCTTGGGCATGGAATTTAGCATTAAGTACGTTGTGCTTGATTTTTTCTTTACGTAAAAATTGCGATAAATATTCAGAGCTTTCGATTGAAATCGTACCCACCAATACTGGCTGGCCGCGCTCTTGGCAATCTTTAATATCGATTAGAATGGCTTCGTATTTTTCTTCTTGCGTTAAGTAAACTAAATCAGCGCGATCTTCACGGATCATCGGCTTATTAGTTGGCATAACAACAGTATCTAGACCATAGATTGACTGAAACTCAAATGCTTCAGTGTCGGCAGTACCGGTCATACCTGCAAGTGTATCGTAAATACGGAAGTAGTTTTGGAATGTAATTGACGCTAACGTTTGGTTTTCGTTTTGAATTTTTACATTTTCTTTTGCTTCAACAGCTTGATGTAAACCTTCAGACCAACGACGCCCTTCCATTGTACGGCCAGTGTGCTCATCAACAATGATTACTTCGTTTTCTTTTACAACGTAATCAATGTCTTTTTGATACAACTTATGAGCACGTAATGCCGCATAAATATGGCTAAGCAGGGTAATACTCGCAGCAGAATAAAGCGAGTCGCCCTCAGCTATCAAACCACGTTCAATCAGTAATTCTTCAACTTTAATTTGACCACGTTCAGTTAAATGAACTTGCTTGGCTTTTTCATCAATAGTGAAATCACCATCGCCTTCAATACCTTCTTCGTCTTCTTTCTCTTGTAACTCAAGAAGCGGAACTATGGTATTGATTTCAGCATACAGCTGCGAACTGTCTTCAGCGGGGCCGGAAATAATCAGTGGAGTACGGGCTTCATCAATTAAGATCGAGTCAACTTCATCGACTACCGCATAGTAAAGTGGACGTTGTACGCGTTCGTTAATGCTAAACGCCATATTGTCACGCAGGTAATCAAAACCAAATTCGTTATTAGTACCGTAGGTAATATCAGCGGCGTAGGCTTCTTTTTTCTGTTGCGGCATCATACCCGGTACGTTACAGCCAACAGTTAAACCTAAAAATTCAAATAATGGGCGGTTAGTTTCAGCATCGCGCTTGGCAAGGTAGTCATTCACAGTAATTACGTGAACACCTTTACCTGTAATACCACGTAAGTATGCTGGTAAACTTGCGGTAAGGGTTTTACCCTCACCAGTACGCATTTCTGCGATGCGGCCTTGGTGTAAAACCATACCACCGAGCAACTGCACGTCAAAGTGACGCATACCATTTACACGTTTTGATGCTTCACGTACCACAGCAAATGCTTCTGGTAGAATGTCATCAAGACCTTGTCCGTTATCGTAACGCTCTCTAAACTCTGCTGTTTTGGCTTTTAAATCTTCGTCTGAAAGCGCTTCAAGTTGCGTTTCAAGCGCGTTGATCAGCGCGACCGTCTTTCTTAAATTTTTAATAGTGCGGTCATTGCGACTACCAAAAATCTTGGTAAATAAATTAGATATCATGATAAAACCGTTACAATGTGTTCTTTGCTAGCCGAGTATCAGCTAACCCATTTTTATAATTACTAATTAATAGATTACTCACACGAGCACATATTAATTAGCAATTTCGAGAAACGTTGTGAAATACAGCGTTCAATACGTGCGCTACTATACCAGACTCTGCGAAACATCAAACCATCGCGTAGTTAAGATATCAGTTTTCTGCAAGAAAATTTAAAATAAGCCGTAAATATAACTTTAATTAAGGCATAAAATTATATTAACTATGGAGATATGGAGGTAGATAAAAGAAAATCAAGGGGAGAAGACAAAGTGGTAAGCTGATTTAAAAATATGGAATCCATTGTAAAATTTATATCCATTAGTAAGTCGTATTTTTAAAATAAATTTCACTTCACAGAAAGGTCTTATAAATTTTTGAGAATCTTAAAATTTATAAATATTCAACAATAATAAGCAATGAATTTTACGGCTTTCACTTCCTACCATGCCTCGCTAGTCGCTCTAGCTTTTCTTTTAGTGACGGTGGTGCACTTTGTGCAATCGCATTAAGATAGTCAGCGGTTTGTTCACTCATCGCTAATTTATTCGCGGGAGTGGCGTTAGCTGTTTTTAACGCATTATTTGGACTTAATCGTTGGCTCGCTTGTGGGTTAGCGGTAATTTTGATTTGTCCAAGTTCTGCCATACCGGCACTACGAAAGTGTGACAGCATATCCATTTTTAAGTAGTTTAAACGCAGTGCTATAGGTGCAGATACCGCCTCAATCATCAGCGTACCATCGCGATAATTACTAACGCGACATTTTCCACCTAAATTAGCGCCCAAAAATTCACTTAACAAAGTTTGTTGTTTATCTAATGCTTGGCTTTTACCTGCATACGACGACAATCGACCACTCAGGCCAGCCATAATATCGTTTAAAGGTTTTGGCGCGAACCTATCTTTAGCCATGCAAAACACCAAAAGTTACATTGAAGAGACTGAGTTTAATTGAATGCAAAGGTTAAAGCTACCTCGAGAAATGAAAGATACGGGGTTAAAGGTTAAAGGTTAAAGGTTAAAGGTTAAAGGCAGAGATTAGCTACACCTGAAATCTAATGACTGATGGTTCAATACAACCGCGCGGCATAAAGCCGCGCCTACGTTTTAAAATATAGGAACCAGATCTTAAAGCGCAGGTCCTAGTCACTTCCCTAGTACCCTTGTCTTCCTAGCACCTTTAACCTGTTCGCGGTGGCAAGCCACTCGCCTACAAGTGATTTAACACCGAGATAAACCTTAACACCGTAGGCGTTGAGCTTGCTGACGCATAAATACCGAAACAATATTGAATATCGCGGTGGCAAGCCACTCGCCTACAAGTGATCAATTAAACATCAAAATAAACTTTAACACCGTAGGCGTTGAGCTTGCTGACGCAAAAACACCGAAACAATATTGAGTATCGCGGTGGCAAGCCACTCGCCTACAAGTAATTAATTAAACATCAAAGTAGATTTAACACCGTAGGCGTTAAGCTTGCTGACGCACAAACATCGAGCCACATTTTAAAACGCGGTGGCAAGCCACTCGCCTACAAGTAATTAATTTAACACCGAGATAAACTTTAACACCGTAGGCGTTGAGCTTGCTGACGCACAAACACCGAGTCACATTTAAAACGCGGTGGCAAGCCACTCGCCTACATAGGCATATACACAAAAGGTTAATGCCAGGCAAATTGTACAAAACGTAAGAAATGGCTTTAACCATGAATTTTATAATCCCCACGGCATAAAGCCTCCAAGTACCTCTAACCTCAAACCTTCTCTCTTCCACCTTTTAATTTGACATTTTTTATCCTAACCTTGTTTCTAATTTGTATAATTTAATCAACAAGGATCAACCATGAAAATTACCCATCATGGAGCGGTGAATGGGGTTACGGGTTCATGCCATCAGTTAGATTATGATCAACATTCATCGGTGTTGATTGACTGTGGGCTTTTTCAGGGGGAAGACGCAGGGCCAAGTTTAGCTATCGACTTTGATATCTCTACTGTCACAGCGCTGATTGTTACGCATTGTCATATTGACCACGTTGGCCGCATACCTTACTTATTTGCCGCTGGTTTTACTGGCCCTATTTTTACTTCGAAGGCATCGGCAAATCTATTACCATTAGTAATTGAAGATGCACTTAAAGTAGGGGTAACGCGAGATCAAAAAATTATTAACGCCTGTTTAAGCTTACTTGCCAAGCGTATTGTCGCTATCGAATTTAATAGCTGGTTTGACTTACCAACCACCAGCAACAAGCCCACCGCGAAAGCTCGCTTACAGCGTGCTGGGCATATTTTAGGCTCTGCCTATGTTGAAATAGATATAGGGAAAAAACCGAATACCCATCGCGTGGTATTTTCTGGTGACCTAGGAGCGCCGCATACTCCGCTACTGCCTTCCCCAAAAGCGCCTTACAAAGCCGATACTTTAGTGATCGAATCAACCTATGGTGATAAAAACCATCAAGGCCGAAAAGAACGCACGCAAACACTGAAAAAGGTGATTGAAAAAGCCGTTGCCGACAATGGCATTGTACTTGTGCCAGCGTTTAGCATTGGCCGTACGCAAGAGTTACTGTACGAACTGGAGCAAATAATTCACAACGCAGCTAAAAATTCACCATGGCAAAATATAGAGGTTATTGTTGACTCCCCGATGGCAGCTAACTTCACCACAGAGTATCGAAAATTTAAAACCCTCTGGGACGATGAAGCAAAAAAACGCTTAGCCAAAGGTCGCCATCCATTAAACTTTGCGCAGTTGCATACTATCGACAGCCACCAGGAGCATATTGCCGTAATTAATTACCTAAGCAAACGCAAACAACCCGCAATTATTCTTGCCGCTAGTGGCATGTGCACCGGCGGGCGAATTGTGAATTACCTAGAGCGATTTTTACCTGATGAAACTACCGATGTGATTTTTGTTGGCTACCAAGGCCGTGGCACGCTCGGCCGAGATATTCAAACCTATGGACCAAGTAATGGTTATGTGCATATTAATGACCATAAAATCACCATTAACGCAGCAGTACACACAATCAGCGGCTACAGCGCGCATGCAGATCAAGCGGGGTTAATAAGATTTGTAACCGGCATGCGCAAAAAACCTAGCTTGATAAAAATAGTCCATGGTGATGATGATGCAAAACAGGCATTAGCCCAAGAGTATCGAGAGGTACTAGGAGAAGGAGTTAAAATTGAAATTGGGGAATCGTTGACGAGCTTCGAGTAGCGGGCTACGAGCAGCCCGGTGTTAAATTTAGTCTAATTCCTAGTCTTTAACCTTTTCATTATTCTGTGTAGCACAGGTTGTGAGATTCTCATGAGCTTTTGATTACATAGATCAATTTCCCAAGCATTCTCCCAATTACTTCGCACTCATTTAATGCGAACTCTGTTTGCTCGTGATTGATATAACCAAGCTCAAAAGCAATCATAAGCTGCGTTTTTAATTCTCCTACAGAGCCTTTTGCCACAGAAAGAAAATACGCTCTTTCTTTATCGGAATAGCGCTCATAACCTTCCGCTATATTACTCGGAACAGAAACAGCACAGCGACACATTTGATCTTTAAGCCCAAAATCTCGTAAATCATTGAAAACTTGATATACAAATAAACTTAATGAAAAAGATTTCTTCCATACATCTAAATTTTCATATTTCATCACCCCTCCTGGGTTGCTACTCCCTTTCGAAAACGACTAAATAACAATGGAACTATAATTTAACTGCAGGACGTAATATATCACCTCGCAGAACAACCCAGAACCTAATTACTATAATCAGCGGCTACGATGATACGTAGCCCGCAACTCGAAGCTCGAAACCTCAGACATCTAAATTTTACACTGCCTTTAAATGACTTGGTTTTTTAGGGTTAACTAACTCTGCAACAAAGTTTGTAAAGTCAGCGCCTAGGTTTTCATCACGCATGCTGTATTCAACAATCGCTTTTAAATAACCTAATTTGTCACCACAGTCATGAGCCCGGCCGCTCATATGAAATGCTTCAACCGTTTCAATTTTCATAAGCATATCAATAGCGTCGGTTAGTTGTATTTCACCACCTGCGCCAACCGGAGTTTTATCAAGTAATTGCCAAATAGTTTTTGACAGTACATAACGACCAACTACAGCAAGGTTTGATGGCGCGTCACCAACACTTGGTTTTTCAACCATTGTTTTGATTTTCGCACTTTCACCCGCAGTAATTACAGCGCCATTTATATCAGCTATACCGTATTTACATACATCTTGCTCAGGTACGGGTTCAAGCATAATTTGGCTAGCTGATGTTGCTTCAAAGCGTGCAATCATTGCCGCTAAGTTTTCTGTTTTTTGATCTGCAGTATAAGCATCAAGGATTACATCAGGCAGTAAAACTACAAAGTCATCATCGCCTATTACAGGTTTAGCACATAATACTGCATGGCCTAAACCTTTAGCTTCACCTTGGCGCACATGTAAAATAGTTACATCAGGCGGACAAATAGAGCGCACTTCATCAAGTAGCTTACGCTTAACTCGGTTTTCAAGTGTTGCCTCAAGCTCAAAGCTAGTATCAAAATGGTTTTCAATCGCATTTTTAGAGCTATGAGTAACAAGCACAATTTCTTTAATACCCGCTGCAACGCACTCATTCACTATGTATTGAATAAGTGGCTTATCAACCAGTGGGAGCATTTCTTTTGGGATTGCTTTAGTCATTGGTAACATACGTGTACCAAGTCCAGCAACTGGGATAACAGCTTTCATAGTTAGTCCTTTATTTAATATTTAATTTAACTTAATCTAACAACACAAAGCTTTATCGGAAGTGAATGTATTCGGGCTTCGAACAACGAGTTCCTAGCACCTTTAACCTGTTCGCGGTGGCAAGCCACTCGCCTACAAGTAATTAATTAAACACCAGAATACAATTTAACACCGTAGGCGTTAAGATTGCTGACGCACCAACACCGAGCCACATTTAAAACGCGGTGGCAAGCCACTCGCCTACAAGTAATTAATTAAACACCAGAATACAATTTAACACCGTAGGCGTTAAGCTTGCTGACGCAAAAACAACACACCAAATTTTGAATATCGCGGTGGCTAGCCACTCGCCTACAAGTAATTAATTAAACATTAAGGTAAACTTTAACACCCGTAGGCGTTAAGCTTGCTGACGCGTGTTTATTAACATCTTTATCTTCTCGCCTAAGGTAAAATGTAAAAACGTAGGAAATGGCTTTAGGCCTGTTCGCGGTGGCAAGCCACTCGCCTACAAGTAATTAATTAAACACCAGAGTAAAATTTAACACCGTAGGCGTTAAGCTTGCTGGCGCGTGTTTATTAACATCTTTATCTTCTCGCCTAAGGTAAAATGTAAAAACGTAGGAAATGGCTTTAGACATGAATTTTATAAACCGCGCGGCATTAAGCCGCGCCTACGCTTTAAAACATAGTAGCTAGGTTTTAGGCTCTAGGTCCTAGTCACTTCCCTAGCACCTTTAACCTTTAACCTTTAATCTTTAATCTTTAACTATTACTTAATCACTACCAAATAAATCTCGCGTATAAACTTTATCTGCAATATCACTCAGCTCTTTAACCATACGGTTGGAAACAACAACATCAGCAATTTCTTTAAACTCATTTAAATCTTTAATCACACGTGAATTGAAAAATGCTTCATCTTTTAAAGCTGGCTCATATACGACAACTTCAATCCCCTTAGCTTTAATGCGCTTCATGATGCCTTGAATAGCAGATGCTCTAAAGTTATCTGAGCCGGCCTTCATAACTAAGCGGTATACACCGACAACTTTAGGATTGCGTTTAATGATTGAGTTAGCAATAAAATCCTTACGAGTTTTATTAGCATCAACAATTGCCCTAATCATATTATTCGGCACTACTTGGTAGTTAGCTAAAAGCTGCTTGGTATCTTTTGGTAAACAATAACCGCCATAACCAAATGAAGGATTATTATAATGGTTACCAATACGAGGGTCTAAGCTTACACCTTGTATAATTTGCTTCGCATTTAAGCCATGGCTCTCAGCGTAGCTATCGAGCTCATTAAAGTACGCTACACGCATTGCAAGATAGGTATTTGAGAATAACTTGATTGCTTCGGCTTCTGTAGAGTCAGTAAACAGAACCTCAATATCTTGCTTTATTGCACCTTGAGCCAATAAATTAGCAAAAATATTAGCCCGCTCACTTTGCTCACCGACAATAATGCGAGATGGATACAAATTGTCGTGCAATGCTTTACCTTCACGTAAAAATTCTGGCGAAAATATTACATTATCAGTGCCAAGCTTTTCTTTAATCGATCGAGTAAAGCCCACAGGCACAGTTGACTTAATTACCATAGTCGCCGTTGGGTTAATTCTTATTACATCTTTAATAACCGACTCAACACTATTGGTATTAAAATAGTTTGTTTCAGGATCATAATCGGTAGGAGTAGCAATAATTACAAACTCAGCGCCAACCAGAGCAGACTCTTTATTTGTGGTCGCGGTAAAATTTAATTGCTTGTTTTGTAAAAAATCACTTATTTCAACGTCAACAATTGGCGATTGCTGGTCTTTTAAAAGCGCGACTTTTTTTTCGTCTATATCAACAGCAACTACTTTATTGTGTTGCGCAAGTAACATAGCATTAGACAGGCCAACATAACCCGTGCCAAAAACAGTAACTTTCATTTCACCGTCCTTAAACTTCTGATTTGAGCGTCCTAACCCTAGTACAGGCGCATAGCCTAATATCTAGAGACTTTCATCCAATTCATTAATTTACATCACAATATATGATTAAAACAGTTTAAAACCTAAAGTCTTTAATCTCTTCTCTGTGAACTCCGTGCTCTCAGTGGTGAATAAATCATTTAAACCATTTTTACCACCGATTACAGCAAGGCGCTTCGAGCTACACCGAGAAGGCAAAGTTAAGCCTAGCACCTAGTCTTTTACCTAGCCCCTAGTACCTTTAACCTTCCCCTACCCCTTCAAATTAACCACATTCGCTTGAGGAGTACTTTCGAGCTGTTTGCCTTTTTTAGCATTCCATACCAAATCACAGATACCATCCGTTGGGTTAAATCCCGTTGGGGCGTCGAGTAACAATTGGCGGATCATTTCGTGATCAAAGTTATGACAGGCAATGTCAAATGCTTCTAAAAAGACTTTTAATTCAGGTAGCGGCAACATAGCTTCATTTGCCGTCATAATTCGCTCATGTGGCGTTTCGCCAACGTTATCACCGATTAATAACTCTTCGTAAAGCTTTTCACCTGGGCGCAGGCCGGTGCATAAAATTTCGATGTCACCATGGGGGTTGGTTTTGTCTTTCACTTCAAGGCCTGAAAGGCGGATCATCTTACTGGCTAAATCTTTAATTTTTACCGAATCCCCCATATCAAGTACAAATACATCACCGCCTTTGCCCATAGAGCCGGCCTGGATTACCAATTGCGCAGCTTCAGGTATGGTCATAAAGAAACGGGTGATATCCTGGTGGGTGAGGGTAATTGGGCCACCTTCTTTAATTTGCCTGCGAAATAACGGTACCACAGAGCCAGACGAGCCAAGCACATTACCAAAACGAACCATGCAAAAACGCGTACGATGTTCTTTACCTTTGGTTTGCGCTAAACCTTGTAATACCAGTTCAGCCATCCGTTTGGTTGCCCCCATTACATTCGTTGGGCGCACCGCTTTATCGGTCGAAATTAATACAAAAGTTTCAACCTTTGCGTTAACGGCCGCTTTGGCTGCGTAGTAAGTACCAAATACGTTATTACGTACACCTTCAACCACATTATGTTCAACCAAGGGTACATGCTTATAGGCCGCAGCGTGATAAACTGTTTGTACACCAAATGCCATCATTACGGTTTCAATACGGTTAATACGTTGCACAGAGCCCATTATTGGGATTAGTTCTAAATCAATATGATTATTAGCTATGTACTCATTTAGTTCTTTTTCAATAGAATACAAACCAAACTCAGAGATTTCAAATAACACCAGTTTTTTAGGTTGCTGCCTAACTATTTGCCTGCACAGCTCAGAGCCAATAGAACCACCAGCTCCAGTAACCATTACTATTTTGCCAGCAATGTTGGCAGCCATAAGTTCGGGTTTTGGGGTAACTGGGTCACGGCCTAATAGATCTTCAATTTCAACTTCTCTAAATTCAGAAAGCTGTGCTTTACCCTCTACTACATCAGCCATACCAGGGATAGATAACACTTTAATTGTTAATGGCTCTAGCTGCGCAAGTACTTCTTTGCGCCTTGCTCGGCTTGCGCTAGGTAACGCTAAAAGCACTTTAGTAGCCTTGCCCTTATTAATCAGTTCATAAATATCTTTAAAGCTAATTACCGGAATACCTTGAATGATAGACCCTTGTTTGCTTTGATCATCATCAATAAAAGCACGAACGTAATATTCTGGCCCGGCACCGAGTGCAGTTGCAAGCTGCCTTCCCGCTGAGCCTGCACCATAAATAATAACCGATTCTTTATTAACAGTTGCCATTTTGCCGATCATCGCGCGCACTACAATGCGCGACCCACCAACAGTAAGTAAACATAGCCAAGCAAAAATAAATGGCATAGTACGCGGAATAGTAATACCCACGAAAAACGACAACAAGACTAAACAAGCCGTAGTTATAATAGTGCCCAGCACAATAGCCCATAACGCCTGTGCGTTCATGTACCTTAATACAGCGCGGTATAAACCAAGATTGATAAATGCGATTAAACCGGTAGGAATTAACATTGCTAACAGCAGCCAATTACCCACCTCACTAAAAGGTGCAAGGCTGTCTAAACGCACTATAAGCGCAAGCCAAAATGCTGCAGCAATAAAAAGTGAATCAATAAATAAGGTGATCGCACGCTTTTTAGCGCGAGAAGCATTCAAAATAGACCGGATGAAACTATCCACAACAAGTTCCCTTTTCTTGTACTCTGTTGATTCGAAAAATAAAGAGCAAAACAGTAGCTCTTTAATTGTTAAAATTTCATTAATTATAGCTTATAAAAAGCATAGGAGCTATCAGCTATCAGCTATCAGCTATCAGCTATCAGC
>NZ_JACJFK010000041.1:0-23622 GCF_014164535.1 Pseudoalteromonas sp. SG41-2 | reverse complement strand
GTTCTAGGTTATAGGTTCCAGGTTCTAGGTTCTAGGTTCTAGGTTCTAGGTTCTTCAAAAATTTATAAACAACTATCTGTGTGTCAAACTATTCTTAGAACCTAGGGCCTATTTCTTCCTAGTACCTTGTCACTTTTGTATGTGACTTAGGCTAAATAAACTCATTAACGCAGCTAAAGCGAACTACACACAGCAGACGTTCACCTAAGTAGTTTAGTCTAAGATAAGGCGGACACTCGACTTATCCCTATGAGCATACGCTCTTGTATGTGATTAGGGTCAGTAACTAAGTGCCAAACTACACATCTGCAAGTGTAGGAGCGCTAGCAAGGCAGTGAGTTTATTTATGCCAAGGAGCATACGTATTTTGTATGTGACTTAGGCTAAATAAACTCATTAACGCAGCTAAAGCGAACTACACGCAGCAGACGTTCACCTAAGTAGTTTAGTCTAAGATAAGGCGGACACTCGACTTATCCCTATGAGCATACGTATTTGTATGTGATTAGGGTCAGTCGAGTGGACAACGCAGTATTAGATTAAAATACGACGGTGATTACATTTGCTCCATGACTTCGATGCCTAAAAGATCTAGGCCCGTTTTCAGCGTATCCGCTACCAAATTACACAGCACTAAACGGCTATCGCGTACACTTGGCTCTACGCCTTCTTTAAGTACTGGGCAAGCTTCGTAGAAGGTCATGTATAGGCTGGCAAGCTCGTATAGGTAACTACATAATACGTGCGGTGTTGCCTCACTGATCATTTGATCAAGTACTTCTTCTAATTGCAGTAGTTTAAGTGCAAGGGTTTTTTCTTGCGGTTCAACAATAGCGACATCTGCGTTTAAGCTTGCTGCGTCTTCGCCTGATTTACGGAAAATACTGCGTACACGAGTATAAGCATATTGTAAGTAAGGTGCTGTTGCCCCTTCAAAGCTAAGCATACTGTCCCAGTTGAAAATGTAATCACTGGTTCGGTGCTTAGAAAGGTCTGCATATTTAACTGCGCCAATACCTACTTTACGGGCAATTTCACTGCGCTCTTCATCAGTTAAGTCAGACTCACGTTCAGCAAGCTTAGCAGCAGCTCGAGTGATTGACTCTTCAAGTAAATCAGCAAGTTTTACCGTGCCACCTGTACGCGTTTTAAATGGTTTGCCGTCTTCACCCATCATGGTGCCAAATGGGCAAAATTCGTAGCTAGTTTCATCGCGTAGTAAACCGGCTTTACGTGCAGTAAGCTCTACTTGATTGAAGTGTAGGCTTTGACGCGCATCAACAAAAATTAAAATGCGGGCTGCGCCTAACTTGTTTGAACGGTAATCACAGGCGGCTAAATCGGTGGTTGCGTATAAGAAACCGCCACCTGATTTTTGCACGATAAACACTGATGGCTCACCATCTTTATTTGCCAGCTCATCTAAAAATACCACCTGTGCGCCTTGTGACTCAACAGCAATATTCTTATCTTGTAATAACTTAATGATATTGTTCAGTTCACTGTTATAAGCACTTTCAGCCATGATGTCGTCTGGTGTAAGCGTTACATTTAAGCGTTTATATACTTCTTCAGAATGCTTTACCGAGGTTGCGATAAACAACTTCCATAGTTTTTCACAATGCGCGTCGCCACCTTGTAGTTTTACTACGTAATCACGCGCTTTATCTGCAAAACCTTGTTCATCATCAAAACGCTTTTTAGCATCGCGGTAGAAGGTTTCTAGATCAGCAAGTGCCACAGAATCTAAATCAACACCTTGGCTGATTTGATCTTCCAGATGCGCAATCAGCATACCAAATTGCGTGCCCCAATCGCCCATGTGGTTTTGACGAATAACTGTATCGCCACGAAACTCCAGTGCGCGTACTACTGCATCGCCAATGATCGTTGAACGTAAATGCCCAACGTGCATTTCTTTAGCAAGATTAGGTGATGAGTAATCAACCACTACTTTTTGCGGTTGTGCATGCTCAGCAACAGCCAGCTTTGCATCTTGGTTTGCCGCTTTTAAGCTTTGCGCTAAAAACTCAGGTTTTAGGTGAATATTGATAAAACCAGGGCCGGCAATTTCTGTTTTGTCTGCGATATCACTTACATCTAAGTGATCAATAATTTGTTGTGCAAGCTCTCGCGGGTTGCTTTTCATTTTTTTAGCAGCGCCCATTGCACCATTAATTTGGTAGTCACCAAATTGTGGGCGGGTACTCTGTGTTACCGCAGGGTTAGTATCTGCAGGTAAGCCAGCGGCAGTCATGGCTGCGATGGCTCTTTCAATTAGTAGGGTACGAATATTCATGTAATTTATTACCTTTACCAGCCCGCGTTAGCGGGCTTTAAATTAAAATTTGAGTCTAATTTTCACGCGTGTGGTTAAATGTCACTTCTGGATAGCGCTCAATTGATAAGTTAAGATTTACACGACTCGGCGCTATGTAAGTTAAGTTATCGCCGCCATCAAGCGCTAAGTTGCTTTCGCATTTACGTTTAAAATCTTCAAACTTTTTAACGTCAGTCGAACTTACCCAACGTGCGGTATTTACATTTACGCTTTCGTATAAAGCATCTACGTTATATTCTGCTTTCAAACGCGCTACAACCACATCAAACTGCAATATACCAACCGCGCCTACAATTAAGTCGTTATTAATAAGCGGTCTAAATACTTGTACTGCACCTTCTTCAGATAGCTGCACCAAGCCTTTTAATAATTGCTTTTGTTTAAGTGGATCACGCAGACGAATGCGGCGGAATAATTCCGGCGCAAAGTTTGGAATACCAGTAAATTTAAGCTTTTCACCTTGTGTGAAGGTATCACCTATCTGGATCGTACCGTGGTTATGTAAACCAATAATATCACCTGCAAAAGCATCACCTGCACGCTCACGATCACCCGCCATAAAGGTTACCGCATCAGAAATACTGACTTGTTTACCTATACGCACATGGTTCATTTTCATGCCTTGGCTGTATTTACCCGACACAATACGCATAAACGCAATACGGTCACGGTGCTTAGGGTCCATATTCGCTTGAATTTTAAATACGAAACCAGTGAAGTTCTCTTCTGTTGCAACAACAGTACGGTCTTCTGTTTCACGCGGTAATGGCGTTGGTGCCCACTCAGTTAGGCCATCAAGCACATGATCAACACCAAAGTTACCAAGCGCAGTACCAAAGTACACTGGTGATAACTCACCCGCTAAAAATAGCTCTAAATCAAATTCGTGCGATGCACCAATAACAAGTTCTAACTCTTCACGCAGTTGCCCAGCAAGCTCATCGCCAATCGCTGCATCAAGCTCAGGATTATCAAGCCCTTTAATGCTGCGTACTTCTTGAATAGTATGACCTTGGCCGGTTTTGTATAACAAGGTCTCGCCGCGGTGAATATGATAAACACCTTTAAACTCTTTACCACAGCCAATTGGCCATGTGATCGGTGCACAAGCTATATTTAGCTCTGTTTCAACTTCGTCTAACAACTCCATCGGATCACGAATATCGCGGTCACATTTATTCATAAATGTGACAATTGGCGTGGTACGTAAGCGCGTTACTTCCATTAATTTACGAGTACGATCTTCAACACCTTTAGCCGCATCGATCACCATCAAACATGAATCGACCGCAGTTAAGGTACGATAAGTATCTTCAGAGAAATCTTCATGTCCTGGGGTATCAAGTAGGTTTACTAGCGCTTTATTATATGGGAATTGCATAACAGAGGTCGTGACCGAGATACCACGCTCTTTTTCCATTTCCATCCAGTCAGACTTGGCATGTTGATTAGAGCCACGGCCTTTAACGGTACCCGCTTTTTGAATAGCTTGTCCGAACAACAGTACTTTTTCGGTGATGGTAGTTTTACCAGCATCCGGATGCGAGATGATCGCGAACGTGCGTCGCGTATTGATTTCGTTTAATAAATTAGACATGTAAGCCGCTTTAAGTCATAACAAGGCGCAACCAAAAACAAACCTAAGCACAGGTCTTCGCTACGCACTGTAAATATAAAATAGAATTAGTCACATTATACCTTGTTTGTCTTAGCCAAAAAAGCAACGATTGCAAGTAATTAGCCGATAACTTGGTTTAAAATCAGCTCAACCCGTTTGCTGCAGCGAACGCACTAAACTTGTGTAATTTTACGCTAACGCATACTATTGATAGATTGCATGGAGGATATTTTGTTTGGGTATGAGAACAAGTAAGTTAAGTATAAGATTATTATGGTATATCACGCCTTTGGTGATTTTACCGTTATTGTTTTTAGGTGGCTTTACTCTCACCAACGTTACCAGCTCCACACAAAAACAAGCCGAGCTCATTGTTAGCCGTTTTGTTGAACAGCAACAACAAAAAATGTTCAATTACATCGATTCATTCCACTCCACTACAAAGTTACTCTCGGCCTCCCCTGTACTAAGTGACTTTTTAGCAGATGACTTACGCGATAACGGCAATTATACCCGTCGTCTAGGCGCACTAATGGATGTATTTGCAAGCTATTCAGAAGCTTATCCCGATATTGTTAGCGTAAATTTAGTCTCTCCGGATGGTCAAAGCGACGCCTATTACTCCAGTAATTTAAATACCGCACCAACCAGCTATCCATTTTTCTCACAAGTTTTACAAAGTAACTTACGCCAACAACAGTTTATGGTGCAAAAACAAGATGGCACTACCAGCTTGTATTTTATTCAACGTATTTACAGTGCTGATTACTACCTTAAACGTCCGCAACAATTAGGGTTTATTGTGTTGCATGTTGAGCCATCGATTTTAAATACCAGCATTTTAGAAGCGCCCTATAACAATACCTTAAATTTATTACTGACCAGCAATGGCAAAATATTATTTAGCTCAGACTACAATAAGCGCGGTCAATATATTAGCGAATATGAGCTGCAACAAATTCACGACTTAGCCGATCTAGGTAAGCTCTCAACCATAGAGTTATCGAGTATTGATAAGGTTGAACGGATGATTTACGCCATCCAAATGAGCGGCGGTTATTATTATGTATCGACCATCCCCAAAGCCTTGCTTTATCAATCCGGCAAAGCGATCAGTTTGATCACCGCCTTGATCGTGATTATTTCAGTGATCACCCTGCCGATGCTGATTTTTATTGTGGTACGTAATTTACTACTTAACCCAATTGAGTTACTAGGGGCAGCCAGCCATCGAGTAGGTGACGGCGATTTGTCGGTATATTTGCCTGCCCATAATAATGATGAGGTGGGGGTATTATTTAATGATTTTAATCACATGGTGAACCAAATTCGTCATTATCAAGACGAACTTGAAGAATATAAACATCACTTAGAAGATAAAGTCGAAAGCCGTACCAAGGCACTTGAAACCATGAATAGTCAACTCGAGGTGGCCATTGCCCAAGCGGAACAAGCGAACCAATTAAAAAGCCGCTTTTTAGCCAATATGAGTCATGAAATACGTACACCACTAACCGCCATCATGGGCTTTACTGAGCAGCTATTACACAGCCAAAATACAACCGGCGACGCTTGGCACCTAAATACTATATTACGTAACTCTAAACACTTACTTGAACTCATCAATAATATTTTAGACTTGTCGAAAATCGAAGCCGAAAAATTAGCTGTTGAAAAAGAACCGCTAGATATTGTGCAGTTAGTTCATGATATTGATTCGATTATTCGTCCTTTATCACAAGAGAAAAAACTTAACTGCAATATCAATTTTCACTTACCATTACCGCGTATAATTAATAGTGATAGCACTCGTTTA
The DNA here is from genome assembly GCF_014164535.1 of Pseudoalteromonas sp. SG41-2. Classification (NCBI taxonomy): domain Bacteria; kingdom Pseudomonadati; phylum Pseudomonadota; class Gammaproteobacteria; order Alteromonadales; family Pseudoalteromonadaceae; genus Pseudoalteromonas; species Pseudoalteromonas sp. SG41-2. Next base: position 17,847 of record NZ_JACJFK010000041.1, on the reverse strand, counting down.
AAGCAAATTCTCATTAATATTGCCAGCAATGCAGTGAAGTTTACCGAGCAAGGTTTAATTGAATTAGATATTACCTATAACAGTGATTTACAACTCATAGAATTTGCCATTAAAGATAGCGGTATTGGCATGTCAGAGCGAGAAGTTGAACGGGTATTCAAACCTTTTGAACAAGCTGATACAACAACAACACGACGCTTTGGCGGCACTGGCTTAGGCTTATGTATTTCTAAAAATTTAGCACAATTGCTCGGTGGTGATGTTTATGTAACAAGCACGCCAGGCCAAGGAAGCTGTTTCTGCGTGCAAATTGCCTGTAACTTACCTGCAGATAAACAACAAACAGTGCCAATGCTGACTGAGTTAAGCCAATTAACTCCCGCTAAGGACTTACAGCTTTCATTCGCAGAAAATAGCTTTGATGCCAATATATTAGTCGCCGAGGATAACCCTGACAACCAAGTACTAATCAAGTTATTACTGCAAACATGGGGGCTTGAGCCTGATATAGCCAATAATGGTGCAGAAGCTGTTGAAATGGCGCTGGTGAATGACTATCAATTAATCATTATGGACATGCAAATGCCGGTAATGGGCGGCTTAGAAGCCACGCAAATGCTCCGCCATGCAGCCTACGATGGGCCGATCATTGCACTTACCGCGAATGTTATGAAAGATGACGTAAACACCTATTTGCAAGCCGGTTGCGACGAAGCACTGGCTAAGCCTATCGATAAAGATGCCTTAGAAAGTGTGCTTGTTAGCTATTTAAATATTGAAAAAGACAGCCAGAATAAATGGGATAGCTTGCTAAACAGCGAAAAATTTCAACAGATCAACGACAACTATCGCTTAAAACTGCCAGGTTATTTAACCGACGTTACGCAGCTATACAATAATGGTGAGTGGGAGCAGCTCAGAGCACTGGCCCATAGTTTAAAAGGCAGTGCTGGTTGTTTTGGTTTTAGTAATATTCACCATGCGGCGGCCACACTTGAAGATAATTTACGTGGCCGTGATCACAACCGCCGTGATTATTTAGCACTGAGCTTAATTGAAGCGATAAAATATACCTTGCAACAAGAACAGTCATTAACCAAAAAGTAATGTCATTCCCATTAAGATAGCATCTTCATGGCCATTTTTTGATGGGTCACTACTTGGGTAGTAATTTTTACGTACCGACATTTCACTAAAGCCTGCCTGCTCATATAAGGCGATGGCACGAGTATTGGTTTCACGTACTTCTAAAAATAAGTTTTCAGCGTGGTGTTTTTCGCCGTATTCAATAAACGCTGCAAGCAATTGTTTGGCAATCCCCTGCCCCTGAAAATCAGGTGCCACGCAGATATCCATTAAAGTAAAATCAGGCCCTGCTTTTTCACCGATATAAAAACCAATAATTTGCTGCTCATTAAACGCAGCTAAATTAAAGTAACGTCCAGCGAGACATGATTGCATAGTGTTTACTGTCCACGGATGAGTGTGACACGCGTTCTCAACACGCATCAGCGCATCAATGGATAATTCAGTAACAGATTCAAAGGTTATCAAGGTGTGTGCTCATCAGCGCCCATAGCGCGCGTTTATTATCAGCATTAAGCTGCTGGGTTGGTAAGCTCAATTGACCATCATGCCATGCAAGCTTATCGCTTTGCACTACTTGGCTAATTTTTAATGGCGCAATAGCGCGATTTAAATCAGCCAATAGCGTAGTACTTAGCTCTATATTTACCTGCGGCGCTGCACTTGGTGCATCAGAACGTTGTTCAGCGACTGACTGTAATCGGAAATGCTGATTTAGTTCGAGGTTTTCTATACCAAATATAGCTGCGTATCGTGGATGCATAAAAACTCAGTAGACTTAAACACTGGAACAATATAAGAAGTAATCAAGGCTATGTAAAGAAGAAGTGGCAGGGGCGGAGAGACTCGAACTCCCAACCATCGGTTTTGGAGACCGCTGTTCTACCAATTGGAACTACGCCCCTGCAATGACGACGAATTATAGAGAAGTTTCGCTAAAGGTAAAGAAAAAAATCACTCTTTTAGTTTAACTGCTTTTTAAATAAACAAAACGGCGAATTAGTCAACTAATTCGCCGTTTTTATAATTACTTACCTAAACTAGGATAAGCCTTCATATATATCCATGTTCAGCATTTTTTACTTTTTGCTACTCGCAGACGTTTTAGTTCAGCTTTGGCCCAGACTGAGGATTCGGCCATATCACAACGAAGCCCATGCTTCTTTTCAGTAATAAGCGCGGTTAAGTTCAATTCTATTCACTTTTTATACTCAACTTGTTGTCCACTTTTAAAGCGTATCAAAACATGAGCGACCAGCTACATATCAAGTCATAGTAAGTGGTGCAGACTCTTGTTGTTAAAACACATAACTCGCTTTTGCCCCAAAGTTATTTAACGCTCGTCGATATGAAAATATCCTTACTATTTTGTTCTTATTGTTTTTTTAAACGAAACTTTGTTGTTTATGCATGTACATAAAACCTTTCAGGTTGCTTAATAGCATCGGCAGTACGATCAATGCGAAGGCAATGTTAGATAAAGGGACGGCTAACCAAACACCATCGATACCTAGGTATTTCGGCAAGATGAATAGGAAAGGAAACTGTATCAACATATTGCCGACGGAAACAAACAGGGCTTGTCCGCTTTTACCAACGGCGACGAAGTAGATGGACGCCATGAATAAGAAGCCATCTAAAAACAATGCCATTAAGTGTAAACGAATACCGTTTTTGCTTGCTTCAAGTAATGCATCATTGCCTGTGGTAAAGATGCTGATAAAGATTTCCGGAAAAATGTTAAACAGTATTACCAAAGCTATACCGGACCCAACGGTAACAGAAAAAGCCAGTTTTACGGTTTCGCTAATGCGTTTGTATTGCTTGGCGCCTAAGTAGTAACTCACTGGTGGCTGCAAGCCGCTGACTAAGCCTTCAGCGAAGAAGTAATAACAGCTCACTAAGTAGCCAACAATCGCGAATGCGGCTAACTGCGTGGTGTCTCCGTAGGCCATAAATTGCATGTTATGGAACGCCATGACGAAGCTGAAGTAGATAAACATCACTAAGTTTGACGACCCTAATTGCACGATACGAATGGCGATGGTCTTATCAAGTTGTTTAACCGATAGCTTGGTTTTAGCTTTTGACGACGTAAAGTAACGTAAACACAATATACAAGTGGTTAATTGAGCAATTAAGGTAGCAATAGCTGCACCTTTTAATCCCATATCAAGATGGCCTAAGAAAACATAGTCCAAGACAATATTGGTCAAGGCACCTACAATGATGAATACCGTCGCAAGGTTTGGGCTATCGTCATTTCTAACCAACATCGGCATGGCACTAGCACCAATCGAAATAAGCGCCCCAAACGACATGATCTGCACATAACCCCAACTCATCTCTAAGGTGACGCCGGTCGCGCCTTGAATATTGAGCAGGCTCTGACCAAAAACGATAAACACAACTGTGGCCAATAAGCCGATCAAAATAATCAAGAAAAGCGCGGTGATGAGTGTTGCTTGAGTGGCTACGAGGTTATTCTCGCCACGATATTTAGATAATACGCTGCCGCCTCCCATACCAACAAGCAAACCAAAACCCATGATTAAACCAAGCAATGGAATTGCCATGTTGATACCTGCTAGTCCGTTTGCACCAACATAGTGACCAACGAAGAAACCATCAATGATCTGATATAAACCACTGACTAACATAGCGACGATGGAAGGAATGGCAAAACGCCAAAACGTGCCTGCGACGGATTGTGACGGTTGAACTTGTGGGGCAGCTTGCATCTTAAATATCCAGAAGGTAATAATGCGGGCATAATATATTTAATTGAGATATAAGAAAGTCAGTTACCATCCGCTTAAAGGATGGATTAAAAAGCTTAACTAGCCGCTAAATGGCCGTTTAGGAGATAGGAATGAATTGGACATTGGATCAATTACTGGCTTTTGTTACCGCCGCTGAGCAGGGTTCTTTTTCTGCAGCAGCAAGGCAATTACAAAAGGCACAATCACGAATTAGTAGCGCCATAGCCAATTTAGAATTGGATTTAGGGTTTGAGTTATTTGATCGCAGCTCTAAATACCCCGTATTAACGCCTCTGGGGAAAGAGATGCTTCCCGAAGCGCGAGCCGTGCTTAACCAATGCCTTCGATTAGATTCAAGAGCACTTACAGCTGCGAACAAAGAGCCCATTTCGTTACGAATCGCCCTGGATGAAGCCTTACCACTGGAAACCATTCATTCTATTTTTTCTCAAGTAGGCGATTTGTTTCCTAACACTCATTTGGTTATTACCAATGGCTCACAAGACGACATTGCCAATGCCATTGCTAATCAAAAGGCCGACATTGGTTTTATGATTAGCAACAGTGCTTTGCCACCCAAGTTAACCTTACAGTCTCTGGGGTATTTTAGAAAAATCCTGATTGTCGGTAACAAGCACGTTCTCGCTAAAGAAGATGTATTGACCCTTGCGCAACTTCAACAATATCGTCAGTTCGTACTCTGCAACCGCTCAGGAGAAAACCGCGAAAATGCCCTAAGCCCAGATCATTGGGATTTAGACAGTTATTATTTGATTTGTGAATTGGTAACGCAGAATCAAGGCTGGGCCATCGTGCCTGAGCATATCGCCAAGGCGCATTGGTTTTTTGAACAAATAAAAATAGCTCAAGCCGACTTCTTAACGGATCAATTAATTGAAATAGGCATAGTAAAACGACTCGATAGCCCAAGCAATAAATTAACAGATTGGATTACTGAGCAAATGCGCCACTTAATGAACAATCACGCTATATAAAATCTTCCTGCGCAATCGAAAGGCTCTGCTCTTATATTTTGACTTATAGAACAAAGTGTCACAGCATTTTTTCAGTGATGTTCCGAACAAAAAAGTCCGCAATTACGCGGACTTAATTAAGATTTAATGCCTGTTAGTGCCAGACGTTTCAGGCCTAAAAATTATTCCCACTCAATAGTCGCAGGTGGTTTTCCTGAAATATCGTAAACAACGCGTGAGATACCGTCGATTTCATTAATGATGCGGTTTGAAACCAGACCTAAGAACTCATACGGTAAATGTGACCAACGTGCAGTCATAAAGTCGATAGTTTCTACACAACGAAGTGAAACAACCCAGTCGTACTTACGTGCATCACCCATAACCCCTACCGACTTAACCGGTAAGAATACAGTAAACGCTTGGCTTACTTTATGGTAAAGCTCTGCTTTGTGAAGCTCTTCAATGAAGATAGCGTCAGCACGGCGTAATAAGTCACAGTACTCTTTTTTGATTTCGCCAAGTACACGCACACCTAGACCAGGCCCAGGGAACGGGTGACGATAAAGCATGTCGTACGGTAAACCGAGCTCTAAACCAATTTTACGTACTTCATCTTTAAATAATTCACGCAGTGGCTCAACTAAGCCCATTTCCATGTCATCTGGTAAGCCGCCCACATTATGGTGAGACTTGATCACATGCGCTTTACCAGTTGCAGACGCTGCTGACTCGATAACATCTGGGTAGATAGTACCTTGACCTAACCATTTTGCATTTTTAAGCTTTTTAGATTCGCTATCAAATACCTTAATAAATGTATGACCAATGGCTTTACGCTTGTCTTCTGGGTCTGATTTACCAGCAAGATCCGCTAAGAATAATTCTTCGGCATCCACTTTGATAATGTTTAGGCCAAACTTATTGCCAAACATATCCATTACTTGCTGACCTTCGTTTAAACGCAGTAAACCGTTATCAACAAATACACAGGTTAAACGGTCGCCAATCGCGCGGTGAATAAGCATAGCCACCACTGATGAATCAACACCACCAGATAAACCTAAGATTACTTCGTCATCACCCACTGTATCTTTAATGCGCTCTATGGCGTCATCAATGATTTTTGCTGCTGTCCACAGCTTTTCACAACCACAAATATCAATCGCAAAGCGTTCTAGCAAACGTTGGCCTTGATGAGTGTGGGTTACTTCTGGGTGGAATTGTACGCCGTAAAAACGCTTTTCTTCGTTAGACATTGCCGCATGTGGGCAAGTAGATGTTTTAGCTGTGGTTTTGAAAGTATCTGGAATTTCCATTACTTTATCACCATGGCTCATCCACACGTCTAAAATACCTTCACCGCCATCGGTAATGCTGTCTTCAATGGCATCAAATAATGCACAGTTACCGACTTTTTCAACTTGCGCGTAACCAAACTCTTTCTTATCAGAGCTATGAACGCTACCGCCAAGCTGAGTAGCCATTGTTTGCATACCGTAACAAATACCAAGTACAGGTACGCCTGCATTGAATACATACTCAGGGGCACGCGGGCTGTTTTCTAAGGTTGTTGACTCAGGGCCACCAGATAGAATGATACCTTGTGGATTGAACTCACGGATCTGCTCTTCCGTTACGTCCCATGCCCACAGTTCACAGTAAACACCAATTTCTCGCACACGGCGGGCGATCAATTGCGTGTATTGCGAACCAAAGTCTAAAATAAGAATTCGTGAATCGTGAATGTCTTTGCTCATTGAGGGTCTCGTTAGTCAAGAACTAGCACTCAGGTTACCTGAATGACTATAATAAATAAGGGCTAGCGAAGCTAGCCCAGTAATTTTAATAGATTTGAAGCTATTAACCTAAGCGGTAGTTAGGTGCTTCTTTGGTGATTTGCACATCATGAACATGTGACTCACCCATACCTGCTGAAGTAACACGTACAAACTGAGGTTTAGTGTTTAATTCTTCAATCGTTGCACAACCGGTTAAACCCATTGCGCTGCGCAGGCCGCCAACTTGTTGGTGAATGATTGTCGCGATTGGACCTTTATAAGCCACACGACCTTCAATACCTTCTGGCACAAGCTTGTCTGCTTGATTTGATTTTTGGAAATAGCGATCTGATGAACCTTCTTTTTGGTTCATCGCACCAAGCGAGCCCATACCACGGTATGACTTGTAGTAACGGCCTTGGTAAAGCTCGACTTCACCAGGCGCTTCTTCAGTACCCGCTAGCATTGAGCCAACCATCACACATGATGCACCAGCAACAAGTGCTTTTACAATATCACCTGAGAAACGAATACCACCATCAGCAATCACTGGAATGTCACGACCTTTTAGGCCATCAACAGCATCAGAGATAGCTGTGATTTGTGGTACACCACAACCAGTAACAATACGCGTAGTACAGATTGAACCTGGGCCAATTCCTACTTTAACTGCATCAACACCGGCGTCGGCAAGCGCAATCGCACCTTCAGCTGTTGCCACATTGCCTGCTACAATTTGTAGTTCAGGGTAAGTTTGACGAGTTTGTGCAACACGGTCGATAACACCTTGAGAATGACCATGTGAGGTATCAATTAGTAATACATCAACGCCCGCTTCGACTAATGCAGCAATACGCTCATCAGTACCTGGGCCTACACCAACAGCAGCACCTACACGTAAACGACCTTGTTCATCTTTACATGCATGTGGTTTGTCTTGTGCTTTTTGATAATCTTTTACTGTGATCATGCCTTTTAATTTAAACGCATCATCAACAACAAGGATTTTTTCGATACGGTGTTCGTGCATTAATCCTAAGATTTCATCACGCGCAGCACCTTCTTTTACAGTGACTAACTTTTCTTTTTTAGTCATCACTGTTGAAACCGGTTGCTCAAGCTTGGTTTCGAAACGCATATCGCGGCTGGTAACAATACCAACAAGGCCGTTTTCAGCGTCCGTTACCGGAAAACCTGAAAAGCCTTTTTCTTCAGCAAGTACAATTGCATCTGCAATGGTTAAATCCGCTGTCACAGTAACAGGGAAAGAAACAATACCCGCTTCATACGTTTTAACTTTACGTACGTTTTTGGCTTGTTCTTCAATTGTCATGTTTTTGTGGATAAAACCTAAACCGCCCTCTTGCGCTAGCGCAATCGCTAAGCGTGCTTCGGTAACAGTATCCATAGATGCTGAAACTAGCGGCAAGTTAAGTTTGATACCACGCGTTAAGCGAGTTGAAATGTTTGCCGTGTGTGGCAAAACAGTAGAATGACCTGGTACTAAAAGTACGTCATCAAAGGTAAGAGCTTCTTTAGCAATTCTAAGCATTTTGGCAACTTCTCACATGTGGATCTTGTTTAAGGAATTGCGGCCAAATTTTATCAGCGTTGTGGGCACGAGTAAATAAGATTTCACAATTATTTATGATAAAATACCCCCATCATCGCTTTTTAGAGTCGCTTTATGGCCGTAACATCCCAGCAGCAAACGATTTATACCGTTTCTAGGTTAAATAGAGAAATAAGAACCGTACTCGAACAAGGATTCGCATCGTTAAATTTAACCGGCGAAATATCAAATTTCATTACACCAGCCTCTGGTCATTGGTATTTCACGCTCAAAGATGATCGCGCTCAAGTAAAAGCGGCGATGTGGCGAGGCAACAATCGAGGCCAACGCTATCGCCCTGAAAATGGCGCACAAGTGACAGTTCGAGCCCGAGTATCGCTGTATGAACCGCGTGGTGACTATCAGCTGATTGTTGAACACATGGAAGCTGCTGGCGAAGGGCAACTAAAGCAACAGTTTGATGAATTAAAAATGCGCTTAGCCGCCGAAGGTTTATTTAGCTCCGCCCATAAACAACCATTGCCTGGGGTTGTGCATCGTGTTGGTGTTATTACATCAGCCACAGGGGCGGCTATCAAAGATATTTTAACGGTACTTAAGCGTCGAGCGCCACAACTTGAAGTCGTGATCTACCCTGCTATGGTGCAAGGTAAAGACGCGCACCTACAATTAATTGATAAAATCAATATTGCTAATGCCCGCAATGAAGTTGATGTAATTATTTTAGGCCGCGGTGGTGGATCACTAGAAGATTTATGGTGCTTTAACCATGAGCTACTGGCACGCGCTATTTTTGCCAGTAACCTACCAATTATCAGTGCTGTCGGTCATGAAATTGATACCACCATTAGCGATTATGTTGCCGATGTGCGCGCCGCAACGCCAAGCGCGGCTGCAGAGCTTGTTAGCCCCAATAGCAGCGAACTTTATAATCAAATCCAACAACAATTAAATCGCTTAGCCAATGCGTTTAAACATCAGTTATCTGCAAAGCAAAGCGTTGCAACAGCACTTGAGCACCGTTTAACATTATGTCACCCGCGTAATCAGTTAAATCAACAAGCGCAACGTTTAGATGAATTGACAGTAGCATTACAGCAGGCGATACAACATCGGCTCTATCAATATGAGCGCCGCTTAAATAATCTAACGCCGCGACTAATGCAGCGCTCACCAGATCGCAAAATTACTCAGGCAAGTCATCAATTACAGCAACTGCAAGGGCGTTTAACACAAACCATGCAGCAACAATTACACAGTGCCCAAAATACCCTCGCAATGCAGGCTAGCCGATTAGAATCTGTAAGTCCGCTCAATGTACTCGCTCGTGGTTATAGCATCACTAAAAATGAGCAAGGGCAAGTGATTAAGTCTATTAAGCAAGTAACTCAAGGTGATTTAATTGTAACCGAGCTTGCTGATGGCGTAATTCAAGCTCGTGTCAGCTGAGGCTCGTTATTCTGACTCAGTACTTAATAATAATGAAAAATCGCGATCGCTTGATTTTGAAGTACTGACTTTAAATTGCTGCCAAAAGTCTTGTTGTACCAACTTATCGTTGAGTTCGCGCCATTGGGTATGATCAAAATCATCTACATCCTTTGGCGCTGCAAGTTCAAATTTACATACCGAACTTTTACACTGCGCACTAACCAATTCAGGGGTGATGCCAAGATCAGCAATCTGTAAAAAGTCTTTCATGGCAGTCTCGGTACGATAAGCCCACTCTTCATTGCGACTTTGCTCAGTAAACTTGTCTAGCAAAGCTTGTTCAAAATCGGACGGTGCTTGCAATTGTTGTTCGTAAGCTTTTACTAATTTTTGCTGTTGCAGTAACTCACGCTTGAGCTGTTGCACTTGTTGCTCAAGCGGTTGCTCTTCTGCCATTTGCTGTTGTGGTGCAATGGCCATTTTTTTGCTATCAATCGCTTGTGCAAAATTTGCTGCTTGATTAGCAACAGCTGTTTCAACGTCCGTCGCCATTATATCGCGTTGCTGCTCAACCTCGTGTGTTAGCAGTGTATGAACAGGTGTTGTCTTGCTTGAGGCCAACTGAAAGTAACCCCAAGTTAAAACCACGCCAGCAGCAAACGCCAGCACACGAGAAAACAAACCATTATTACTCATTTATAATTCCATTTATGGTTAATTTTGATTTATAACATTGCGCTGGTGTGCGATTCGTTTTCAGCTTCAACTTCTAAAAAGTTTTGATTCATGCTTTGCGCTGGACAGGGGCAATTTGGTTTACCAACAATTTTAGCTGGTACGCCTACAACCGTGGTGTGTGGTGGTACGGCGCTCAGTACCACTGAGCCTGCGCCAATTCGGGCGCCCTCGCCGACCTCAATATTGCCGAGCACTTTAGCCCCAGCACCAATTAAAACACCGGCGCGAATTTTCGGATGACGATCGCCTTTTTCATTACCAGTACCACCTAGAGTAACTGATTGTAAAATAGAGACGTTATCTTCAATAACAGCTGTTTCACCAATCACTATACCAGTTGCATGGTCAAACATAATACCATGGCCGACTTTACAAGCAGGATGGATATCAACGCCAAATACTTCTGAGGTACGGCTTTGAATAAAGCGAGCGAGCTCTTTACGGTTTTGTAACCATAAGCAATGGGCGAGTCGATGTGCTTGAATTGCATGGAAACCTTTTAAATTTAATATCACAGTTAAATATGTATCGGCAGCGGGATCACGATCTTTAACGGCTTTTATATCATGGGCGACATGAGTAAGCATTCGATCACATTCAACAAAAGCCTGATCAAATAACTCCCGGATAGTAAATGCAGATACCACTGCGTCTGCCAGCTTATTAGCAACAATAAAGCTCAACGCAGACCCTAAGCACTCATGATTTAAAATGCATGAATACACATGACTTGCTAACAGAGGTTCACGGGTAACGACTTCATTTGCTTCGGTGCGGAGCTGTTGCCAAATTTCATGACGCATAGGACGGCCTTAGATTAATACGAAGATAAGCTTTTATGCAGTTTAACGGATTTCAAGTCAGATGTGTTAACGCTGCGGTTATTTGTTCTAGTTATTAGATATAACTAAATTTCAAAATCATTCTTTAATAATCTCATTATAGTTTTACATAATGAGTTACGACAGTAGATAAAATTAACGTGTAGCCATAAAAAATATAAAACTTTAAAATTCAATAACTAAACATCAATGACAGTTATACTGTCATATGACAAAATAACAACTGGCGTAAAGCTGACGGCGTAAAAAATAATAATAAACGCTAAATTAGCATCATCAACTTAATAAGGAATACGATGATGAACAATGACATACTCAATACAAAGAAACTAGGCTATAAATTTTACTTTCAAGATGGCGACGATCAAATAGCCTGCTTTGGCAGTTACTTCACCGGTAAGGAAGAAGTCTATATTAATGATGAGCTAGTTAGTGAAAAGCGAAGTATTAATGTCACAAGTAAACACCAATTTGAACTATCAGGTAATACTTTTAATGTTAAGTTTGAAATGCACAATATTTTAACTGGTAGGCTTGAGTGCTCACTGTTTAAAAATAAAAAGTTAGTTAAAAGCTTAGAGCAAACAACTTTATTTAGTAACCCTAAAAAATCAGCTCTTTTTATTGCTGGGTGTTTTGTTGTTGGTTTTACTGTTGGGTATATTATTTCAACATTAGCTTTGGGGAAATAATCATGCAATTAAACCCCAAAACTATAAAAGCATTAAGGCAAAAGCTTGATTGGACTCAACAACAGCTTGCAGATGCCTGTGACGTAAGTTTACGAACTATTCAACGGGTAAAAAAAGAAGGCGCAGCGTCTAAAGAAACCACCATGGCCTTGTGTGCAGTGTTAGAAGTACGTCAAGGTGAGTTAATAAAACTTGAGGAAAATACAGTTTCAGTTGCTCAGACACATACTTTAAATACGCAAAGTATCACAACAATTTTAGCGCTGTCGTCCATTGCCAGCTTTGCGCTTGGCATGATCACCGTGTTTTTAATTATGAAATAAGGAGATTTAAACTATGTCAAAGGAATCGCGAGGACACATCACCTTAGTGCTTATCGTCAGTGCAATTATACTTTTTGGATTAGGTGTAAAAATTGGCGCAATGTTATAAAAATGCCCCAAATTTGGGGCATCTAAATTAAGCTTCTTAGTTATTTAAATGCTCGTTATTCAAACACCTTATCTACAGCAAGTACTTCAATATTTTTCGCTGGTATTGCCAGTTTGTAATTAGCGATTACTTTATCCTCAGCAACTAATTCAGCTGGTTTCTCTGCATTATATACCATAGGGGATGTTTGCTCTGACGCTAGGCGCTTTTGCATATCTTTTCCGTCGCCGGTGATAAACACATACTGAATATCATCCGTTTGTAAGTTCTCTTTTATGACACGATTTACATCAGCTACTGTCAGTTTTTCAAGCTTGCTCGTTACATACTTTACGAAAGTATCGGTGTTGTAAAACTCACTATCTAGCGCATACCCTAATTGACGGTTTTGGCTTGCTACCATTTGCGGCACAAAGTTAATTAAGAAGTTACGCGTTGCGTCAAAGTCTTTTTCTGTCATGCCATTTTTGATTAGCTTATCAAGTTCAAATAAAGCGGTACGCGTTGCAAAATGAGCGTCATTGTTCGAGCGCAGCGGGCGAAGCCATACTTGAAATATTTGCTCAGAGCGGCCTAAGTTTGCATCAGGCTTAGTCTGGAACATACCTCGTGGGAAATACTCAATATACGCGTAATCGCCGTAGTTCATACCGCGGGTTTGACGAATGCGCTCATAAAGATATGAGTTTGAACTGCGGTGCTCACCAAAGTATGAGCGAACTAACCACAGTGCCGTCCAGTCTTCACCGCTACGAATGGTATCAATTGGGAAGCCAAACGATACCGCAGTCGATTGCGCTGATTTTTCTACAATTGTAGCGTGATGACCTTTTAGCGCTGGTGCATCAGGAATCGATAAACGACTTTGCTGACCTTTAGGCAAAGCACTTAAATCGCTAAACATGGTTGCTTTAAGTGATTCAGGTACTGCGCCAATTAAACCGACAGTTAGTTTAGCTTGAGTAAATTCTTTCGCATAAAACGCTTTCACGTCATCAAGTGTTAATGCTTCTAAATCAGATAGATCACCGTAGTTATAGCTCTCATATGGGTGACCTTGATACAGCTTATGATAAAGCACTTCTTTACCTAGCTCTTCGTCATTTGAGGCTTTTAGGCCAGATTTTATGCCGTCGATGAGCTCTTTCTTAAGGCGTTTAAAGTCATCTTCTCTAAAGCCAGGATTTAGTAACTGCTCACTAACCAGTGCATACCATTGTGCAGCGTTATCTTTATGGACACGCCCTTGTAGCGAAATCATTTCTTTATCTATCTGATAACCAAAGCTACCTGCCAATGGATAAAGTGCCTGTTTAATGTCGTTGTAGCTCTTCGCCTGTGAACCACCTTGAGCAAGCATGGCCGCAGTGAGTGCAGCTACGCCTTTTTGACCTTTAGGATCAGCCGCAGCACCGGTATGGAATAACCAGTTAATATCAATCAATGGCGAACTATTGGTTTTATCTAGCACTTTAAAATGACGCTGTTGCACTGTGTGCTTGCTAGCAACAAGGCTATTTAAATCCACTTCTTGCTCAAAGTCTGCCACTTTGTCAAGCGCTGACATAGTCACGGTAGTACGGCTACTATCGACAAAGTATTTATTAGCAATATCTTGAATATCTTGTGCGCTGATGCTGTCAGCCGTTGCATATAATTGATTGACGACTTCTGGGTCGCGTTCAAAATGCATATAACTGGCAAGAGTTGAACCTATAGCTTGTGAGGAGTCTAGGCCGTTAATAAAGCTGTATTTAAGATTGGATTTTAAATCAGCTAACTTTTGGCTATCAACCAACTCAGTGCGAGCTTTTGCGTAGGTGCTATTAATTGCATCACGAGCAACCGCTAAATCAGCCTCATTTTCAACTTTCACAAAAACATGTAATAAGCCGGGATCTTTGGTATCAGGGTTATAGCTAAACATTTGGCTAGCAATTTGTTTATCAACCACTAACTCTTGGTAAAGCTCTGAGTTGGTTGAAAAATAAAGCTGTGACAGTAAATCAAGCGCGGCTCTGTCTTTTTGCTTTGGCTGCCAGGCTGTGCCTTTATACGATACTAATAACCAATGCCCTGGTAAGCCTTCGTTTTGTTCATGTATATATTTCGCCGCTTGCTGTTTTGGTTCGGTTGGTATATCAGCAACGAAATTGCCTTTTTGCCATTGGCCCCAGTGTTTTTTAACCATAGCCATAGTTTCAGCTGGATCAACATCGCCTACAATCACTAATGACACATATTCAGGTTTATAAAACTTAGCAAAAAACTCTTTACCGTATGCCATTTGATCCGGCATGGCTTCAATATCTGCAAAAAAGCCCATGGTGGTATGTTTATAAGTATGTTTTTCGAATGCTTCATTACGTACTGCAGAAAGTAACTTACGAACCGGGCTGGCATTATTTTTAAGGTATTCGCCTTTAACTGTTAATGCTTCGGTACGAAATTGCTCTTCTGAATAAGTCAGGTTTTGAAAAATATCCGCTTCAATTTCAAGTACTTTATCAAGATGTTGCTTTGAAAAGTTTAAGTGATAGTTAGTGTAATCATTGGTTGTATAAGCGCGATTATCAACCCCTGAATTTTTTAGAATATCAGAATACACATCTTGCGGATATTTTTCAGAGCCTTTAAACATCATATGTTCAAAAAAGTGTGCAAAACCGGTTTTACCTGCTTCGACTTCATTACGAGAACCGACAGAGACTGGAATTTGTAGTGATACCACATCAGGGTAATCAGTTTTCACCACCATAACGCGTAAACCGTTATCAAGCTCTTCTAATAAATAATCTTGTGAGAACACCCGATCATTACTACTGGCAACCGTTGACTGCTCAATCTCAACCTCTTTGACCATGTTTGAGCCGCTGTTACTTGCACAACCGCCCAGTGCAAGCGTTACCGCAAGGCTCGTTGCTAATAATTTAAATTTCATTGCTATCCCTTGTTAGTTGAATAAATTTCTTGTTTTTAGTCATCCGATTATGCAACAAAGCAAGTCAATATAAGACCCCTGAGGCAATAAATTATGTAAACAGTTGTGTAACACAGAACTCTTCATTCAGAGCAACATGAATAAAACTCATCTTCGTTGAAAAAGTTTCACTAAAAAAAATCTATCTAGACGTCTAAATGGCTGCTATATTATTTGCCATAGATACTAACTTAGCTGGAATGAGGATTATGGCTTTATCACTACAAGAGAAAATTGAAGACACCAATCAGGGTGTGTACTTAATTGGTACCACCCCACCACGTATTGGTACTGATAAAGCGCAGCTTGAAATTATCGCCCAAAAGCTCTTAGCTCGTTTGCATGAAATTGAATACGATGGCGTGATTATTTATGACATTCAAGATGAAAGTAGTCGCACTGAGATGCCTCGCCCTTTTCCGTTCAAGCAAACGGTTGATCCTCGAGAATACAGTAACTTACTACGTAATTTATCGCATCAAGAAGTGATCACTTATAAAAGTGTTGCACAGCGCGGTGTGGCCGAATTTAAACAGTGGTTAAGCGAAACTAAAAACCAGTTTAATTTAAAAAACCTAGTATTAGTCGGTAGTCCATCATCTGACGGGGATATTAAATTAAGCCTGCCTGATGCTTATAAAGTCTTAAGCGAACAGCCTCAAGACTTCTTTTTAGGAGGCGTTACCATTGCCGAGCGCCACGCAAGTAAACGTAATGAACATGAACGCTTACTTGAAAAAACCACGCAAGGCTGTAAATTTTTTATCTCACAAGCTGTGTATAACGCGCAAGCAACTGTGGATTTGATCACCAGTTATGCGCGCAGCTGTAAAGCTCAAGGTATCGAACCTAAACGTATTATTCTAACCTTTACGCCCTGCGGCAGTGAAAAAACCTTAGAGTTTATGCAATGGTTAGGAATTTCCGTACCTGATGCAACTAAATGGCGGATGCTTGATTCGCAAAACCCACTGAGTGAATCTGTACGTATTTGCCGTGAAAACTTAGATTTAATACTAAGAAGTTGCGCGCATTTAGACGTGCCACTGGGGTTAAATATTGAAAGTTTAACCAACCGTAAAGAAGAAATTGATGCATCAATTAATCTTTACCGCTTATTAAAAGCGACAATGGAATTAAATCTTGCTGAAAAACAGATTGCTTAGGTTCGAGCTTCGAGCTTCGAGCAATAATGATAAGCGCCATAGAATAAGCCAGTTCAAATGATTAGCTTCGTTTATTTGAACACGTTTATTTGAATAAGTTCTATCTTGATCTGTCAGATTTGAACTGTAGGACTCAATCAAATCTGACTGTCAGCAACGAGCCTGTAGAATAACTCGTTTTAAATTTATTTTGAGTGATGGTTTAACCATGCCAATACTAAGCGCTAAGTTTCCCTCATTTACTTCTCATTCCCTTCTCTTTGTGCAAAAAAGTTTAGTAAATTATTCACAAAGAGGTTGAGAGGCGCTGCGCTTTAGAGGAATACAGATTCTAGGCCCGACTCGCCATAGCATTTGGTATCACCAGCCGCAAAAGTAGACGCTTGAAGGTGAACCAACCACTGCACTTCCTGTTAATAAAAAGCGCATGATGGTGTGTGTGGGGGCTGGAGGTTAGAGACCTCCGGCTACCCGATTATGTTTACTTTTCTTCTTTGCTCTCGACTACAGATGAAATCAGTTTCCTTAATTCACTTTCATCTCCCTCCGATGCTTTATTTACGGCAGAGTAAAATTCTTGTTGGTCAGGATTAAAGTCAATGTGAGCATCGAAAAGAAAAGATAATTGCTCGTTCAATAACCTCCTACCTAATCTACCATTACCATCCTCAAATGGATGGATAATCATAAAGTACGTTTGGAATCGAGACGCTAAATCAATTTTTGATTTATCACTAAGTCGATTTTTCTTTTTCACCCATCTATTCCACATGCGACACGTTCTCTCCAACGCGACTGATATTTCTTTTTTATAGAGTGGCTTTGAACCTTTTATATACTTACTTATTTGGCTAATTTCTGGAATAACTGTACCTATGAAATCATTCTCAATCTGAGCCTGAGGCATCAAGATTTCAACATCAGACTCTCGATATACACCAGATTTAAAAGCCTCTTTTTGAAATATGACTTCATGAGCATAACAAATTTTTTTACTTGAAACTTTACCTTTAGAATCTAGAATATTTGCGATTGCTAATTGATCATTTAAATCGATAAATGCTTTATCAAACTCATCAAAGAAAACAGATGGTTTATTTTCAATGTATTTCGTATAAATGAACTTAATTAGAGGGATTGCTATCGAGGTGACAACTATACTTCCAATCATAATCTTGTATTTTAATTCGATAACTTAACTCCGAATATTGATTGTAAACATAAGGCTTTGCTAAGCGGTGAACGAGTGAATCCGTTTAAGCAACTTGTGTACGCCCGACATGGGCATTGACTTATGAGGTGAAAGTCCTCTGTAGGAAGATCACCGTTTAAATAACATACTGTTATTAAACGATAACTACTAGCGAATGGCAAGGGCTAAATCGCGAGA
>NZ_JACJFK010000040.1:0-25412 GCF_014164535.1 Pseudoalteromonas sp. SG41-2 | reverse complement strand
GGCTGTTAGAACTCAATCTGTACGAGTGCCCACACAGATGATTGCTTTATATTGTTAAAGAACGTTGCGACATTGTCGCTAGGGATGCGTATAATACATCCTTTATTTTTCGAGTCAACACTTAGCTTTAAACTTTCTTGCGAATATTTAAAACCTAAGTTTTATTTAACTCTCTGAGTTGTTCGTGCCTCGCTATGCGTTGGCGTTTCCTGTCTCAGTGGGGTCGCATTATAGGGAGATCCAAAAACAGATCAACACTTTTTTTCAATCTTTTGACTGTTCGCTCAAAAAGCATGCAAAACGCTTTAAAAGAACACTCAATCGATGCTTTTTCGAGTCTTTTTTGATGTAAATTAAATTATTTCACATAAATATCATTGCTATGTTCATTTATCGCGTTAAGATAGCAAGTTCACAATGTTAAATTAATGTTTATTTCCTGTTTATTGGTAGATCAAAATGAAATTACCCGATCAAAAATCTCTTATCTCTTCAGTTATCCTTGCTGTTATTGGTTTCGTTATAGTTAATTTTGCGCCTTCGAGCCTACAATTAAGTCATGCACTGTTATTTGGTGCTGGTTTATTAATTGGTGGTGTAGTTATAGCTGCAATGTCATCTGGCGATGTAGAAGAAGCCGAAGTAAAAACAAAAACACTTTATGTGGGCAATCTTCCTTATCGTGCAAATGAAGGTGTAGTTCGCGCTTTATTTGAAGAACAAGGTAAAGTGTTTAATGTACGCCTATTAAAGGATAAAAATACTGGCAAACGTCGTGGCTTTGGCTTTGTTGAAATGGCAGAGCTAGATGCTGATAATGCTATTGCAAAATTAAACGATAGCGAGTTCCAACAACGTACATTGAAAGTTCGTGAAGCAAAACAAAAACAAGATGATGAATCTAACTCTTTTCGTTCTGAATCGGATCAATCAGCGTAACTAGCTCCACCGGTTGCTTATCAACATAAATAGAAGCCGTTGCGTAATAACGTAGCGGCTTTTTCTTGCCTGTACAATTAACATCAAGCTCATCACTGCAAGCTATATTATGCTCTTTGAGTATTGCACACACCCGTTTGGCTATTGCTACGCCGGAATCAAGTAATAATACAGTGCTGTTAAAATACTCATTCAAACCTTTTGCTAAAATTGGGAAATGCGTACAACCTAACACGACTACATCCACTCTATTATCAATAGCGAGACTATCGAGCTCTGCAACTAGTTTGTCTTGGATAATCTTTTTACTTCGATATGTTTGTTCCGCCAACGTTACAAGTTCAACACTAGCATATAAATGTACTGTGACAGCTTGACCATGCTGGCTTATCAACTGTTGTGTATAACTACTTTGTACTGTTGCTGGTGTGGCCAATAAGGCAATATGCTGTGACTTAGATAATAAAGCGGCGGGTTTAATTGCAGGTACTACACCGACGATCGGTATCGTGGTTAATTCGCGAAGTGCGCTCAGTGCTGAAGTAGATGCGGTATTACAAGCAATAACTAACACATCAACGTGTAATTGTTGTGTTTCTATAAAAATTAATAATCCGCTGAGGCGCTGAATTATGGTTTGTTGACTCAGCTTTCCATAAGGTAGGTAGGCGTTATCCATAAAATAACTATAACGGCCATCAGGTATGTATTGCTGAATATGCTTCAGCACTGTGGTACCACCAATGCCCGAATCAAAAACCATGATATGAGGTGACAAACAACTCGCTCCTTATAATAACTAAGCTGAGCAGTTTGCCACGCGGTATACTGAAAATAAAGCTTATGCTTCACTCTCTAGTGCTGCTGAGCGCAATTTATTCATTTGCTCAAACATTGATTTTGTATAGTCGACTAATTTGCCTATTTCCTCTTGGTCTTGATTTAACCATTGTAAAATGCCTGACAGTTCATTTTGCAAACCAAGATCACCCGCTTTATTAAAGGCATTTTTTAGATCGTCATTAAATGGAGCTATTTTTTCAGCCACAGCTTTCTCTGGTGTTGGTTTATTCTCTTCATAGCCTTTTATTGCTGCATACGTTTTAGTTTGCTTTAAGTCCATTGAAAACGCGACTAGCTGTTCGTTGCCTAAGTTGAGCTCTTGTGCTTGTTCAAAGGCTTGTTCCAAATCACCACCAAAAAATGTTTTACTAACATTTTGCAAGTCTTCCATCATTGCATTAATAGCCTTTTGTTCATCTTCGTTTAAGTCACCATTTACTGACATGCTAAATGATAACTCCCGCGATTGTGATGATGCACTGGCATAGCCTTCATTTTGACCATTACGCTGATAACTACTGGCTGATTGCTGTTTAAATGCATCAGCAAAACTAATACTCACCTCGTCACCTTCTGCAGTGGTGAAGTTATACTGAGCATTATTACTTAAACTTAAATACTGTGCTTGAGTAACACTGACAGAATCCGGTTTAGGGTTAAATAAATCCTCTTCAAACTCATCCAGGCCATTAAAAATACCTTCTTTGGATTTTTCTATGCCCTGCTCAATTTCGTCGTTTAGAATACCGGTATCTTTTAATTCACCATAAGCATCATCAATACCTGTTTGCACACCTTTGCGTGCATCACTAAGCATACCTTTGAGTTTTTCATTATCGGCTCCATTGACTTGCGCTTTCTTAACGGCACCAGTTACAAAGTCCAAAACGTTTTTGACGATTTCTTCAAAATCAAATAGTGGCTTGTCTTTTTTCTCTTCCGCGACAGGTAAGCCTAAGGCCTCAGCCATTTTGTCACCTAACACTTTTGCTGCTAATTCTTTACCACGTTGCTGGTAACTATCTTGAGGCGACTGTATTGTAGGTTGCTGTAATGCAGCTTTGTTACTGTATTTATTGACGTTGTTGTTTGGAACAAAGCCAAAGTTGCCAATTTTCATGATCCGACTCCTATTTTTGCTTACTTAAGTATCGGCCCAAAAATAAATAACTAAAGTAAAATGTACAAAAAAACAGCATTTGCTATTACTCAAAATTAGGGCCTGTTGACCTTTAAGGATTAAAATTTGTTCAACCTCGGGGCGATTTAATCGCGGCGCGAGATTTGTAACCTAGTGGGCTAAGTAAAAATTGAGCAAAGCTTCCGCGTCCTGCTCACGCCCCTTACTTACATCCATGTAAGTAACAAAGAGTTAATCGCCCCTAGGCAGAACCCTTCGGGCAGCGCGCGTTTGGCATTTATGCTACGTTATCGCCTATTTATGGGGAATAACCACACTACATAGGCTCTGCCTTGCCTAAAAACCAAACGCACAGCTGCAAAATTAACCTAGAAAGATAAACAGACCCTAGACAAATAATCCCTGCCCCCTACAATAGCGCCGATAAACAGCATAATGAAATAAGGTAGTAGGTAATGGCGGTTATAAAGATCGATACAACAGGATACGACGCACAGTTAAATGAAAAAGAGCAACGTATCATTGCGCAATTCCAACGCTTTGGTGTTGAACAATTAGAAGTCTTTACCTCTGAGCCAATTCATTACCGTCAACGCGCTGAATTTAGAGTATGGCACGATGGCGATGAGTTATTCCACATTATGTTTGATCAAGCCACCAAAGACAAAATCAGAGTCGATGTGTTTGACCCTGCAGCGCCGCTAATTGGGGAAGTAATGCAGGCAATGATCGATAATCTTAAAGGCTGTGAAGTCTTGCGTCGTAAATTATTCCAAATAGATTATCTTTCTAGTTTAAGCGGTGAGATTTTAGTGAGTCTGCTTTATCACAAACCACTCGACGAAGAATGGCTAGCAGCTATCAAGTCACTAAAAGAATCATTGAGTGAGCGCTTTAAAATTGATTTTATTGGGCGTGCTCGCAAACAAAAAGAAGTACTCGGTGATGATTTTGTTACTGAGCGTTTAACAGTTAATGGCCAGCAACTTATTTACCAACAAGTTGAAAACAGCTTTACGCAGCCAAATGCTAAAGTAAACATTAAGATGCTGGAGTGGGCACAAGACTTATGTAAACCACTAAAAAATGATTTACTAGAGCTCTATTGTGGTAACGGTAACTTTTCAATTGCCTTAGCTGGTTCGTTTAATCGTGTATTAGCAACCGAAATTTCTAAATCGTCAGTACACTCAGCGCAGTATAATATTGCTAAAAATAACGTAACTAACTTAGATATCATTCGTATGTCGAGCGAAGAGTTTACTCAAGCTATGAAAGGCGAACGAACCTTCTCACGTTTAGAAGGGATTGACTTAAGCAGCTATGATTGTCAGACCATTTTAGTTGATCCGCCGCGCGCAGGCATGGATACACTAACATGTGATTTGGTGGCTAACTACGAGAGTATTATTTATATCTCATGTAACCCTGATACGCTTGAGCGTGATTTAGAGCACCTAACTCGCACTCATGAAGTTAAACGGTTTGCGATTTTTGACCAATTTCCATATACCCACCACATTGAATCAGGGGTATTTTTACAACGTAAATTGTAAAGTATCTATGCCAGTGCTTTTACTAGCGCTGGCATTTGCTGCTCACTAAAGACTTTAATACCATTCTTTTCTAATAGCGAAGCCGTTAATCCCATTCCAACCACCTTAATACCACTGTGCGAGCCATCGTAAATTGTATTACGACCACAAGAAGGACTTGATTCCTTTAATAGCGCAAAACGAATATTGTACTGTTGGCAAAGGCGTAATGCTTGTTTTGCACCTAGCTGAAATTCCGGTGTCACATCATCACCAGTATTGGTAATCACTTTACCGTTGACGATTTCAGCAGGATCTCTAGGAGTGGATAAACCACCAGCAATCTCAGGACAAAAAGCGACTATACGTTCCTGCTGCTGCCATGCGATAAGCTGAGGATGGAGTAACTGTTGTCCGCTACCATCGTAGCGCACGGGAGCACCAAGTAAGCAACTTGAAACCAGTATTTTATGCATTTCTTACCACCTGCAACAAAAAAGCTCCGCGTACGGAGCTTTTTTACAATAAACACTAAACCGCTCTATTTAGCAGCTAAGTAATTAATTAGATCAGCCATACTTTTAGCATCTTTAATACCTGAATCACCACCAACAATAACACGGTACTTACCGTTTACAATAAAGGTAGGCACACCTTTCAAAGCACCCTTTTGTTTAAAATATTCTTGATCACGCTTCATTTTGGATACCTTGGTTCTTACTGTAAAGCTGTTGTAAAACTTATCAAAATCATCAGCAGCTACACCTTGAGCAACAAAGATATCTTTCATATCAGCAAGCTCATTGATGTTTGCTCGCTTGCCATGGATATGGTTGAAAATAGCGCTAATTAGTGCATCTTGTTGTGGTAATACAGTTGCCGTAGCGTAAGCTTGTGCTAACATCGTTTGAATTTCTGGGTTACGCGGACCCGAAAAGTCAACATGGCTTTTCTTAAAAGTAATACCTTCATTTAGTAGCGGCTTTAATTCAGCAACAATTGATTCAAAAACATTACAGTGTGGGCAGTAAAATGAGAAGAATTCTTTAACTTCTGGCTTTTTAGTTGCGCGTGCATCAATCGTTTCATAATGCGTCCCTTCGTCATATTGAATCGCGGCGGCGTTTGTAGCAAACCCAAGCGTCAACGCTATTAGTCCTGCTTTAACTAATTTGATCATCGGTAAAAACTCCAAAAATTATTGTTTTAATAGCTTATTGTTGTAATAAAAAGGCAACTAACTCATCAAGCTGCTCTTGGCTCTTGATGGTATTGATATTGATTTTGTATTTATCATTAACGATAAACGTTGGTACACCGGTTAAGGCTCCCATTTGTGAAAACTTATTTTGCTTGTCTTGCATGGCTTTTTCCGCCGCAATCACTGGCATGCTGGCAATATCTTTATCAAAGGTATCGTTATCAATACCATTTACTGCAAGTAATGCTTTAACGTCTTTAATGTTATTGAGTGGAGCACGTTTTATATGAATGCTGTCAAACATTTGATCTGCAACTTGCGCACCTTTGTTATGCTGTTTAGCGATGATATACGCATAGCTCAAATTACTTTGCACTTCTGGCGCTAAACCACCTAAAAAGTTGACATGGTTTTTTACAAACTCAGTACCTGCAGGCAAGCTTTTTTCCATTGCTTTAGCTACAGCTTCAAACTTAAAACAGTGCGGACAATAAAATGAAAAGAACTCTGTTACTTGTGAGGTTTTACTTTTTTCAATTTTTAGTACGTCATAGTGCTCACCAGCTTTAAAATCTGCGGCCATCGCAGCAAAAGGTAAACATAGCAGTAGTAAACTCAATTTTAGTTTTTTAAGCATTGGACTCTCGTTTCAGATATTTTTAATAATTAGTTAGGCAGCAACTTCAGCGGCGGCTCTTGAAGTGCAGAATACTGCTCTTTCAGCGCTAAAATTTGTTGCTCCCAGTATTTGTCATCAGCAAACCATGAAAAGTTCCGCGGAAATGCCGGATCTTCCCAACGTTTAGCTAGCCACCCCATATAATGAATCATACGCATTGCGCGTAATGGTTCAATTAATTTGAGTTGAGTGTGATCAAAATCACAAAATTCTTCATAGGCAGCCACTAAGGTATCTAACTGTAACAGTTGATTGTTTCGATCGCCACTGAGCATCATCCATAAATCTTGAATCGCAGGCCCTTGACGACTATCGTCCAAATCAACAAACATCAACGCATCACCGGCCCACAGAATATTACCGGCATGGCAATCACCATGTAAACGTATAGTATCCACCTGCTGGTAAAGCGATTTCGTTTTAGCGATCACCATATCTAAAATAGTATAAAACGCAGTAGTTAAACTGCTAGGCACCAGATTACTGTTTTGTAACTGAATTTTAGCTGTATCTAGATACTCGTCACACCCTATGACCGGACGTTCGCTAAAAACATTCGCTTTAGCTGCTTGATGCATCCGACCAATCAAGCGTCCTAACACATCTAACTGATCAAGATTATCAACTTCAAAGATGCGCCCCCCGACACTTGGGAACAAAGTAAATAGATAACCATTATGCTCAAATAAGCTTTCGCCATTACGCTGTATCGGCGCAACTACAGGCACTTCAGCATCAGCCAATTCAAATGCAAAGCTATGCTCTTCGAGTATTTGTGCCTTACTCCAGCGCTCGGGACGATAAAATTTCACCACATAACGTAGGCCATCTTCAGCTTTGAATTGATAGACACGGTTTTCGTAACTATTCAGTGCTAATAAGCCAGACTCTGCGTAAATACCAATACTTTCGACCGCATCTAAAATCGAATCTGGGGTGAGGTCAACAAAACTAAATTTACTCATAATTCTCATCAATTATAAAAAAAGCGGGAAAATCCCGCTTTTTATTTGTTATCAGTGTACTTAACTATCGCGCTTTAAAGAAGTTACTCGGCTGCGAAATTTGTGAACTTGGATTGTCCACTGGCGATAATACAAAATTAAACTCGGTCATCGGCGCTTTCAAATCATACGGATCCATCACCAATGATAATGGCACGTTGTGCGATTCGCCCGCTTGCACGGTAAAAGTTTGCTTACCTATGTACTTAAAGTTCTCCAGTCCTGCCACCTTAATATTAAAGGTTTGCTCGTATTGTGCTTTGTTGATCACTTTAAGTGTGTAGGTATTTTCGACAAGCCCATTAAAATCGACTCGATAGAGTTGATTTCGATCGCGAATAATATCTAAGTCCATTGGCTTACGCATTACAATATTCGTTACCAGCGCTGCGCTGAGCACCACTAATATAACAATATAACCAATAATCTTAGCGCGCAGAGGATTGGTTTTATTCTCTGGCGTTTCTAGGTTACGCTCAGTGGTATATGAGATAAGCCCGCGCGGATAATTCATCTTATCCATTACTCCGTCGCAGGCATCGATACAGGCGCCACAGTTAATGCATTCAGCTTGCAGGCCATTGCGAATATCGATCCCTGTTGGGCATACTTGTACGCACAAATTACAGTCAATACAGTCACCTAAGCTAAGCTCTTCTCGATCTTGTTTACGACTACGTGGCCCACGATTTTCACCACGTTTTTCATCGTAGCTTACTGTGAAGGTATCTTTATCAAACATTGCAGATTGAAAGCGCGAATACGGGCAGATATGCAAGCACATAATTTCGCGCATCCAACCAGCATTACCATAAGTACATACAGTAAATACGATAATGCTAACCAGCGCATAGCCACCTACATCAAAAGTAACAAAATCCGGTAACAGCTGACGAATAGGTGTGAAATAACCAACAAAGGTCAGTGCGGTGTATAAAGAAAAAGCTATCCAACCTGTATGCTTGGCTGTCTTACGCCAAAATTTATCAAAGTCCATTGGTCGCTGATCAAGCTTCTTACGTTGATTCGCTGTCCCTTCGAACTTTTCTTCAAACCAAATAAAAATAAACGTCCAGACTGTTTGCGGGCACGTATAGCCACACCAAACCCGACCGTAAAAGGTGGTCACTAAGAATAACGCGAATGCAGCAAGCATCAGAATAAAAGCAAGAATAGTAAAATCTTGTGGCCATAGAGTTAGCCCAAAAATGTTATATTTTTGACCAATGAGGTCAAATAACACAGCTTGTTGGTCATTAAAGTTTATCCATGGCAGCGCCATGAACGCCAACATACCAAGAAAACCAATGCGCTGTCTTAATAGTTGATGTAACCCTTTAACCGCACGTACATAAATGCGATTGCGGGGATTAAATCTATCCTGTTGAGCATAGAGATCGGGCTTTTCGATCTTGACCTCACTAGGAATATTTTTTACTTTTATTTGCTTGTCCATCGAAGTTCCTCAACGCCGCTTGGAGAATGAAAGTCAAACAATCATATAACGCTATTTAGATAGCTAACAACTAAGCTTACATTTAAAAATAGTGCAAACTGAACTACTGTGCTGTAAAAGTTCAGAGATTTCTGAAAAATCTAATTGTTCTCTGTCATTATACCAACTCTCCTCAAAAAAGCTGATATTCATTGATAATAATTTATTCACCTAACTTGCTTGCTTTACAAAGGGGCATTTTATTACACTGGTGTCTAATTCGTACCCGTTCAGATCAAAGTTTACTCACATATGAAAAAATTCCTTGTACTAGTTGTAGTGATACTTGCGTTATTCACAATTGATCATCCAATGATAAAAGAACCTCGAGAAAAGTTATTAGGAGAAGGTGTAGGGCTATTAAGTAGTGCTAGCAACATTAACCGTGGACCCGCTGCGAGCATGGCAAAAAACCGCATCAAGTCAGAACTAACACTTTCAGAAAGCGAGTTAGAGTATTTAGAAGAAACCATGCAAACTGATGAACAGCTGCAGCTATTCCATACTCGTTACTGCCGCAGTAAAGATCTCAACCTATATTTTTACGAAGATCGTTTAAATACAGTGTGTGACATCGTCTCAACATCATTGGCTGAGCGCAGAGGTAAATAGTGGATTTTTCAGCTTTAACAAAAAAAAGCAGCGCATCGTTTAACCAACATAAAAACCTACTGAAGAAGCTGGCGAAAGGACAAACGGTTAAATGTGAAGTATGCCAAGGCATATTAACGTTAGATTTAAAGACTCAGCAACCCGGCCAAGGGATTGCTAAATGCCCTAAGGGCTGTACTGAAATTGTGTTGGATTTAGCATAATGCTAACTCCAACCATCTTCTTCATCTACGTACAAACCACTTTGCACAGCGATAATTTCTATTAACTCAGCAAATCCTAATGCAAAATCTCCCATTAGTTCATACTGTTGCTGGCATAGTTGTATTTCACTAAGCTGATTTTGCTGGGCAATTGTTGTGATAAGCTGGGGCTCTAAAGCAAAAAAGCCTAAACTGGCGTAAGCGGTTTGCAATGCATCAGTTAAGTCTGTTGTCAGTGCATCAGCTTGCATTAGCTTATCAATATACACCTGTGCTCCCTGAACAAAACCCTGACACCATTGCTGGCATTCATGCAAATCTAGGTAGCTGTCATCTTGATCACTCACCAGTAAACTTACAGGGAGCTTAAAACCTGTTTCATAAACTTGCTCACTGATCTGATGATACAAAGCCATAAATGCAAATAATGTTTGTTCTTCTAGCTGGCCGTGTGTATCTGGCACTATCTGTTCAAGCCACTCGTGTACGTCTAATGGCTCAGGAGAGCAAATAACCGCAAATAAGTAACCTTGGCTCTGCACCAATGTCATGGCGCCATTGCGGCTCGCTAAATACGTACTTAACTGCTGGCCATGTTGCTGTGTAAATTCAGGAATTTGCATAAAACAATTCAGCCTTGTTTAAAAATTTAATGGATAACGGCCATCGCTATCTGCACGGCCTAAAAATTTGGCGGCATCGTGTACTTCTTTTGGTAGTGATGCTTCTGGCTTGATATATCCAGCCACTTTAAAGTCCATGTTTGCTTTTAAGGTTGCATCAGCCGCTAAGCCTAAGCGGTTTTCAGGATCAACTAACACGGCTATATCGCCCGACTTACAGCTTAACTTGCCACTTAATGGACCAACGCTAAACCAGCCAGACAATCCTTGCACATCGATGTTTGCACTGGCGATTTCACCTTTTAATGCATCACAATAAGGCGCTCCTGAGAGATATTCATCTAACTCAACAATTACTCTGCCTTTAGCATTAATAGGTAATGGCAACTGCAAACGCTGCATCGCACGTTCAACACTCAAACGCAATGTAGCATCATTTAATGCAACTACTTGATCAAGCAAACCATAACTAAAGTCACCGCGTCCTGACAGTTCACTGGTCTGTCGCGGATCACCAAACTTTACACTGCCTGTAAGCTGTCCGGTGAATAATGCCCAACCAGAAATATCCCAGTTTAAATTGTTAATCTGTTCATCTTGATAGCGCAGCTGCATGATTCTACCCTGCCAAATGCTACCCGATGCTTTACCTATTTGCAGATCTTTAGGTAGATAAGGATTTGCTAAATTAAGCGCAACTGCAGCTGGCGTTTTTAATAGTGCAAAAAAGATAAAACCGAAGAAAAATATTACTATAAGAATCGCTATTTTTTTCATTCTTTACTTCTCTAATACCAGTCGGCTAACGCGTACGTAGCCTGGTTTATCATCGCGACTGAGATCTAAATTTTCAATCAATACGCCTTTAGTGTTTACCAGTTCATCAAGCCATTCTATGAGCTTATTAAACTGTACCGAGTCGATGGTTAATCTTAATGAATTATCGCTAGGCTGCATTTTGCTTATGGTTATATCGTAGCGAGCGCGGCTAGCATTAACTATTTGACTCAAGTTTTGGTCACTTGTAACAGCACGCGCACTACCCGCTTTGAGTTTAACAATACTGTTATCAACCCACGCTAATAATTCTTGCTGTTTAACTTGGTTTTTTTCAGCTTCAGTTATCGCGTTGTTTAGTGGTCTAAAAATACCCATAACTAAGATAAAAATAACAAAAATAACCCCAGCGACCATCACCAACTGTTGCTCTTGCTCTTTTAAGCCACGCCAATGTTTTAAAAGTTGTTGTTTCATGCAGCACCTCGTAGTTTTATTTCACCGACTACAAAGTCGCCATCATTATTTAATGAGCCTTGGTCTACAGTTAATCCGCGTTGTTCAAGAATTGCTTTAACTTTGCCAAAGGTTTGAAAATCTTTTCCGCGAGCACGAACTCTAAGTTCATTGCGACGTTGATCATAACGCAATGTCTCAGGAGTAAACTCTTGCACTTGGCTAAATACACCCACCAGCTCATTCGTTAAATCTAGGAATCCGGCACTGCTGCCACCCTCTAATTTAGCCAATTCACCCTGAATTTGGTTTTTAATCAAATGCGGACGAACTGTTTTCCCCGGAAAGGCTGTTTGATAGCGCTCAACCACTTGTGTTTTAGCGACTTCAAGCTCACTATTTAACTGATACAATTCAAGACTTTTTACTGCCACAGAGCCAACTAACGCGACACTCGCTGCAATGGCGGCACCTTGCCAATACGCCCACCATAATGCGCTTTTCTTTTTCAGTTGATATTGGCCTTGGCGAAGATTGAATCTTATCTCAGGTAATTGTTTAGCAAATAGCGCCAGCGGCAAATCATAAGCATCGGTATGCGCCGTAAGATTAACCGTTTCTGGAAATTGCGAGGCAGGGCTGTAATGTGCAACATCAGGGTGACCTAAAGCAGTTAAATACTCAGCCAACCAGCTTTGCTCTACAGCACTGATCCGCCATGAGCCTTGCTTACATAGCCATTGGTTATTAAGCTCAATGACGCTTAATCCCTCATGTTCCGCAGTAGGAAGCAATAATGCATCGGGTAACAGTTTGAACACTTCAATTCCATGTTCAGCAAATACAGCTAACCAAGTTTCAAACCATTCTCGGTCAGTCATGGCAACTTTAATGGCGTGCTTGTCACCGACCATAGTAGGCTCAGCAATCGCGATAAATAAGTCATCTACGTCACATGCAATCTCTTCTTCAAGCATATATGGGAGCGCTTGCTCAAGCTTACGATTCCATTTGGTCGGCAGGATTACGGTTTTTAGTTGCACCTGATCACATGGCAGTAATACCACAACTTCACGATTCTGTGCTTTTTCAACTAACTCACTCAGTTGCTCAGCGTTCGGCAATCCGCCACTGGCAATTATTTCTTGTTCTAATGGTGAATAAATCAGCCAATTAATACTTTCTTGTTGAGTTTGACCCGTGCGGATCAACAGTATTTCTGTCACTGTACGCCTCCAAATTTTCGCGCCAGTATAGTTACTTCGCCATCTTTGGCATGCAGTAATGTGGTCATCGAAAAACGCAGATCGACAAATTTAGCCTGCGCTTGTAGTTTAAAATATTCGCTATTTATGGTGAACAGTTTTTCAACAGACTTAACATTTTGAGCCCCTTGTTGATTCACTTGTTCAAAAAATTCTTCAATATTATTAAAGCCTTCTTCTGGCCGGACTGATAGCACACTTTGCGCACCTGACTCACTCAAACCATCAATCAATGCACTCAATAATAATGCCTGTTCAGGAGCGATTGTATTGACATTAATTGCTAACAATTCGCTACCTGGGATCACGCATACGTATGGCAAGATTTTTTCCATCACTAATGGATTAAACCCTTTAACCAAACGCAGCTCTGAGCTTGATGCAAAAAAACTATTCGCTGTCATATATGGTGATTTACGCGATAAATACTCATCTTCTTCAGCGCCAGAACGATAAGTAATACTATCTTCATCGAGCCAGTCGTAAACACTGTCAGCCATGGCTTCTTCCGACTCTTCTGCTGGTAAGTCCTCAATATTTTCTAATAGCGCTAATAACGCGGTGTGCGCAGGATTGGTTTTATCAGTACTACCCGCTTGTGGCGCTTTAACACGTAATGCATTGAGATTTAAACAAGCCTGTAAGTCCGTGATCTTGCCTTGCAAGGTACCATTATCAACCGGATAAGGAATATCGCCTTGTTGCGCCCAAATTTGTTTTAAAGTGGTTTTTTCAGGGTCATCTTTTTTGCTTTGTAATAACGCTTTAATAGCCAGCTCTTCTGCTGCATAGGCATACCATTTTGCTTGCTGATGACCTTGTATGTTGGTACTTTTTTGAACTTGAACAAGCAAATTAGCACTCATCTCTACGGCTAGAATTGATGCCAAAGCAACAATAAACAAGACAATTATAAGCGCGGCACCATGTTGAGATTTATGGTTCACTTAAACCTCCCGCCTTTCCGTTACCTGGTACTAAAAAAACGCGTCTTATTGGTTCTTCATCAATTTGTTGCAATGTGACCGCCACAGCTTTTGGCAATGCCTTGCCCTGCCACTGCTCTTGCCATTCATTTTTTTCATCTAAAAATTCAAATTTAAGATCTTCGATATCTTTAAGAATAACTTGCACTCGCGGCTCAAGGTTATCGAGTTGATCAACATAAACCCGATATATACGCTCAAGGTTGTCATCAATAACACGATAACCCACTGCTTGTAGCTCTGAGCGCGGTAACAAATTAATTGGGTTTACCCAGCCATCTCGCACAAAGGCAATACCATCATACTGGCTATTAATGGTGTAACGCCCAGCAAGTAGATATTGTTCTTGCACATCACCGGCTTCATTGCGCACGGCACGTTTAGTCATTTGGCTGAAATCTTGATCCATTAACCTAAAGGTCGTTTGCAAACCATTCAATTCTGCAATTTTTTCGTCTGATGCATCTTTCGCTTTGGTGGTCGAATCAAGAATTTGGTGAGTAGCTAACACGACGAATGCTAAAATCCCCAGCGCTACCATCACTTCTAATAGTGTAAAACCGCGCTGCTTCACTTATTTGCTACCTTTATTTAAATAGCTGATGAGCTCATAAACCGAGTGCTCTAACTTTTCATCGCTAAATACATTAATAGTCACTTTTACAAAACTTTTATCTGCTGTCGCTTCGGTATCTTGACGCCAATACCATTCTATACCAGCCATTGTTTCCGTGCCTTTTGCGCCATTTTTGCCTTGCCACTTATCGCCGAGAGTACGCTGTTCAATCATTACATTCTCAGCCACCCAAGAGGCATAGGTTTGCTCTTCAAGGCTTGATAAATGATTAATATGCTCAGCTGTCGCTTGCATGGCGGCAATCCCAGCCATGGCGCAAATACTCAGCGCCACCATAACCTCAAGTAAAGTAAAACCTTTAGACCTGCGATACATTATTCTGGCTCTCTGCGTAAGTTAACCGGTGCGGAAAATTCCCCTTCGATGAAATACACAGGTTCTTTTTCATCTTTTAATTCATAGATAAGTTGAAATGCGCTCACCTCACCAGAAGATAAAATTAGCACTTGCGGGATTTTCATTTTTTGCAATTCGAGTAAGCTATCATCATCACCGCCACTCATTAACTCGCGCCAATTGGATTGCTCGAGTAGATTATCTTGAGCCCATGCGAGATCTTCTAGATTAAGTGTCAACTTAAGACGTTCATCAACAGTCATCGGCGCAAACAGCTTTTCTCGGTCGAAGGTGATCCATTTTTCACCATCAAACACTAAAAACTCTAAGGTATCTTTATCAAGCTGAAAACCTAATTCAAGCTGATTTAAGATTGCAAATTCAGAAGCCATATTAATGGTGGTATGCAGTCTCAGTGCTTGTTTGTCCAATTCATCTTCAACACCGCCATCAAGACTATATACCACCATTTTAGTGGCGAAGGCGATCACCACCAGCACAACCAAAATTTCAATTAAGCTAAAGCCACGCATCGGTGACTTTAGCTTTGCAAGGCGCAACTTAGTCCGACTTAATATCATGCTAAGCTCGGTGCTGGGTATAAAAACGCCTTTATACTAAGATGCATTATTATTTTTCTTCATCCCAGTTACCAATGTCGTCATCAGTACCCACTTCGCCATCGGGTCCCATTGAAAACAAATCAAATTTACCAACTTCACCTGGGCTGATTAACTGGTACGGATTTCCCCATGGATCTTCTGGTAATTTAGAAATAAAGCCACCTTCAGGAAAACGCTTTGGTACTGGCTCTACGCTAGTTTTAGTCACTAACCCTTCAAGGCCTTGCTCAGTGGTTAAGTACGCTTTGTTCTTTAATTTATAAAGACTCATAGCATCTTCAAGCTGCTGAATATCAAGATGCGCTTTATCAAGTGCCGCTTCTTCTTGCTGACCCATAATATTGGGTGCCACGATTGACATGATCATGCCAATGATAACCAGTACCACCATAACTTCGAGTAATGAGAAACCTGCTTGTTTATTCACGTACATACCTCTGTTGTTCTTAATAATTAACTATCGTAACACGGTAAAAATGCATTACGAAATCCCTAAAATAGTTAAAGTCCAATCGCTTTATTCATTGCCATAATAGGTTGTAATATGGCCATTACGATAAACAATACAATAACCGCCATGGACGCTATCATCGCAGGCTCTAAGAGTTTTAGCGAGACATTTACCATGGTTTCAAATTCACGGTCTTGATTGTTTGCAGCACGCTCTAGCATTTGCTCGAGCTCACCTGATTTCTCCCCACTGGCGATCATATGCAGCATCATCGGTGGGAATAATTTTGTTTGTTGTAAGGACGCTCTTAAACTTGCCCCTTCACTAACGCGGGTTGCGGCATCCGCCACTGCTTTTTTAATTTTCTCGTTGATCAATACGCCACCAGAAATACGCATTCCCTCGAGTAACGGCACTGAACTTGATGACAAGATACTCAGTGTACGAGCAAATCTGGCGGTATTAATACTACGAGCAACTTTGCCAATGCCCGGCATCATCAAAATTTTCGAATCATACCAAAAGCGGATCTTAGGCTGTTTTAGCGCATGTTTAACACCAATCACTGTCGCGGTAAATAACACCAAAGTAATGAACCAATAATTTTGCACATAGTTACTAGCAGCCATTACCCATTCAGTCGTCCAAGGTAAAACCTGCTTTGACTTTTCAAATGTCTTCAATATTTTAGGCACTACAGTACCTAGTAATATTGAAACGATACCAATGGCAAATATTACTAATATCACCGGATACACCATCGCTTGTGTGATTTGACTACGCATGTGTTGACGTTGTTCCGTGTAATCGGCTAAACGGTTCAATACAGCATCTAAGTGACCTGATTTTTCACCCGCAGCTACCATAGCGCGGTATAAATTATCAAATACATGTGGAAACTCAGACATGCCATCAGCCAAGGTATAACCTTCAACAACTTTTGAACGCACCGACATTAACATACGCTTCATACGCGGCTTTTCACACTGCTCAGCCACCGCCATTACCGCCCCTTCAACCGGTAACGCCGATTGAATGAGTGTAGCGAGTTGGCGAGTGATCAAAGCGAGATCTGAGGTAGATATTTTCGCTTTAAAAAAGCTGCCAAATGGCGAGCTTTTTTCACCTTTAACTTGTTTATCCCCCTCTGCGGCGGGCACAACTTCGAGCGGCGTAAGACCTTGTTCACGTAATGATTGGCGAATTTGTTTCGCGGTATCCGCTTCTTGAATACCTTTTTTCTCTTTGCCGCGAGCATCGAGCGCGCGATATTCAAATGCTGCCATTGTTAACCTTCCTCACGCGTTACACGTAATACTTCTTCAAGGGTGGTTTTACCGGCTAACACGCGACTACAGCCATCTTGGCGAATACTTGGGGTATGTTTGCGAATGTACTTTTCAACACTTTGCTCACCTTTACCACTGTGAACAAGTTCGCGAACAGTTTCATCAACTACCAGTAATTCATGAATACCGGTACGACCACGGTAACCATTAAAGTTACACTCTTCACAGCCAACGGCTCGGTAAATAGTCGGCGGATTTACAAATGGTACGCCGAGCAATTCACACTCGCGCTCATCTGCAACATGACCTTCTTTACAGCTCTTACATAAAGTTCGCACTAGACGCTGCGATAACACCCCTAACAAAGAAGATGACAGTAAGAAGGGTTCAACCCCCATATCTTCCATACGAGAGATAGCACCTGCTGCGGTATTGGTATGCAATGTCGACATCACTAAGTGACCTGTAAGTGAGGCTTGCACGCCAATTTGTGCGGTTTCAAGGTCACGTATTTCACCAACCATTACTACATCAGGATCTTGACGTAAGATTGCCCGTAAGCCTCGGGCAAAGGTCATATCAACTTTAGTATTTACCTGAGTTTGACCAATACCTGGGATTTCATACTCGATTGGATCTTCAACCGTTAAAATATTACGATCGCGAGAGTTAATTTGGCTCATGCCCGCATAAAGCGTGGTACTTTTACCAGAACCAGTTGGACCGGTCACCAAAATAATTCCGTGCGGTTTACTGATCAAATCAGAGAACAATTCACGATTGCGCAGCGTCATACCTAAATCTTCAAGATTTAAACGCGCGTTATTTTTATCAAGTAAACGCAGTACAACCCGCTCACCAAAACTTGATGGCATGGTTGATACCCGAACATCAACGGCACGTCCTGCGATACGCAAACTAATACGACCATCCTGCGGGATACGCTTTTCTGCAATATCGAGTTTCGCCATTACTTTAATACGCGAAACTAGCAATGAAGCGAGTTTACGATTCGGCTTTAACACTTCTTTAAGCACGCCATCAACCCGAAAGCGGATCACTAGCTCTTGCTCAAAGGTTTCGATGTGAATATCTGACGCGCCTTCTTTAATCGCTTCACTGAGCATCGCATTGATCAATTTAATGATTGGTGCATCATCATCTCCGGCAAGCAAATCTTCCGTTTGCGGCATATCTTCAGCCAGTGAAAATAAATCAACTTCGTTACCTATGTCTTCCATCATTTGCTGGGTTTCAGAACTATCGCGTTGATACGATGCCTCTAATAACAACTCAAACTTGTCATCAGCTAAGTGTTCAAGCGTAAAGCCATGCCCAGCAATGCGGCGCACTTCTAACAATGCATCAATGTTAAGCTCACCACGATAGAACACCACCCGGTCATCATTATTTTTACTTAATAACATGCCTGCACGTCGTGCATATGAAAATGGTAGCCGCTTATTAGGCAGTTCAACTAAATCGTTACTGGTCATCAGCTCGCTATTATTTAGCGGCTGTGAGGGCTCTGCGGTGATCTCAGTGATTGCATCAGTCATTATTGCGCTCATCTGTATTTTGCTGTCTTAAGTATTCTTCATACGTTGGCGGTAATACTAATGCATCATTCCACTCAGGTAGGATTGGCACATCGGTTAGAGGCATTAAATCAATACCATCTTCTTTTTGTTTATACTGCTCACCACGGATAAAGTTATATTTGCTGTGGCTCAATTTATTCATTTTAATGCCATCACGGATAATGGTAGGGCGAATAAACACGATTAAATTACGTTTACGCTTGCTGGTGCTGGTTGAGCGGAATAAGTGACCAAGGATAGGAATATCACCTAATATTGGTACCTTTGAGACGCTTTCTTGCACGTCTTCATCAATTAGACCACCAAGCACAACCATGCCGCCATCATCAGCCATAACCGTGGTTTTAATGGCACGTTTATTAATAGATATATCCACCGAAGTAGTACCACTCACGCCAGATACTTCTTGCTCAATGGTTAACTGTACAGCTGAACCATCATTTATTTGTGGCGTTACTTTAAGTTTTACACCCACCTCTTGACGCTCAACAGTTTGAAATGGATTAGAGTTATTAGAACCCGTTTGCGAGCCAGTAATGATCGGCACTTCTTGACCGACAATCATCGATGCTTCTTCGTTATCCATGGTGGTAACCGAAGGCGTAGCAAGAATATTTGAGTTAGTATCAGTAGAGACTGCTTGAATGATCGCGCCCCAATCGTTTTTAACAATCCCCATAGCCAATCCATTGATGCCCCCTAACAACGCACCTAACGGGCCAAGATCACCTTCTACAGTTTTCTTAATAGGAGTAACTACTGCATTGTCAGTGCCTACAACGCTATCAGTAATTGTTTTATCACGAGCTTGCTGAGCAGCTACAGCTAAAGAACCAACAGGAACGGTTGTGCCGTTATTAAACTGCATCATACCGCCTTGCTCTGAAATCCATTGCAGACCAAAGTTAATCCCATCAGCTTCCATTACTTCAACAATGATTGCTTCAACGAGTACTTGGGCACGGCGAATATCAAGCCGTTCAATCACTGACTCCAATGAACGCATAGTGTCAGGTTGAGCAGTAATGACCAATGAGTTTGAATCTGGGTGAGCTTCGATACTGGTTTCGTTTTGGTTGCGGCTACGGGTTTTAGTTGCCCCACCTTGACCTTCTTCACCAAGCGTTTTGCTAACCCCTTGCAACACTTTCACTAAATCTTCAGCGCTAGCGTAATTAAGGTAAATTACTTTAGTGTTGCCTTGGCTTTGTAACTCACCGTCGAGGCGTTTAATTAATTCAATAGCACGCGTTCTTGCTTGGCCTTCGCCACTAACAATCACGCTATTAGTACGGCCATCTGCAACGACTTTAGGGATCAAAAATTCGGGGATACTGCCTTTACCGCTATCTTTGTAAATATTATCAACCACAGATACCACATCATCAGCGGTGGCAAAATTTAGCTTTACAATATCAACCCGCTTATCACCGGCTTGGTCAACTGAGCGAATAATTTCAACAAGTCGGTTTACTGAGGCAGCATGACCGGTCAACATCATGACGTTTGCTGCGTTGAAGTTGGCAACATGACCGCCATCTTTTTGGTCGCTAAACTGACGCACTAATGGACCTAGTTCTTGTACGCTAACATTTTTTACACGTACGACACGAGTGATCATCATATCACCGCGCGCTTGGTCGTCTTCAGTGACTAACGGTACGTTTGATTTTTTAGCATCAGAGCTTTTTTCAATCTTTAATATGCCGTTATCCATTTCAACAGCTGAATAACCGTAAACTTCTAGCACATTTAAAAAGAATTGATAATAAAGTGCTTCGTCCATCAATTCATAGCTGCGTACGTTTACTTTACCACGTACGTTCGGGTCGATAATGACGGTCTTATTCAGATTTTTACCAACGATATTAATAAACTCGTTGATATCGGTCCCTTTAAAGTTTGCAGCATACTCAACGGCAGACACCGATAGAGATAAGCTAGCCACAAAAAAAAGTGTTGCGTACTTAGCTAACCCTTTTCTGATTTTTTTGAGGTGTAGCGCGTGAACCATTATATTAAAACTCCAAAGCTAAGTTATTGCAGGCTAAATTGCACATCAATCTGCTCGCCATCACGGTCAATTGTAATGTTCGCATCGGTACTATTACGCAGCTCATTAATGGCTGACATGGCCTGTTTTAAATCTGTTAATTGATAGCCGTTAATCGATACAGCCAAATCGTTATTTTGTAACCCCATCTGCGTAAATAATGCAGGGTCTTTACCTGGGCTTAAACGGTAGCCAATAAGCTCACCATCCTTCATAGCCTGAGATACTCGAATATAGTCAAATAGTTTACCGGGATCTTTTAACAATTCTTCTCGGGTCTCTATAATTGCTTCTTTTACTTCTTGATTTGCTGTTACATCAATCTGACGGTCACTGTCCATTTGCGGACCTTCATCGAGTTCAGGTTCATCACTTTCACGTTCGGCAAGTACTGGCATTGATACTGTTTTGGTAAAATCCACGCCATCAAGCATTAACGTTTCAAAACGGCCACTGACATCTAAAATTACTCGATCAGGTAATACTTGAGCAAGCTTAGCGCGAGTGCCTTGTACAACATCATCTACTAAATAAGTTGATTGTTGGCCTTGAGACTCAATAATTGCCAAGCCTGTTTGATCATTGCCACTGACTGCAACAATACCAGTTAAATTAATGCTTAATCGAGTTTCTGGCGCATTGTTAATGACTTGAGTTTGTTTGCTTGCTGGTTTTTTAGGCGCTGCGTCGGCTTTACCAAACAAGTTTTGTGCTAAAATTGATTGCGTATTAACCCGTTCAGGTTTACCTGTAACGCTATTAATATAGCTTGGAGAAAGGCTCGAATTAACCGGGGCTGGCCATGTTAGCCAAAATAGTTTCGCTGCTAAAAAGGCAATGTAAACAACGGCTAAAAGCGTTATTGCCCAACTCAATTTAGCGTGGGGTAATTTACTTACTAAATGTTTTAGCTGCTGTAATCGCTGTTCCATAAATGACGTTTCTTATTTTAATTTGCTGTTTCATCGCTGGCCTATAGTACCTTTTCATTTTTCATTCAACAAGCGCACTAATATTAAACTTTGTAAACAAGGTAAATTAACGTTCAAGCTGAGTGTAAAAAACTTCGACTATTTCTTTGTTGGTAAGTTTCATGCTAAATTTTACCTTACAGAGCCGCGCTTTTAATTGAGTATAATTGTGTCAAAAAGTAACACCCGTAATACCACGTCAAAAGATGAAACTATTAGTATCCGTTTAGACAAATGGTTGTGGGCTGCACGCTTTTATAAAACCCGCGCCATCGCACGGGACATGGTGCAAGGTGGCAAAGTACATTATAATGGCCAGCGCACTAAACCTAGTAAAATAGTCGAACTAGATGCCGTGATCAAACTTGCTCAAGGAGTTGACGAAAAAGTTATCACTGTACTTAAATTGCTTGATAAACGCTTAAGTGCCCCCATTGCTCAAACCTTGTATCACGAATCTGATGCAAGTATCGAAAAACGCGAAGCCAATAGCATCGCGCGCAAGAATAATAGCTTTTTTGCTCCTCATCCGGACCGTAAACCAGATAAAAAGCAAAGACGCGAACTTTTAAAAATGAAATCAAGTTAGGTAAAGCCACTCATGCAACAAGATCTACTTCATCGTTATACATTTGATCAACTAGACGTCCGCGGCGAACTCGTACAAATAGAGCAAGCTTATAATGAAATGATTGCCGATCACAATTACCCCGTGCAAGTGCAAGCTTTATTGGGCGAGTTACTGGTCGCAACCTGCCTACTTACAGCTACATTAAAGTTTGAAGGTGATATAGCAGTACAACTGCAAGGTGATGGCCCGGTAAAATATGCGGTTATCAACGGTGATCATCAACAAAATATGCGCGGTATTGCCCGCCTGCAAGGTGAAGTAACAGGCTCAACCATCCAGGAACTAATCGGTAACGGTGTGATGGTACTGACAATCACCCCAACTAAAGGTGAACGTTATCAAGGTATAGTTCCGCTTGAGCATGACACGTTAGCAGCATGTCTTGAAGCCTACTTTGCACAATCAGAGCAACTACAAACACGTCTATGGTTTGCAACTGATACAACACAAGGTCATGCTAAAGCTGCTGGTTTACTACTACAGGTGTTACCTGTAAATAAAGAAAAGTCGATTACTGACTTTACTCACCTTGAAGCACTCAGCAATACGATTAAAGCTGAAGAGTTGTTAGAGCTTGATGCTGCCACTGTGCTTACTCGACTTTATCATGAAGACAATCCGCGTGTTTACGAGCCGCAAGCAATCCAGTTTAAATGTGGTTGTAGTAGAGAAAAAACCATCACTGCGCTCGTTAATATAGGTCAACAAGCTTTATTAGATGACGTTATTGAAAATGGTGAGGTAAAAATTAGCTGCCATTATTGCTTAAAAGATTACGTTTTTAATGAACAAGATGTGAAAAGTATTTTCAACTAATCTAATCGTTCAAAAAACCAACAAAATTCAAACCGCATTTATTGCGGTTTTTTTATGCCAAAAATTGATACCGGTGTCATGAATTGTATTACTTTTATGACACCGGTATCATTGAAATTATTCATGTTTTTTACTAAATATATGTGTTTTTAGGCCTTTGATAAGCTCGAATATCCCTAATCCATCTGTTACTATAATTACAGCTTAAAGGGAAACAAGAACCCCAGAGCTATCCCGTTCAATCTCACACAATTTAGGTATAAACATGACTTCAAGCGCTACTCGTTTTGTCGATCTAACTGCAGCTGAACTTGTCGAACACGCGATCCGTCGTGGCGAAGGGACTTTAGCCGCCAATGGAGCTTTTGTTGCTAACACTGGTCGTCGTACTGGTCGTTCACCACAAGATCGCTTTATTGTTCAAGAATCAAGTACTGAAAATGAAATCCAATGGGGTAATGTAAATCGCCCTTTCGATGCAGATAAATTTGACGCTTTATGGGCACGTGTAGAAGCACATGTGCAGAGCAACGACCACTTCATCTCTCACCTTGAAGTAGGCGCTGATCCTGAGCATTATTTACCTGTTGTTGTTACAACAGAAACTGCATGGCATCATATCTTTGCCAAAAATATGTTTATCGAACCTAAATCTTATAATGCATCTGATTTACCCCAATGGCAGGTAATGAATGTACCTTCATTTGTTTGTGACCCAGAACGTGATGGCACTAACAGTGATGGCACAGTAATTATCAACTTTGCACAACGTAAAGTATTGCTTGCAGGTATGCGTTATGCCGGTGAAATGAAAAAATCAATGTTCTCAGTGCAAAACTTCCTACTACCAGCAAAAGGCGTGCTACCAATGCACTGCTCAGCTAACGTAGGTGAAGCTGGCGATACAGCATTATTCTTTGGTCTATCTGGTACCGGTAAAACAACTTTATCCGCCGATCCAACTCGCTTTTTAATCGGTGATGACGAACACGGCTGGGCACCTGGCAGTGTATTCAACATCGAAGGTGGTTGTTATGCTAAGTGTATCGACCTTTCACAAAAGAATGAGCCTGTTATCTGGGATGCAATCCGCTTTGGAACTATCCTAGAGAACGTTGTCCTTGATGACAAAGGCGTTCCTGATTTTCATGATACTAGCCTAACGCAAAATAGCCGCGCAGCTTATCCGCTTGAACACGTTGAAAAACGCAAAGTAGAGAACCGTGCAGGCGAGCCAAAAGCAGTGGTATTCTTAACCTGTGATGTAAGCGGCGTATTACCTCCAGTATCAATTCTTAGCGAAGAAGCGGCAGCGTTTCATTTCCTAAGCGGTTACACAGCAAAAGTTGGCTCTACTGAAATTGGTTCTACCAGCGATATCGAATCAACATTTTCAACCTGTTTTGGTGCACCATTCTTCCCACGTCCAGCGGGTGTATACGCGGAGCTTCTAATGAAGCGTGTACGTGAATTTGGCGCCAAGGTATACCTAGTTAACACTGGTTGGACTGGCGGTCCTTACGGCACAGGTAAGCGTTTTGATATTCCAACTACCCGCGCTGTTGTTGATGCAATCGTATCAGGTAAACTGGCTGGCGTTGAAACTCAACATATTGATGTTTTAAACCTAGACGTACCAGTTGCAGTACCAGGCGTTAACAGCGAGCTACTTAACCCAATCAATACTTGGGAAGATAAAGCTAAATACGCCGAATATGCGGCCAAACTTGCAGCAGACTTCACTGAAAACTTCGCTAAATACGATGTATCAGATGAAATCAAAAATGCTGGGCCTAAAGCTTAATTACTTACTTTAGCTTCATAATTAAAACGCCAACCTTGAGTTGGCGTTTTTGATCTACTGGCGTTTATCAAGCCTCTTGCCAATTACCATAGAACGAACTTTCCCATATCGCGACTTTTGCATTCTTGAATTCAAGTATTAAGTGCAATCATTAAGCAAAATTTAGATGGGACTGAAATATGATTGTGAGACAACTAGCCAGCACCTGCCTACTTTGCACTCTCATACAAGCATGTAGCACACCTTCGAATAATGCTTCAGCGAAGTGTGCATATTCTCACCAGCTTTGATCACCCAATGGCATTAACTTTGATCGCTTATTCTCATTAAGCTTTGATCACGAAAATTACGCGATAATGATCACTTTTGTGTTCTTAATGATTTTGCCGATCAAAGCTTAATGCCACTCGTAACCGAGTTCACGTTTTATCATTTTTGTAG
>NZ_JACJFK010000003.1:0-284031 GCF_014164535.1 Pseudoalteromonas sp. SG41-2 | reverse complement strand
AAGGTTTAGTGTCACTGAGAGGTATTTGGATCAATATTCATTACGGGAGATGAACCGCCCATTGCGGACCCGCATGATGGGTGGTGTGGGGGCTGGAGGTTAGAGACCTCCGGCTACCCGATTAGTTGCAAGTTTGTAATAGGTTTTGTAGAGAACTTAATGTAGGTAAGTAATCAACAATGCAAACAAATAATGTAGATATGAAAGTTATAGTAAATCCTAAGTTTTCATGTTTCAGTTTACTGTTGGCTTTTGTGTAGTACTTATCTATGTTTCCCTCAGTTATATCCGAAGTGTTTGGGAATATACCTTTAAGTTTTTCTGGATAGTTTGCATTTACATAGTTCTCATAATCTTCGTCTGAAAGTATGAGGGTATGTTTGAATGATAAAACTAAACCTATTACTAACCAAGCAGTAACAAGATTTTTGAAGTGTAGGAGGTCGTTGGAAATGAAACCCAACCAAAAGACATACAAAGAGATTAACAAGGAAATTGCCAGAAAACTATACGAAGATAGTACACGGCAAAGAAAAACTTTAGCTTGGTTTTGTTTAGGTTTATTCATCTTTATTCCTGTAATGATGGTGACTACTGCCTTGGTAATGCCTTGCAACTAACATTTTAGTATTTATGCGACATGCAGTTTGTGTTGCATAATCGCTTGTTGGACTGAGGCGCTACCTGCTCGGTGTGTCAGCGTTGGTGCTCTTTATACTATGGACTTTACATATATAGAAAGGCTTTTTATGACCTAAGTGATAGGCACGCCAATTTCATTGGCGAGTCTATCGTATCTAAGCAATCCCTGTGCTACTCAGCGTTTATTATGTGCCTATTAAACCTAATGTTTAACCGTTAAGCAATGATATTTTTCTTACGCGCAGTCGCGACCAGCCTGAGCAGTTAAGCAAGTTAACTCATTGATTTGATGCAGCAGGCAAGGCTGCTAACTCGTTCGCGTTATTTTATTTGTGCTAACGACTTCATGCGCTAATATTTTACGCTCAGAAGCCTTTACCACTTTTGCCATGGCCTCTTGAATGACCCCAGACTTTAGTCGCTCTTCAGCACACATTTTCTTTAAACGGCGATTTTCATCTTCAAGTTCTTTCATTCGCGTCATTAAAGATGAATCC
This sequence comes from Pseudoalteromonas sp. SG41-2, assembly GCF_014164535.1. Taxonomy (NCBI): domain Bacteria; kingdom Pseudomonadati; phylum Pseudomonadota; class Gammaproteobacteria; order Alteromonadales; family Pseudoalteromonadaceae; genus Pseudoalteromonas; species Pseudoalteromonas sp. SG41-2. The sequence goes on along the minus strand of NZ_JACJFK010000003.1, from coordinate 282,892 downwards.
ATGACGCTGTATTTAGCGCGCCATTTATAAAAGGTTGAGTTACCCATACTACGTTCACGGCATAGCTCATTTGCTTCTATTATTTGGGGGGGATTACCCTTGTTTTTATCTGCATGGCTTAGCTGAGTTAATTTAACAAATCCGGTAATTTACCGTATTTACTTACTTTGAAAATATAAAACGAACCACGGCGCTTAATCTAGCGCCGTGCTGAGGTTTTTTCTGACAGCTGATAACTAAAAACTGAAAGCTTTTATTTACGGCGTCTACTAGGTGCTCTTTGCCCTGTAATACGTTTTTTATCTCGATCTTTTCGCGACTTATTAGAGTTTTTGCGATTATCTTTGGGCTTTTTATTTGGATCCGGTTCATAGCCCGCTAACCACTGCGGCGTTAGACGAGTATCAAGCAACACTTCAATTTCTTCAAGTAACCACTGCTCGTCAAGGCTGACTAATGACATCGCTAAGCCTTGCTCGCCAGCGCGCCCAGTGCGGCCAATACGGTGGACATAATCTTCAGCTATATAGGGTAATTCAAAATTAATCACATACTTTAACGACGCTATGTCTAGACCCCGAGCTGCAACATCGGTTGCCACGAGTACACGAGTGGTACCTTCTTTAAAATCTTGCAGTGCTCTATCACGTGCACCTTGAGATTTATCACCATGAATTGACTGTGTTTTTAAGCCATCTTTACACATTTCTTTGGCGAGTTGATCGGCCATTTGCTTTGTGCGAGTAAAGATCAGTACTTGGCGCCAGTTTTTCATGCCAATCATGTGCGAGACAAGCTCACGTTTACGGTCTTCATCAACCGCGTAAATGATTTGCTCAACTTCTACAGCCGCAGAATTACGTTTATTGACTTCAACAAGTTTTGGATCTTTTAATAACTTTTTACTGAGCTCAAATACACTATCGTCAAAGGTCGCTGAAAATAGTAAGGTCTGACGATCACTGGGAACATGGCGCAATATACGTTTAATTTCGTCAATAAAGCCCATATCAAGCATACGGTCTGCTTCATCAAACACCAGTGAATCAACACTAGATAGTTTAATGCTGCCTTTGATTATGTGATCCAGCAATCGCCCTGGCGTTGCCACTACAACTTGTGCATCTTTCATGGCTTTAATTTGCGGGCCAATACTGGCACCACCATAAGCAAGCGCGCCTTTAATATCAGTACCTTGCGCGTATTTTTCAAAGCTAGCAAAGACTTGCTGAGCAAGCTCTCGAGTTGGTGTCAAAATAAGTACTCGAGCAGTACCTGGCTCATCTTTACTTGGTGTATTAAGTAATTTATGTAACAGAGGTAATACAAAAGCAGCTGTTTTACCTGTTCCTGTTTGTGCACTCCCCATAACATCATGACCAGCTAAAATCAGCGGAATAGTTTTTAGCTGTATCGCCGTAGGGGTATGATATTGATTTTGTTCAAGTGCATTAAGCAGTACAGGATCGAGTTTTAACTCAGAGAAAGTAGTCGCAGACATAAGTTTAGCTTTGTGTAACAAATAATGGCGCTATTGTACGCCCAAAGCGAATAACAAAAAAGGCGCTTTGCAGCGCCTTTCTAAGCTTGCTAAATGTTCAAGCTGGTTTGAGGGTTTCTTTTCGTTGGTTATAGAAGGTAATTAGATCATCCACCGTATCTTGGCAATATTGTTGAATACCTGATACCAACATGTGCTTTTCACCACAGCCGACTTTTACACCATTTTCTAACAAGTTAAAGCGCAAAGTGATTTTCCCACGCTTGCCTGTATATTCAAAACTCGGCTCTGCGTATTCTAACGTCGGTGCATGGATCTCTAATGTATCGAGATTAATCAACATTGACTCATAGATAATCATAGGGCGAGCTGGGTTGATCATGACATCTTGTTTGCCCATAAGTGGAATAATAACATGCGGAAAAGTTGTACCTGAAAACTCAACATAATTTTTTATTAGACTATCGGTGAGTGTTTGGCACTGGCTAGTTTTACCTTCGCGCTTAACCTTCAGCATGACTTTATCGCCACTGGTAATATCAAACTCATCTGCGCCCTCAGGGAAGTTGAGTTTGGTATTCTCATCAACCATGCCGGCAAAGGTAAATTCCATTTTTTCACTGATGCCATAACGACTTAATACCAATGAAAATAATAAATCTCCAGGCACACAAAAACGTTTTGCATCTTTATCATGAAGTGGATTGTAATCATCAGCAACGCACTTTGCGAAACGACACCCTTGTTCACGAGAAATAGAGACATAATCAGCATGTTGCTGATAAAAAGGACTTAACATAGTTGTTCACTGCTTAAACTGCTTATAACCTGCCTATTCTACCAGATAAAATTACAATAGAGGTCGAATCTGTTAAACTTTTGTTTCAGATACAAAAAAGCCGCGATATCGCGACTTTTTTAATGATTTATTATAACTTATAAACCAGCACGTTCTTTAATTGCTGGTATTAATGCAGAACCGCCATGACCATTTGCTTCGGCCCATGCTATATCTGCTCCATCTTCTAAAGAGCTTTTAGATAAGTTTTTCACAATATATTCACCGGTATCTACGGCATTACTGGCAACTGCATGACGTAGCAAGTTAAGACCATTACATTGTACTGCATCATAAATATTACGAATTTTTACACGTGAGCTTTTTAACTTATCACGTAAACGGTTTTTATCGTCCGCAGCTATGTATTCACAGATTGAAACAGCTAACTGATCATCCGCTTTTACTGGCGCGCTAAAAGCAACAGAACCAGAAATAACAGCTGCAGCAATAACGAGTGTTGATAATTTTATCATTGTAGACCCTTGTGTAATACTTTATAACTACCCTAGTTGTTTAATATTGTATCAACCTATAAGCCTAACCGCAATAATGTTACTTAACTTTATCCAATGTGACAAATTTATAACCATAAATATTGTTATCATCCGGTTGATTATACAGCTCTTCTACAACTTGCCAGTTTGCTGATTGTTCGTAATCAGGAAACTGTGTATCTCCTGCAACATCAAGATCAATAAACGTTAAATAAAGTGTATCGGCACTTTTTAAAAATTGTTGATATATATTCCCGCCACCAATCACCATTACTTCATCAGACTCACACACCAATGAAATAGCGGCCTCTGGGGATGCTACAACATCAATTCCAGCTGCAGTGTAGTCAGTGTTTCGGCTAATAACAATGTTGCGTCGACCAGGTAAAGGGCGACCAATTGACTCAAATGTTTTGCGCCCCATAATTACTGGTTTATTCATAGTAACCGCTTTAAAATGCTGTAAATCAGCAGGTAAATGCCATGGCATATTATTATCTTGGCCAATCACTCTATTTTTAGCCATAGCTGCAATCATTGAAATCTTCACATTAAAACCTAATACTTTTTTATTAAACAAGAAAAAAGGAGCACCAGCTCCTTTTAAAATAATTTACTTTAGTCTAACGCTCATAGACAACTTCAACGTCATAATCGTCATCATCCCAACTATCCCAGTCGTCGTCATCATTCTTCTTAGTGGCATCTTTATGATAAGTATCCCATTTGAATTCAACTTCTTCATCTTCAATTGGCACAAATTTTTCTTTTGGCATGCTATCGAGTAGCGTCATGATGTTATGAATTAATGGTTGAGTATTTAGCTTATTAATTGCAGAAATATGATAAATATTTTCAGTCTCGCCCAACTCTTCAGCAATTTGCTCACATAGCGCCTGTGCTTCATCTTCAGGTAATAAGTCTATTTTATTAAATACTAACCAACGTGGTTTTTCAGCAAGCTTAGGACTGTACTGGTGCAACTCATTGATGATTGCAAATGCATTGTCTACTGGGTTTGAACCATCGACAGGCATTACATCGATAATATGCAGTAATACACGGCAACGCTCTAAATGTTTCAAGAAGCGAATACCCAAGCCAGCGCCATCAGAGGCACCTTCGATTAACCCTGGGATATCTGCAATAACAAATGATTTATTTGCTTCTGGACGTACCACACCTAAATTTGGAATCAGCGTAGTAAATGGGTAATCAGCTACTTTTGGTTTCGCTGCCGATACACTACGAATAAAAGTAGACTTACCTGCATTTGGCAAACCTAATAAACCAACATCAGCTAATAATAATAGCTCTAGTTTAAGGTTACGTACTTCACCTGGTGTGCCCAATGTTTTTTGACGAGGCGCTCGGTTAGTACTTGATTTAAAACGCGCATTCCCCAAGCCGTGGAAACCGCCTTTTGCAACCAAAATTCTTTGACCATGTTGAGTTAAATCACCAAGACCTTCTTGGGTATCAACATCCATGATCCGAGTACCTACAGGCACCATCACATATAAGTCATCAGCCTTTTTACCGGTACAGTTACGACTGCGGCCATTAGTACCACGTTCAGCTCTATGAAAACGCTCAAACTGATAATCGATAAGGGTATTTAAGTTTTCATCAGCTTGTAGATAAACACTACCACCATCTCCACCGTCACCGCCGTCTGGTCCACCATCTGGGACATATTTTTCACGACGGAAAGATACGATGCCGCTGCCACCGTCTCCAGCTTCTGCGCGAATTTCTACTTCATCTACAAACTTCATGATTACTCACTTTAGGGATTGGCTTGTTAATTTCACTATTATATACCTAAGCCAAGCTGATTGCAGGCTTGGCTTAGGTATATATTTATTTTCAAAACAAAAAACCCCGCAAAGGCGGGGTTTTTTAAGAACCGATTCTGATTACTCAGATACGATGCTTACGTATTTACGGTTTAAAGGACCTTTTTGTTCAAACTGAACTTTACCATCTGCTTTTGCGAAGATAGTGTGGTCTTTACCGATACCTACGTTTGTGCCAGCATGGAATTTAGTTCCACGTTGACGAACAATGATGCTACCCGCTAGAACTGATTCGCCACCAAAACGCTTAACACCAAGGCGTTTGCTTTCTGAATCGCGACCGTTACGAGTACTACCAGCTGCTTTTTTATGTGCCATTTCTAAGTACCTCTAATTAAGCGCTAATGCCAGTGATTTTAACTTCTGTGAACCATTGACGATGGCCCATTTGCTTACGAGAATGCTTACGGCGTCTAAATTTAACAACCTTAATCTTCTCACCGCGACCATGTGAAACAACCTCAGCTGTTATTTTACCACCGTTTACGAACGGTACACCGATCTCGATTTTCTCACCATCAGCAACTAAAAGTACTGAATCAAATTCAACTGCTGCACCAGTCTCAACGTCTAATTTCTCAAGACGAATTGTTTGACCTTCAGTCACACGGTGCTGTTTACCACCACTTTGGAAAACCGCGTACATAATTAACTCCGTCTGTGCGCCCTCAAATCGACGCAACTAAAACATTATTCAATAGGGCGCGAAGTTTACGCTAATGTGCAAAAACTAGCAAGCCTGTTTTATTAATTAAATGAATAAAAAATAGCTGCATTGAAGGCGATTCAATATTTTCACCTATTTTATATTAAATTGGCATTATGCCAAGCCTTTTTAGCGTTTCATGACAAATAAATTACACCACGAACAAACACGCGCTAAGAATAAAAAACAACCATGTTGAATTACCGTAAATTTTCTCAAATATAAAAGTTATCTTTACTAATTAAGGCTAAATTAAGCTACTTAACCGTGTTTTTTCAGCGAATCGTCACAAACTGTCGAGCAAAGCTGTTTTTTGTTGTACAATCAGCCCCGTATACCCATTAAAATTGGCTCGGAGATCAATGGATATAAAAGCTATCCAGGCGTTAATCGAAAACGATATGAATGACGTCAATCAACTAATTTACGCGCAAATGCGCTCTGATGTAGCATTAGTCAATCAACTAGGCTTATATATAGTAAACAGCGGCGGCAAGCGTGTTCGCCCTATGTTGGCTATTTTAGCGGCTAAAGCACTTGGCTATGAAGGCAAAGATCATGTTACTTTAGCAACTATTGTTGAATTTATTCACACAGCTACATTACTGCATGATGATGTCGTTGATGAATCAAATTTACGCAGAGGAACACCGACGGCAAATGCTGAGTTTGGTAATGCAGCCAGCGTACTTGTTGGTGACTTTATCTACACCCGCTCATTTCAGCTAATGGTTGGTATTGGTAAAATGCAAGTTATGCAAATACTCGCTGATGCAACCAACGTGATTGCCGAAGGTGAAGTGCTGCAATTAATGAACTGTAACGACCCTGATACCACCGAAGATAGCTACATGCAGGTAATTTATTCTAAAACAGCTAAATTATTTGAAGCTGCAACAGGCCTTGCTGCGATTATTACCGAAAAAGACGACTCGACACTGCAAGCGCTTAATCTTTACGGTATGCATTTAGGAACCGCTTTTCAATTGGTGGATGACGTGCTTGATTACAATGCTGATGCTGAGCAGTTAGGTAAAAATATCGGTGATGATCTGGCCGAAGGCAAACCTACCCTGCCACTACTTTATGCTATGCGCCACGGTAATGCTGAGCAAGTACAGTTGATCCGTGATGCCATTGAGCACAGTAATGGTATGGACCACTTAGAAGCTATTCTAAGTGCCCTCAATGAAACCAAAGCACTTGAGTTTACGATGAATAAAGCCAACGAAGAAGCTGATAAAGCGATTGCGTGTCTATCTGTATTAGATGAATCACCGTATAAAGAAGCACTCGTTAGCTTGGCTCGTATTGCCGTTGATCGTAATCACTAATAAACACCTAATGTATAAAAATCCTTCGAGCATAAAAAAGCCTGCAAATGCAGGCTTTTTTGTATCAATCGTCTTAGCAATTAAGCGTTGATGAAATCAACACCTTCTTGGATGTCTTTTTTCAGCGTATCAAGCATGTCGTTTTTAGCTTGCTCTTCAAATGCGCTTAGTTCACCGTAAGAAAGAATTTCTTCTACGCCGTTTTTACCTAAACGTACTGGGTGTGCAAAGTATGCAGCATCGCCATTTTCAACAGCAACGTAAGCGTAATCTACAACGTCTTCACCTTGTAAGCCTTTAACTAAAGACATACAAAAACGTGCAGCAGCAGCGCCCATTGATAATGTTGCAGAACCACCGCCAGCTTTTGCATTTACTACTTCAGTACCTGCATTTTGGATACGTGGAGTAAGCGCAGCAACTTCTTCATCAGTGAAAGTAACGCCTTCAACTTGAGATAGTAACGGAAGGATTGTTGTGCCTGAGTGACCACCAATTACTGGTACTTTCACAGTTGCAACGTCAACACCTTTAAGTTCAGCTACAAATGCTTCTGAACGGATCACATCAAGAGTGGTAATACCGAAAACACGTTTCGCGTCGTAAGTACCTGCTTTTTTGAATACTTCCGCAACAATTGGCACTGTGCCATTTACTGGGTTAGTGATAATACCCACTAATGCTTTTGGACAGTTAGCAACAATACCTTCTGCTAATGTTTTAATAATACCAGCATTAACATTAAATAAATCAGCGCGGTCCATACCAGGCTTACGTGGCATACCAGCAGGGATAAGAACGATATCACAACCAGTTAACGCTTGATCTAGTGCATCAACACCAAAGCCTGCAACTTTAACGTCTGTTGGGATATGAGAAAGATCAACAGCAACACCAGGAACAACTGGAGCAACATCATAAAGTGATAATTCAGAACCAGCTGGTAAGCCTGTTTTTAATAATAAAGACAACGCTTGGCCGATACCGCCAGCAGCACCTAATACAGCAACTTTCATTGGAATTCTCCGTAATTTGAGGTAGGAAATATTTGTGGCTCTAAAGATAATGAAATTAACGACTAAAGACAAATTTATCCTGCTTATTTCACATATAATTTAGACCATAGTTGTAAACTTGCTGGTTTACAGCACTAAAATCCATCGCAAAAGCAAACAACTACTGCATAAGTATGCAATATTGTGTACAATTAGCGCATCACTTATGAATAAGAACCTATAATATGCAACCACAAGATAAACAAGAAGCATTAGTAAAGGCCTTTAAGGCACTTTTAAAAGAAGAAAACTTTGGTTCACAAGGTGAGATTGTTGACGCCCTAAAAGAGCAAGGCTTTGATAATATTAGTCAAAGTAAGGTGTCGCGGATGTTAAGCAAGTTTGGCGCGGTACGCACTCGTAATGCCAAACAAGAAATGGTCTATTGTTTGCCTGCTGAAATGGGCGTACCTACAGCGAAAAGCCCATTACGTCAGTTAGTGATTGATATAATGCATAACGAAATGATGATCATTATTCGAACCAGCCCAGGAGCTGCACAATTAATTGCTCGGCTATTAGATTCATTAGGTAAAGCAGATGGCGTACTAGGCACCATTGCTGGTGACGATACTATTTTTATCGCTCCAGCTAAAGTATCTGAAATTGATGTAACTCTTGAACGCGTGCGTATTTTATTTGATACGGTATAAATCTACCGGTTCAAACTTTTTATAGCTGCTTTAAAAAGTTAATTGATGGGGCAAAAAACGCAGAACCCATATCGGCTTGAGTAAAATCAAGCCAATGATCGTAGCAATCGCCATCACCTAATCGACTTCGTAATACTTGCTCAAATGCATTTCCCTGTGCCGCATAACTAATCGCTAATATACCCTGTTCGTAAACGTCACCATAAGGCATGTTTTGATTTAATTGCAGTGGTTGCCCTTGCTCATCTTTTAACTCAGTGCGTACAGCATGACTATTTTCAGTCGCTGGCATAATCAAGGTATTATCTAAGCGAGTGCGTCCCATTATTTGTTCTTGCTCACTCAGTGGTAGGTTTTGCCACACACTTAAATCATGCTTATAGCGCTGTATATGTACATAACTGCCTTGATCTTCAAAATGGTTGGGTTTATTGATTAACGCTGTGATGCGCTTTTGGCGACCATGAGGAGTGTCACCACCGAGTATAAAACCATTAAAATCGCGACCATCTAAAAATCGAAAGTTTCTCACTTGCTCAACCAATTCAACATCGGGGGCAAATAACTTGAGAATTTGCAAAGCAAATAAATGGTTTACATCTTCCCTATCGGAACGAATTTGGACAAATAAATCAAAAGGCTGAGCCCCCATAATATGATCATTATGAGTAATATTAGGAAAGCTCTGTAATTCACTAGGCAGAAATTCAGGCAGAATATGCGGCCAGTACTGCGCCCCTACTGCAACTAGGCTGGAGAGCATCGATTCAGAAAACTGATCTGAAAACTCATCTTGGATAGCGCTAACGTATTTTAATTTTTTGCGTAATGACTCATCGTGGCCATCAAATACATTAAAAAACAAATGTAAACCGTGCAAGTTTGCTTCAGCACAAATTCCAGATTGCGCTTGCGCCATGATATTTCCTTAACTCAAAATCTCATACACGGCGTTTTTAATGAAATTAAAAATACTAAAACACTTAATCAGCGAAAAAGTTAACCGTGTGTGGTGTTATTTTTATTGTCACCTACTCATTTGCTAAAATGATTGGCCCAACTAAACAGCAACTTCAATTTATTGTCCATCGAGCATAACCTTATACACAAAATGCAGAACAACAAAACGATGATTTAAAATAGTCACCGTATTTGCACTACAGCCTTGTGATTGAAAAGGTATTAACTCAAGATGGTATGGGCGAACATAAAGTTACCCAACTTGCTTTACTCGACGATAAGTAACTAATGACTCAGCCCCCGTAAGCATTACTATATTCAGTTGCTGTTAATACATCTGCACCTAAGTATATGCCCTGACCAAGAAATTCTGCAACTACCTTTGAGCTTGAAGCGCTAAATAGCGGCTCAAACGTGTCTTGTTGAGCAATTTCCCCACAATTCATAGCCGCTTATTTATCGGCAAGTCGCATTTATTTTAAAGAATTACAAAGCGCCTTAATAGATATTGGTTTTTAATCATTTAAGGGATATATGCAATAAACTTAAACCATATACGATTAGAAATCGTCTAAGCAACACTACAATTACATCCACTATTAAAGGCAACCACGCCCATAATGGAAATCACTTGTGCGATATATCTCACGGTTATGACAGCTATTGAGTATAAAGCATCATAAAAAAAGTCTAAAAACAAACTAACCACATGAAATATAATAACTATTATTAAATTTCAAAATAATGACTGTATTTTCATTACTATTTTTAGCCTATTTTGTTTGCCGATACTCTCTATACTTACTTCATCGGTTAAGCAGTGACGCTTAAATGAGTAAACGGACAAGGAATGATTACTCATAAACCTCGAATTAAAGGTTACGTTAGGAAAAAATGGATTCACGGACAGGCTCAGGATGAGTAGCACTAAGGATAGTAAATATACGGACAGCGTCAAGATGATGCGAAAAGGAATAACAACAGGGCTCGCAAGAGAGTTGTTAAACAGGATGTTATAAAAGCGGACAGATGGACAGGCCCTAAAGGGTATCGCAATGGAACTGTTAACTAAGGGATAGCATCAGGACGATGCGTAAAGGACCGGTAATAGAGATTACCAAAAAGGATCAAAAGGAAGCACATAGGACAGAGGCACGGATAGCCTATATCACGCAGAACGAATAAGTAACAGTGTGATCACATGGATTAGTAAAGTTTAGGAGTTGATTAAGTTCAATTGCAGGATGCAAAAAATTAGAAGATTCCGCAAGCGCGACTAGAGATAGTTCGCGCTTTTCTTTTGCCCAAAAATACCCTCAGCTTAACGACTACTTGCCAATTAACTCGCTCATTAATACTCTCGCGTCTAATCTAATACGTTATTGATTGTGTATAAGCGATGACTTCTCTAAAATAGCGCGCTCATAAATCATTGAGGTCGGCCGTGTTAATTAACTACAATCCTCCATTAGATCCGTATTTAACCATTTTATTTCAAGATGATGATTTACTGATCGTCAACAAGCCCAGTGAACTTTTGACTGTGCCGGGAAAAGATCCTAAACACGCCGATTGTTTGATAGCTCGCGTTAACCGTGTTTTTCCTACGGCAAAAATAGTTCACCGCTTAGATATGGCAACCTCTGGAATTATTTGTTTAGCAATGCATAAAGCGGCTCATCGTCATTTAAGTATGCAGTTTCAAGAACGCCAAACTGCAAAGCGCTATGTTGCACGAGTGTACGGTAAACTAGAGCCATTAACGGGATCAGTCAATTTGCCACTGATCTGTGATTGGCCAAACCGCCCTAAGCAAATGGTTGATCATGACAAGGGGAAGCCCTCTTTAACTCATTACACTGTACTGGAGCATGAGTTGCACGCCACTCGTGTGGAACTTACCCCTATTACCGGACGCTCACATCAATTACGTGTGCATATGTTGTCATTGGGGCACCCTATTTTAGGCGATAGGCTCTATGCTCACCCTGATGCCCTGGCTGCTGCCCCGCGCTTGCAATTGCATGCACAAATGCTACAGCTCACTCACCCGGGAACAGCACAAATTATGACTTTTGAAGCTGAGCCAGAGTTTTAATTACGAGCTTAAAATCACACTAAACTTTTTGCTGTACACGCCGATAACAACTTATTGATTCATCGTGGTGGTTTATATGGCTATCGGCAAACAGTTTAAAGTATGGCAATTAATTAGTTTGGTTTACGCGACTTTCTTGGCCATGCCAGCCCAAGCAGCCGACTTTATTGCACCCACACCATGGTCAACAATCAGCAGTAATGATTTATCACGCCTAATGCCGCAAGATGAACTAAAACCGCTACTCGCTGGTGATACTGAGTTTTTAAGTTTATATCGCCAACACATGAGTGCCCAGCAGCGCGGTGTGGTATTGATTATCCCTGATTGGCAACACTTACCTACCAATAACAACGGGCTCAACTTTTTACGCACGCAACTTAACGATTTAGGCTATGCCACAATTGCCATGACGGTACCCGATATTGATTGGCAGGCAGCGCCACCTGCGGATGAAAGTGAAACAACTGAACCTGCAGCGGCTAAGCAAACTACAAGTTCAGACAATGGCGAACCATCAGCTGACACAGCCACTCCTGTTGTACATGTTGATGCTATCGCTCATATAAGCAATGCGATAATAGATAATTATAAACTCAACTTAATTGCACGCTTTAATGCGTTGTATCAAAGTGCATTGGATGAAGATGGGAAAATTGTTGTTATTGCACAAGGTGCCTCTGCGGGAGTATTGCTCGAACACTATGGCGAATATCCAAATACCAACATAGATGCATTTGTCAGCCTTAGCAGTTATTTACCAAACAGTAAACGTAACCAACAACTTAACGCGATTATATCGACTATTAGCCCGCCGTTATTGGATATTTACTACAACATAGATAACCCGGACTTACTGCTGAGTGTGGCGGATAGAAAACGCTGGGTTAAACGTCACAGTAAATATGATTACCGCCAACGTGAGCTGTTTGGTTTGCGCTCTGAGCCTGAGCAACATGAGCGCTTGACCAAAGAAGTAGACGGGTTTTTACGCCGCCTTTTTTAAATATTCGTAAGCGGCTTGAATATCTTGGCTTTTCTTGACTGCCAGTTCCATCATATGTTTAGGTAAACCTTGAGAAACTAATTTATCAGGATGGTGCTGCGCCATTAATTTACGGTACGCTACTTTTACTTCTCGTTCACTCGCCTCATTATTTAGCCCCAGCAAAGCCAGCGCTTGAGTACGGCTCATGCCACTATTTGGCGGTACATGATGCCCTGAGCCTTCACGATAACTGCTGCTTTGCCCTTGTTGACGTTGTTGCTGCTGTTGATAGCGTTGTTGTTGCTGACGAAATGAAAATTCAGCTTGGTAACGTTTAAGTACAAATGCAAAGTGAGTTTTAGAGATCCCTAATAACTTACTTACCTCTTGGAGTAGCTCCTTTTCTTGCGCAGCTAACACCCCATCAGAAAACGCCATTTGGATTTGAATTTCTAAAAACAGTTGTAATAAATCATGGCGACGAGCAAAACGCTCTTTAAAATCGAAAACAGTTTCTTTTAATGAAAAATCAGCGTCTTTTCCCGTTTTAAACGCATCTTGTGCCTCTTTGCGATCATCACCAGTGAGTCCCATTTCATCCATAAATAAACTGGCAGCACGGATGTGGGTTTCGCTTACGCGGCCATTTGACTTAGCAATGTGCCCCATTACTCCAAAACAGCTGGTAAAAAATAACGCTTGGCGCTGATTAATATCATCATCGCCTTTAAATAAGCTTGAAAAGCCGCCGGCTTTATCAAAGTTCTGCTTTAAACTCTTGTCAAACATATGGCCCAGGTATAAGCCTATAAATAAGCCTATAATACGCCCAAACATAAAGCCAAAGCAGGCACCTAAAATTTTACCCCACATGAGGCGCTCCTATTATATGTGAATTACTTAATGAGTTTTTTGTTGCTCTATCAACAACTCATTCAATTGAGCTAATCGTTCTGGAGTTCCGATATCGTCCCAGTTACCTATGTACAGCTCCGTAGAGACAACATGCTCAGCCAATTTACTTTTTAATAATGGCCCTAAGCGATGAGTACCCGCTGTAATTCCTGCAAAAAATTGCTGATGAAAGCGACTAATACCAGAAAATGTATACTTGGGGCTATCTGCGCTTAGATGACGCAACGTAAAGTCACCATTTGGGTTGTGGGCTGGATTTTCAACCAACACAATATGTGCCTCGCCCGCATCTAAGTGAATATGCAGTAATGAACTAACATCATAGTCGGTAAATATATCGCCATTAATAACAATAAATTGCTCACCAAGCAAAGGTAATGCTTGAATAATACCACCTGCAGTTTCTAATCCCTGCTCAGGCTCTTGGCTATACTCAATATGTACTCCAAGCTGGCTACCATCGCCAAAGTAAGCACGGATCTTATCTCCTTGCCAAGCAAGGTTTATAATAAAATCAGTGATCCCTGCTGTTTTTAGTCGCTCAATATGATGCTCGATTAATGGTTTTCCTTGCACCTTTAACATAGGTTTAGGTAATTCTGCGGTAAGTGGCATCATTCGCTGACCGCGACCCGCGGCTAAAATCATCGCTTTCATTATTTAGTTGGCACTTTATTAAGTGCGACTAAGGTAGCAGGAATAATCTTACTGTTGATCCATTTACCCAGCTCCACCAACGATGAATGATCTTGCGCCACATCACTAATGTAGCGCAGTGTCGGTAATACATTATCCATATAACCGAGTTTACCATCGCGTAAATTTAACCGGCAAAAAATACCCGCCGCTTTTAAATGGCGTTGAATACCGGTTAAATCAAACCATTGTTTAAAGGTTGCAAAGCTGATGTTACTGAGCAAGCCCTGTTGCTCAAACTCAGCAAATGCATGCTCAAGTAAGTATTCAAGTTCATCGTGAGGAAGTTTAAAATAACAATCACGCAGTAACGATACCAGGTCATAACATACCGGGCCTTGCACGGCATCTTGATAGTCAATAATTGCCCATTGCTGTTCACTGTGCATAATATTACGGCTATGAAAATCACGGTGTACGGTGACGCTAGGTTGCGCGAGTATATTTTCAATTAATAACTCACAGCTCGTTTGCCATAAATTACGTTCTGCAGCAGTAACTTCTAGCTCTAAAAATCTCTCTACCAACCATTCTAAAAAAATACTTAGTTCTAATTCTAAAAATGCCCGATCAAAATCTTTCATGTGCTCAACAGGCGGCATTTTTGCCCATTGTGCACTAAGTTTTATAAGGTGTTTATAGTGATTGATACGTTCTTTATCATCCAGCATATCAGCAAGATGTGTGTTGCCTAAATCGCTTAATAAGAAGAACCCTTGCTTTTCATCAGCATGTAATATTTTTGGTAGTTTGAAACCATGCTCAGAAAAAACTTTGTTGAGTTCTATATAAGGAGTGTTATCGAGCTTAGCTGGATCTGAGTCCATAACTATATAGCTATCTTGACCGCGATTTAGGCGGAAATAACGACGAAAGCTGGCGTCTCCGGTGATCGCAGCTAGCTGGTATACTTCATCTTCGAAGTGCGGATTTAAAAACTGCTGTAAACTTTTATAACGATTCATTTTACAAGATATCTATTTTTCACTAAGTCAATTACTGTATTTGCCATTGTTTTCCTTTATTATGTCATTCTTACATCCAACGACAGCATATTAAGGTTAATAAATGAGCAAAACCTGGGGCATGATGATGCTAAGTGTGATCAGCGCACCATCGTTCGCCGAAACTGAACTGACACACAACTTTTGTGGCAATTCAATGCAAACCAGAGCTTGGCAACCGCTTGCTGGCCTTGACTTAGGCATGATCGATATCCGTTCAGATGATATTGAACTGCTTGGCACCCAAAGCGCAGAATTTACCGGTAATGTTGATATTAACACCCTTACTATGAGTTTGTCCGCACAAAGTGCGCTAATTGACAAACAGCGTGGGTTACTTAATGCAACTGGCCCTATTACTTACCGTGACACTATCAGTGAAGTAAATAGCTCAGGTCTTAATGCTGATTTAAATAGTTCTGAAATCAGCCTACTTGGTGCCGATTATAAGCTGACGGATCAACAAGCACACGGCGGTGCAGAAAAGCTCACCATTAATAAGTCTGGCTTAGATCTGCTGAACGCAAGCTTTACTACCTGTCCAAGCGATACGCCCGTGTGGGCAATTCAAGCTGAACAAATTTTATTATCCCGTGAAGAAGGCTGGGGCGAAACCCATGATATGGTATTACGTATTATGGATACGCCAGTACTTTATTTACCCTATTTCACTTTCCCAATTGATAATCGAAGAAAATCAGGCTTATTAACACCCAATATTTCCAGTTCAGATCGCTACGGCGTAGAAACTGTTACTCCATATTATTGGAATATTGCACCAAACTTTGATGCCACGATTACACCTCGCTATATGTCTAAAAAAGGCTTACAGCTGCAAACCGAGTTTCGTTATTTAAGTGATATCAATGAAGGTCTCGTAGCACTTGAATACCTTGACAAAGACGACTCCGAACCAGAACTCAAAGAGCGCTTTCTATTTCACTGGCAACAACAAAGTTATTTTGCCGAAAACTGGCGTGCAAATGTTGATATAACCAACGTCAGCGATGATAACTATCTCACTGATTTGGGTTCTAATTACGCAACACGTACTGACACCCAACTGTATCGTACTGGCTCGTTATCACACTTAGGTGATACTTGGCGTACAGATATTAAAGTACAAAACTTTGAAGTGCTCGGTGATCATCTTGAATCGTATGCGGCATGGCCACAAATTAGCTTTTCACAAACAGCACCATTTAGTTTTCAGGATATTGAACTGACCCTAGACGGTGAACTGAGCCACTTTACTAATGATACAGCAATCATAGAAAAAGCCACTCGAGTGCACATCGAACCCAAAGTAAGTTATGGTTATCAAGAGCATGCTTGGTCGTTTTTATCTGAATTTAGCGTACTGCACACTAACTATAAGCAAGAAGGTGATTTAGCTAATACCGATTATGCTAAATCAGTTTCACGTACCTTGCCTAAAGTGCGTTTATACAGCCAATTAAACTTTGAGCGTGATACCACTATCTTCGCTGATGATGGGATTCAAACCTTAGAGCCACAAGTGCAATATTTGTATACACCAAATAAAGATCAATCCGATATAGGTTTATACGATACGACAAAACTACAAGATGATTTTTTTGGTTTATTCCGTGATAGTCGCTTCTCAAGCGTTGATCGTATAGCCGCAGCGAATCAATTTACATTAGGTGCAACCACGCGTTTATTTAATAATAAAAGCGAAGAATTGTTTAATTTTAGTGCCGGTCAAATATTTTATTTAAGTGACTCTGCCAAGCCAACATCACAAGGGTTAAACTCAGATACCAACTATAATGCCTTGTTTGCCGCACAAACCATGTTACATTGGCACCGCCGCTGGTATTTATCAGGCGGAATTCAGTATGACACCGATGGAAAGCAGATTATCCAGTCAAATGTGACTTTAGATTATAAAGGTGACGATAATCAGCTGGTACAATTGAACCATCGCTATGCAAATGATGTCTCAGGCAATACAATCGAACAAGTTGGCTTTTTTACTAGCATTCCGCTCAGTGATCAATGGCAGTTTGTAAGTAGCTATCACCGCGATTTAGAAAGCGGTCGTAGTGTCGAGGTGTTCAGCGGATTGCAATATGAATCCTGCTGTTGGGCCTTTCAAATTACCGGTCGTCGCCAAATCGCAACTGATTTAAATCAAGCGATAGGCCAAGAACAAGCCACTTTTGATTCAAGCATTGGGTTTAATATTGTCTTAAAAGGGTTAGGTAGTAAAAGCCGTTATGATGCACAAAAATTATTACAACAAGGTATTTTTGGCTATCGTAGACCGTATTTTCTTAATAACTAGTATTACCGTACTATTAGCAAGAGTATTAGAAAAAGTATGAATTTAAAAAAATTATTAGCATCAGCATTTTTGACGCTTGGTTTATACCAAAGCGCTTTCGCAGCCCCTGTTGAAATAGACAAGGTGGTTGGTATTGTAAACCAAGGGGTTATTTTACAAAGTGAAGTTGACACCATAGTTAACCGTGTAAAAACCCAAGCCAAAGAGCAAGGACAAGAATTACCTTCGGATGATACGCTACGCATTCAAGCAATGGAGCGCTTAGTAAATCAAGCGCTGATGATGCAATTAGCCGAGCGTATGGGGTTAGAAATCTCTGATAGTCAACTGGATCAAACTTTGGTTAGTATGGCTAAAGAACAAGGCGGAACAATTGCAGACTTGCGCCGTACGATTGAAGCGTCAGGCGAGAGTTTCCAGTCTTATCGTGAAGAAATTCGTAAAGAAATTACTACTCAACAAGTGATGCGCGCAAACGTAGATCGTCGTATTTATATTAGCCCGCAAGAAGTTGATAACCTTTTAAAAATAATGGAAAGCCAAGGTCAAAATACGGAAGAGTATGACATTGGTCATATCCTCATTGATATTCCAAATAATGCCACTGCAGATGAAATTTCTGATGCAAAAACTCGTGCCGATAAAGTCATCGAATTTTTACGAGAAGGTAAAGAATTCAAACGCATCGCTATTTCATCATCAAGTGGTTCAAAAGCTCTTGAAGGTGGTCAGCTAGGTTATATGAGTATCAATGAAATGCCGTCATTATTTGCTGAAGCAGTTAAAGGCACTAAAAAAGATGCCATTATCGGCCCGCTACGCTCTGGCGCTGGTTTTCATATCATTAAAGTGCAAGATATTCGTGGTCGCCAGGTTGTTGAAACAACTGAAGTTCGTTCTCGCCATATCTTAATCAAGCCGTCAATTATCTTAAGTGAAGAAAAAGCCCGCAATATGCTAAATGGTTTTGCCAAAGAGTTACGCGCAGGTACAGCTGATTTTGGTGAGCTTGCTAAAGAGTATTCAGAAGATCCAGGCTCTGCACTTAAAGGTGGAGAGTACGATTGGACAGATCCTACAACCTATGTGCCACAGTTTAGAGACGCCCTACTATCACTTGATAAAAATGAGATCAGTGACCCGTTTAGAACCACATTTGGTTGGCATATAGTGCAGCTATTAGACAAACGCATTGCTGATAAAACCGAACTAGCTAAACGTAACCGTGCTCATGGCATGCTCTTTAATCGTAAATTTAAAGAAGAAAGCTTTAACTGGCAGCAAGAAATGCGTGAGCAAGCCCATGTTGAAATTTTCCCAATTGATGAATAACCAATGATTCTACGTATTGCAATTACTCCCGGCGAACCTGCCGGGATCGGCCCAGATTTACTGTTGCAACTTGCACAGCATGATTGGCCTGCGCAGCTGGTTGTGATTGCTGATAAGCAGTTATTACAACAGCGAGCCAAACAGCTTGGTTTAACAATCAATTTAATTCCATTTGATGAAAACGCAGCAGCAGCAATCGCTCCAGCAGGGAGTGTCTATCTGCACCAAGTTGATTTAGGTGCCGAAGTTGAAATGGGTGTATTAAATGATGCCAACGGCCAATACGTACTCGATACTTTACGTATCGCGTGCGAAAAAAATATGAATGGTACGTTTGCTGCGGTTGTAACTGGCCCTGTTAATAAAGGTATTATCAATAAAGCTGGTATTTCATTTAGCGGCCATACCGAATACTTTGCCCAGCAATCAAACACCCCTGATGTGGTGATGTTGTTAGCTACTGAAGGCTTAAGAGTTGCACTAGTGACCACGCACATCCCACTAGCTTATGTATCACGTGCTATTACAAGTGAGCGTTTAAGTAAAGTTGCGGGTATTTTAAACCATGATTTACAAACTAAATTTGGTATCGAAAAACCACGTATTTTAGTCTGTGGGCTTAACCCTCATGCGGGTGAAGATGGCCATTTAGGGCGTGAAGAAATTGACACCATCACCCCAACCATTGAACAGCTAAATAGTGAAGGTATGAATTTAATCGGGCCATTGCCTGCTGATACCTTGTTCCAAGACAAATATCTATCACAAGCTGATGCTGTGCTGGCAATGTATCACGATCAAGGTTTACCTGTGCTAAAATACAAAGGTTTTGGCAAATCGGTTAATATCACCCTTGGTTTGCCGTTTATACGCACCTCAGTTGATCACGGTACGGCGCTCGATTTAGCCGGTACTGGTGATGCTGATGTTGGTAGTTTTGAATTAGCGATCCGCGAAGCAATTAAGCTCGCCCATGAAAAAGCACAAAATCAATGACAGATAAAGTACATTTAGGACACCGCGCCCGCAAACGTTTTGGGCAAAACTTTTTATGTGATGAGATGATCATCGATAAAATCGTCACCGCGATTGATCCTAAACCTGAAGATAATTTAGTTGAAATCGGTCCTGGTCTAGGTGCTATCACTGAACCGGTAAGTGAGCTAAGTGGCCACTTAACGGTTGTTGAGCTAGATAAAGATTTAGCCCAGCGCTTAACTGAGCATCCTTTTTTAGGGCCTAAGCTTACTGTGCATCAAGGTGATGCAATGAAATTTGATTTTTCAAGTTTGATCAAAGCTGACCGCAACAAACTAAAAGTGTTTGGTAATTTACCGTACAATATTTCAACACCGTTACTGTTCCATTTATTCGAGTTTGCCGACAACATTGAGCATATGCATTTTATGCTACAAAAAGAAGTGGTAAAACGCATGGTAGCAGGACCTGGTAGTAAAACATTTGGTCGCTTGAGTGTAATGACACAGTATTACTGTAATGCAATGCCTGTCATCGAAGTACCACCAGAGTGTTTTAAACCAGCACCGAAAGTTGATTCTGCCGTTATTCGTTTAATACCGAAAAAGCCAGAGCAACGTACAGCAAAAAGTACTAAAATTCTTAACACTGTGTGTTTAGAGGCCTTTAATCAGCGCCGCAAAACACTGCGCAACAGCTTAGCTAATTTACTCACCGCAGATGAATTAACTAGCATTGGTATAGATATCACGTTGCGTGCTGAAAGCCTTTCGTTACAACAATTTATTGATATAGCTAATTGGATTTATGACAACAAGCAGTAATTTGGGCTCACCCATCAAAGTATCGGTAGAAACATTTTATGTTGAGGGTCAATCACAACCTGAACTTGATAAATATGTATTTGCTTATTCCGTTACCATTAAAAATCACAGTCTATGCAGCGCAAAGTTAATTAGCCGCTATTGGTTGATCACTGATGCAAATGGTAAAGAAATCGAAGTACAAGGTGAAGGCGTAGTCGGTGAAAAACCAACTATTGGTCCTGGTGAAAGCTATAAATATACCAGTGGTGCAGTGCTAGATACTCCCGTAGGAACGATGCAAGGTTATTACACCTTGAAGAATGAGTTCGGTACAGAGTTTGATGCACCTATTAATGTTTTTCGTTTATCACTGCCTAATATTTTACATTAAATAACCTGAAATCGGGTTAAGATATTTATTAACGCATTGATTTAATGATATAACTAGCCTTTAAGCTGTCCTGTCGGAGATTTTCAGAGATAACAAGGCGAATTTACGCGTCAATAGCTGGCCTATTGCAAGTAGATTCAACGCAGTTATCGTTGAAAATAGCCACAGGAGATAGATTTATTCTCCCGAATTTAGGTTAAATAATGGCAAATTATGCGATAGGTGATCTACAAGGTTGTTATAAAGAATTTCAAGCTTTGTTGCTGCAAGTTGACTTCAACCCAAGCAAAGATCACCTTTATTTAGTGGGCGATATTGTCGCCCGCGGCCCCGACTCACTTGCCTGCCTAGATTATATATATACACATCAAGATAGCATCACCGTTACCTTGGGTAATCACGACTTACACCTGATTGCCAATTACATGTTAGATAAACCCGCTAATCCTAAAGACAAGCTCACCGCCCTGCTTGATTCCACAAAGCTACCTGCTTATATAGCCATGTTACAGCAGCAACCACTTGCTTTATGGCTTGAAAAAGAACAGGTATTTATTAGCCACGCCGGCCTCAACCCTGCATGGTCAATTGAACAGGCTCTACAACATGCACAATTTGCTGAATCCTGCTATCAAGGTGAGAATGCGCGCGATTTTTTCAAACATATGTATGAGCAGCATCCTAGCCTTTGGAGTGAACAACTCAATGACTTTGAGCGGTTTCGTTATATTGTAAATTACTTTACTCGAATGCGATTTTTAACTCTTGATGAACAATTAGAGTTAAGCTATAAAGGTGGTATTGCTAACGCTACTGCAATGATCCCTTGGTTCAAGCACCCAAAATTTACAACTTTTAAACAACATATTGTTTTTGGTCATTGGGCTGCTCTTGAAGGTGTAACCGATCATGAAAATATCTACGCTTTAGACACTGGTTGTGTGTGGGGTGGAGCTATGACCTTGCTAGAATTAAAAAACAAACAATTATTCAGCATTAATTCAGCTAATTCTATCTAAATAACCTGAAAAAAAACTCATCTTCTGTTAGATTTAAAGTTATAAATGTTAAAAGTAATTAAATTTAATTACTTAACTTATCCGCAATAAAGCCGATAAAGTCTAATTGCTACTCTCTTTATGGAATTTTTATATGAACTTAACTGTCAGCCAGCGTATTTGGGGTGGTTTTATTTGTATCACCTTATTACTTCTTTTAATTGGGGGTAATTCACTGTTCAGAATCGCAAATATTAATAATTCAGCGCAGCAAGTAAATCAATTATCATTGCCTGCACTGGAACAAAGTTCTGAACTTCAGGTTGAGTTTATCTTAATGAGTAAAGCTGCCCAAGCAAGCTTTTATACCACTTCAGCTGCAGAGCTTGCGCCAATTGAAAAATCAGTGTTCGAACAAAAACAACGCTTTGATAAATCTTACTCGCAATTACGACAAGTTGTCAGTGACAATGCTCAACTAAATCAAAGTAGTCAAAGCGTGGAACGAACTTACAAAAGTTTTATTAAATTAGTAGAAGATTTATTAAAAGATAAAAAAACTCAATTAGAACTCAATAAATCATTACGAGCACAGTTAGAAACTATTGAGCTTGCTGCAGAAGATGCTAACTCTGTGGTTTTGGATATTATCGATATTGATGGTTTAGAAAGCAGTGATAGCAGAGCCTATCAAGCAGCTAATAAATTAGAAAATAACTTTTTATCTTTGGTGACTAACAGCACTGACATGCTGACAGTTAAAACCCAAAATACCTTAGATATCGTCAAAAATGAGCAGCTTTATTATTTAGAAGAAATTGAGCGTAGTTTAAAGCTACTCAAACCGGTTGTTGAAGCCGCTGAGCCGGGTTTATACAACGATCTAAACAACTACTTTGTCTCTATTCGCGATAACATTCTCGGCAACAATAGTATTTCAGCTAATAAAAAGCGTTTAATTGATGTGATCGCAATGACTGAAACGGAACTTACTGAGGCAGAGCAAGCTACGGCAACTGCATTAAAACAACTCAACGAGTTAGTCGCTCAAGCGAGTAATGTTGCTTTTGAATTACAAAAAGAAGTTAGGATCGACGTCGACTCAGCCAACTTATGGACTTGGGTTGGTATGATAAGTGCTACCTTACTAGCTATAATAGTGGCTTATATAACAGTTAATCGCATTACTAAACCACTTGCAGAAGTTAACCGCATTCTTGATATTGTTGCTAGTGGCGATATGACACAACGTCTTGATGATACGGCTAAAGATGAATTTGGTGAGCTATCGCGTAGTTGTAATACACTTATCGCCAGCTTACGCAGCTTGATCAAAGGCATTATATCTCGTTCCACACAACTTGCCGCAGCCTCAGAAGAAACGTCTGCTATTACCGGTGAATCAAGCCAAGCAATCCGTAATCAACAAGCTCAGGTAGAGCAAGCTGCAACAGCGACAACGGAAATGAGCAGTACCTCGCAAACAGTAAGCAATAGCGCACAACAGGCACTTAAAGAAATCAAAAATGCCGATAAAGAAGCTGAACGTGTTAAGGGGATTTCTAGCCAGAATAAATCGACCATTGAGCAGCTAGCTCGTGAAGTTGAATCAGCCTCACTAGTCATTAATAAGCTTCATCAAGATAGCGCCTCGATTGGTAGTATTCTTGATGTTATTCGTGGTATCGCGGATCAAACTAACTTACTAGCACTTAATGCAGCTATTGAAGCAGCACGTGCCGGTGAACAAGGTCGTGGTTTTGCCGTTGTTGCTGATGAGGTTCGTTCATTGGCTAGTAAAACACAAGCCTCGACTCAAGAAATTCAAGCCATGATCGAATCATTGCAAACAGGCGCTGAAGCAGCCGTAACTGCAATGTCTAAAGGCAAGCAACAAGCTGATTCTTGTGTTGAACAATCAGACCTAGCCAACGCAGCACTGGATTCAATCACCTCAGCGGTTGCTTTAGCACATGATGTGAGTGAAGAAATATCGACCGCAGCACAAGAGCAACAACAAGTCTCACAAGAGATCAGCGAGCGCCTTGAGTCTATCGTAGCCATTGCTGAACAAACCGCTGAAGGAGCTAATCAGACTAATATATCAAGCTCTGAGGTCGCTAAACTTGCCGAAGAGTTACGCTTGTCTGTAGATGAGTTCAAAGTCTAGGGCAAAGCAAATTAAAACAACAAAGCCGTGTTGATTTAAAACACGGCTTTTTTTTCGAAAAAATAAACCACCGATACCCCACTTTTCACTGCTGAGCTAACAAATTGCGTGAGAACAGCCAACTGTTATAATTTCATCGTCCACACACTAGCTTTGCTTGTTGGCAATACTCCATTATTTTTCCACAAAAAAGCCGAACTCCACGTTAATAAAGTTCGGCTTTTAATGATCATCAAGCTTAGCTAGATTACTTTACCTATGCAGCAGGATACTCGCGATACGCACGCTCAATATTCTTCGCTTGCTTTTTAGAGATACCTAAATGCGCAAGTGCTACACGTAAACGTGCGCGCGATAGATCTGAGCCTAATATTTCCATTGCATCAAGTACTGATGTTGAAGACGTTTTGCCAGTAATAGCGACAAATATCGGCTCTAAAAAGTCTTTAATCTTCAGCTCATGGAAAGTAGACACCGCTTTAGCTATAGCAAATATTGCTGATTTTTCCCAGCTTCGTAAGCCCTCAAGCTCCCAGATAAAGAACTGTAAAGCTTGGCGAATTACATCTTCATCGGCTTTACCAGCGGTCAGTAACGCAGGGTCGTAAGTTGGAATGCCACCGACAAAATGACCGGCTAAATCAACCATATCTGATAGGGTATTAATGCGGGCTTTCGCCTCTGGTAATACTTTAGCAAGCATTGCCCCATTAAACTTCCAATCTACAAAGCGCTGAATTAGCTCTTCGTTGCTGAAGTTTTCGCGGATCCACATGCCGTTTAACCAGCTTAGTTTATCAACGTCAAATACTGGGCCACCGAGTGATACACGCTTCATATCAAAATGTTCAATCATTTCAGCAAGCGTGAACTTTTCACGCTCATCCGGCATTGACCAGCCCATGCGTCCAAGGTAGTTAAGTACCGCTTCAGGTAAGTAACCCATTTCTTTATAGTAATTAATAGAAGTTGGATTTTTACGCTTAGATAGCTTTGACTTATCTGGATTACGTAATAGTGGTAAGTGACCAAGCACCGGTGCTTGCCAACCAAAATCTTCATATAATTTTAACAGCTTAGGCGCAGAGTTGATCCACTCCTCACCACGGAAAATATGGCTAATTTCCATATGGTGGTCATCAACCACATTTGCTAAAAAGTACGTTGGGAAACCATCGGCTTTAAGTAACACTTGCATATCAACGTTTTCCCACGGGATCTCAATTTCACCACGTAAGTAATCGTTAAATTTAAAGGTACCTTCGCTTGGAATATTCATACGTATCACGTAAGGCTTACCGGCAGCTAAGTTGGCTTTAATTTCGTCATCAGTAAGGTTTAAACCACGGCCATCGTATTTAGGACGCAGGCCTTCAGCCATTTGCTCTTCACGCATTTGGTCCAGCTCTTCGCTAGTTGCAAAACAATAAAATGCTTTGCCATCATCAACTAACTGATGCGCATATTTTTTATATAAATCGCTACGCTCTGATTGACGATAAGGACCAAACTCACCACCGACATCAGGACCATGATCCCATTCAAGCCCTAACCAACGAAGACTATCCATAATCGCTTGTTCTGATTCTGAAGTGCTACGTACTTGGTCTGTGTCTTCAATACGAAGTACAAATTCGCCACCTTGCTGCTTAGCAAAACAGTAATTAAATAAGGCGATATAAGCGGTACCAAGATGCGGGTCACCGGTTGGTGACGGCGCAACACGTGTACGAATTGTCATGGTTATGTTCTCTTTCAATGGACAATAAAATATGCGCTAAATGCTAACACAGCAAATGCGCTTGAAAAATGAATATTAAGCTGCAGCTTTATTTAAGTAAGCAATGATATCGTTTGATTCATATAACCAAGTGACTTGGTTATCTTTTTCGATACGTAGACACGGTACTTTTATTTTTCCGCCTTGTTCGAGCAATTCTTGACGATACTGTTCATTACTTTTCGCGTCGCGCGTTTCAACTTTTAACCCTTCGCGTTTAATTGCACGGCGCACTTTTACGCAGAATGGGCAAGCTTTGAATTGATATAGTTTAAATTGTGCAGTGAGTTGATCAAGCTGAGCTTGCTCTCCCGCAGGACGTTTTTTACTACGTGGTGTAAAAACAAAATCAAAAAATAAGATCAAACTACCTAATAACCAACGAACTAATTTCATCAACTGGGCCCTGTTTACAACAATTTAAGGGCACAGATTTTAGCACAGAATATAAAGCTAAAATAGCATCAAAGAACGCGAATCCATCTCCTAAAAAGTAAAGCAATCCACGTTATTTTAAAAATATAAAGCAAAACTCAATACCGCAGTGAAAAGGCCGGCATCAAAGAATAAAAGCTTGAGTCTTGCTGTATTATTAAACTATTCATTTATATCCTCAAGGGATGACTTTAATGTTTTACAATGTAGTAGCTTGATAATCTAAAACAACACCAAATCATCTCGATGGATCACTTCACTACCGCAATCAAAAGCTAGCAACTTTGTAATTTCACTTGAATGACAACCTTTAATAGTATCGGTTTCTGCTTTACTAAAACGTACTAATCCACGGGCCACTAATTGTTGATCGCTGGTGACTAAATCAATCAAATCGCCACGTTCAAACTGCCCGCGCACACCGCGTACGCCTTTGGCTAATAAACTAGCGCCTTGTTGCTGTAAAGCATTTACTGCGCCATCATCAATCACTATTTGGCCACTACTTTTAGGTCCAGCTAACAGCCATTTTTTACGGCCATCTCTTGGCGCTGTTAGCTTTACAAAGCGTGTGCCTGGTAGCTGTTCGCTCATACAATTAAGGATCACATTTTTACCAGCACCTTTGGCTATGATCACTTCCACCCCGGCTCGACGAGCGATATCAGCGGCTTGCAATTTCGTTGCCATACCACCAGTGCCTAGACTAGTTCCACTGCCACCAGCAAGCTGGCGTAACTCATCATCAATATGTGCCACTTCGTCAATTAATCGCGCATTAACATCAGTACGTGGATCACTGGTAAATAAACCTTCTTGGTCGGTTAGTAATAATAATTTGTCGGCATTAGCTAATATAGCGACCAGTGCTGAGAGGTTGTCGTTATCACCGACTTTAATTTCAGCAGTTGCGACCGCATCATTTTCATTAATGATTGGCACCACGTCATAACTTAATAATGCAGTTAAAGTATCGCGGGCATTGAGGTAGCGTTCTCGGTCATCAACGTCAGCGCGAGTCAGTAGCATTTGCCCTACATTGACGCCATATAAAGCAAATAAGCTTTGCCAAATGTGGATAAGCTGACCTTGACCAATCGCGGCAAGCATCTGTTTATCAATCAAAGAACGACCGCAGGGTTTTAATAGTTGCTCTCGGCCAGCAGCCACCGCGCCACTTGATACCAGCACAACTTGATGACCTTGCTTTTTTAATTCACAACATTGGCGAACTAATTCAACCATGTGTGCTTTGTCGAGTTTATCGGTTCCACCAGTGAGTACACTCGTTCCCAGCTTAACCACTATTACCTGTGCCCTTTGCATGCTTTTTACTACACAAAAATATTGAAGGATTTATTTATACCAGTTATCGATTTTTGAACAAGTTAAAAATATTCAATCACGGTGCTGACGTGCTAGGATCGTGTTTTAATTCACTTTAAAGCGACCTTCATGCCAGCCAGTTTATGTTTAATAATCGCCACCTTTTTATGGGGCAGTTCTTTTATCGCGCTGAAATACGCGATCGCCATTTATGACCCTGCACTGGTGATTTTTTTACGCATGTTAACCACCTTAGTCATGGCATTGTGCTTATGGCGTTACGTTATTCGCTTTAAATATCATCAAGGTGACTGGAAATATCTGGTGGGGATGTCGCTGGCTGAGCCCTGTTTGTATTTTTTATTTGAAGGCCATGCAATGGAATATACTTCAGCTTCTCAAGCGGGGGTTATTGTATCGTGCTTACCGATTATCGTAGCACTTTTAGCGTTTTTTATGCTCAAAGAGTACATCAGTAAGGCCATTGTTATTGGTTTCACTTTTTGTATTGGCGGCAGTATCTTATTAACTTTAATGTCGCCAAGCTCAGAGCAGGCTCCCAATCCATTGCTGGGTAACTTTTTGGAGTTAATGGCAATGGTCTGCGCTGCATTTTATACTATTTCAGTTAAACATTTAGTTGCTCGCTACTCACCATTAACCTTAATTGCACTGCAAGGTTTTAGCGGTAGTCTGTTCTTTGCGCCATTTTTACTGTTTATTGATTTACCCAGTGAAAATCAACACGACCTTGGCGCATTATTAAGTATTTTATATTTAGGCTCTTGCGTCACCTTAGGCGGCTATGGTTTGTATAATTACGCAATTAGTAAGGTGTCGGTGCTCACTGCCGCAGCCTATTCAAATTTAATACCGATTTTCACCCTAATATTATCAGCAATTATCTTGGGAGAAGTGCTCTCTCTTAGCCAATGGCTCAGCATTGGCGTGGTATTTGTAGGTGTAATGATAAGTCAGCGTCATCAAGAATTGGTAGTAGACATAGATAACGCCGATGTAGTTGAAAGCAATTTATCGGCAGAGACTAATAATCGTAATTCAGTCCCGGTGGCTAAAGAGTCAAACGGATAACAGGTTAATAAATACAAGCCTTTATGCGCTAAAAAATCGTACTGGGACTGATGAATAACCGCAATCTCACGCACTCGATAGCGATCAATTTGGCCATTTTGCGTTTGTAAGCTAAATTGCTCACCCACATTCACTTTTTGTAAGAAAGCAAAGTGAGTGTCATTATGTCCAGCAATTAACACGCCTGCTTGCTCAGAGCCTAGCTCTGCACTAGCTAAAAAGTGACTCGGGGCAAACGCTAAGTTACGGCCACTGGCTCCTGCTAATATTGTTAAGGTTTGCTTTTGGCTTGGCCAATTCAGTTGTGCAGTTACATAACTATCAGCATAGAACCAGGGTTTAACTTGTTGCTCTGGCGTTGTCAGTGCCACTTGCCAAGCCTGCTCTATAAGGCGTTGTGCCAGCCACGCTTTAGCTTGCATATAACTACCATGACCAAGCAACGCCAAGCCAACAATCAACAATATAGCGCCAATCACTGCTTTCATTTTTTCAGTCTCGACACTGCAAATCCAGCCAACAGCATGCAACCGAGTAAAATATGTAGTCTGCTTTGCCCATCAGTTTGTGGCAAACTCATTGCTAGACCCTGAGGTCGTTGATTAACCACTTGCACATTCTGCTCAGCAACAGTGCTCGATGCTGTCTGTTCAATCGCTACAAAGGCGGTAAACGGACTAAGTAATTGATGTTCAAGCGCTAGACTCTCAACCTGTGCTTTAACCTGCTCTTGCTCGTTATAAAGTAATAATGATTTAATTTTTTGCCGTGCCCACAACCTTGCAATTCCATGAGCCGGTCGCCCTTGTTGTGTATTTAACTTTATCGACAACGGTCCTTGCGCCGTTTGCCCCGCTAAAGTAACGCCGGCATTATTATCAAGCTTTATAGCAACCATCACCGGCTCTGAAAAGTACAGGTCGGGTAACGGCGATGGCCAATATTCAAGAGCTTGATTTGCCAAATCACTGCTTAGCGCAAGTTGAGTAATTGCAGGATGAGCTAACTTATCAAATAGTTGCTGCATTTTTGGTTGCACGTCACTACTGCTGCCAATATAAGTAAACGTTCCGCGCCCAACATCTGCAGCTCGACGCATAAAGTAACTATTAGGCGCACTACCGATACCAATCGTAAACAAACGACTATCACCTAGTTGCGCACTAATATGTTTAAACAATGCATCTTCATTACTGACACTGCCATCGGTTAAAAATACCACTTGACGCACATACCCTAGATGCTCACGAGCATCTAGTACACCATCTAATGCCCCTTTAATATCAGTGCCGCCATCAGCTTGTAAATTATATACAAAGCGCTCAGCACGGCGTAAATTAAAATCATTAGCCGGCACAGGTTTATCGCTCATAGGCATAATTTGATCGTCAAAGCCGACAATATTAAAGCTGTCGTTACTATCAAGTAACGATAACGCATAATGAAGTGCACTTTTGGCTTGCTCCATTGACTGTCCGTGCATAGAGCCGGAAGTGTCGACTACAAAAATCATTTCTCTTGCTAGACGCTGAGTCTGCGTAAAATGATCATCCGGCGGCAGCAACATTAATAATCCATAACGCTCACCATTACTGAGCTGCTCAGTAAAAAATGCGGCTTGCGCTTGCTCTTTTTGCAGCGGTTTAAACTCCAGTAAAAAATCACGATTCACGGCACGTTGTTCATTTAAAGTAACTTGATACTGACCAAATGCCAGATTTTCGGTATTAATACGATGATATTTAGACTGAATATCCACCAGCTCTAGGCCAACATCAATATTAACCGTTAGCTTAAACTCGCCTTGAACCGCGCCTGCATTTTTAGTGGCCATGTAAATCGGTGCTATCCACCCCGTGGCAGCAATACTCGCTGATGATAACTCATTACTCTGCGAGTCAATCATATCCTCTGCTGTTTCATTTAATACCCCATTAATCGGATGGTAACGCGGCGTTATCGTGGTTGGAAATCGTAGTGCAAATGTACCACTGCGATAATCAATCACTTCTTGATATTGCAGCTCTATTTGTACTTCTTCGCCGGGGCCGATGTTTGCCACATTAGTGACAAACATGTTTGCACGCTGCTGGCGCACTAAAGCGGCTTGTTTACCCGCTTGTTGCGCCTGTTGAAAACGCAGCTCGGCTTGTGCTTTTTTATCAATTTCACCTTTGATCACTCGCTCACCAATGTGCATAGTCATAGCATGCACCGCACTTTCCTCTGGCAGCGGAAAGACATAGCGTGCATTAACAGCAAACGGGTTTTCATTGCGATAATGTTGAGTTACCACGACATGGTTTATCAATCCGGTGACTGTCATGGTGGCATCACTTTTTAAGATAACGCCAGGCGCTGCCTTTGCACCATTGCTGTCGAACATAGTTAGTTCTGGCGATGTGCTGGCGTTACTCGCACAGCTAACAAACGCGATGAAGGTAAAAAGGCTTCCCCGTAACCATAAATGGCTACGGGTCAGCACTTTGCTTGGTTTACTCAACATAAAAATCACTCCCTTGGCGGCTACTTGGCAAAATGGCGATTAGTTACTCGCGGTTTGGTTATACGGCTGCGTGCTTGGACGAGTTGTTAACGTTACACGGCGGTCAAACATGTTTTCTTCATAATTATCGCTATCTGCCACAGTTTGTTGCTCACCAAATGCGGTAGTCGTTAAGCGGGTATGGCTAATACCTTGCTTTATTAAGTAGCTTTGTACATTTGCGACTCGCTGTTTTGAAAGCGCTAAGTTAGCGAGCTCATCACCACGTTGATCGGCAAAGCCATTTAAATCCAGCTGCAAGTCTGGCTGGCTTTGTAGTAAATTCACTAGTTGATCAAGTTGGCTGGCAAAGTGCGGGGCAATCTCACTTGAACCGGTTTTAAATTGAATGGTCATTGCCATTAGGTTGTGCATTTTTGCTAATGCAAGGCGTTCGTTATTACTCTCAAGCTTATCGAGCTGCTCACTCATTTGCGCATTTTGAGCAAGTACATGCTGGTAATCATCGGTTTTATCTTGCAGCACAACTAACGCACGTTGTTGCTCGGCAATTTTATCTTCTGCCACTTCTTGCTCGCCAATCAAGCCTCCGGCAAATGCACCAACAAAGGCACCAATTGGGCCGCCAACAATACCGCCAACAATTGCCCCCGTACTTAAACCTATCACCGTTTCTTTATGAGTTTCTTTTGCTTTAACTGCAACTGTGTCAGCGTGGGCTAAGTTAGGTGCTGCAAAAATAGTCGCGACAGTACAAGCGATAATCATTTTTTTCATGGTGTAATCCTTTTTTGCTTAATTACTTAATAGTTGGCAACTCATGGGTTGGTAGCTGCCCGATTTGGTATAACGCCATTAAAGCAAGCTCAAGTGGCAACAAAGGGGAGCAAAAAAGGCAAACTGCTGAGCAATTGTGGCAAAAAAAAGGCAATTGCTTTTTCGCCAGTGCGAAAGCAAAAAAATTAGGTATAGTGCAACTAGAATATAAGAAGGTGCTGTAAATGAAGAAGATTGCAATTATTGAAGACGAACCCGCGATCCGCGAAAATTACATGGAAATGCTCAGCGCGCAGGGTTATCTGGTCAGCGGCTATAGCAACCGTCAAAGTGCAGAGCATGCTTTTAATGACGCACTACCAGACTTAGCGATTGTCGATATTGGTTTAGGTCATGAAATTGATGGCGGTTTCTTACTATGCCAAACTCTGCGTTCGCTTTCTAAAACCTTGCCGATTATTTTTTTAACCGCCCGCGACAGCGAAATAGATACAGTGTGTGGCCTACGCATGGGCGCTGATGACTATCTCACTAAAGATATCAGCATGGCGCATTTGGCGGCTCGTATCGGTGCACTGTTTCGACGTATGGAAGCACTCGAGCAACCCGCTGATCAAAATGCTTTACTCAATCGCGGCCCGCTCACGCTTGATACTAAACGCATGCAAGTATTTTGGCAGCAGCAAATAGTCGATTTAACCGTAACTGAATTTTGGATGCTGCATTCACTGGCACAGCGCCCTGGGCATGTAAAAAGCCGTAACGAACTAATGAGTGATGCAAAGATTTACGTTGATGACAGCACTATCACTTCTCATGTTAAACGTATTCGCAAAAAATTTATCGCTTTAGATACTGACTTTGATTGTATAGATACCGTGTACGGTATGGGTTATCGCTGGGAGCAAGTGTAATGCTGCGTTTTGGTTTGCGCAGTAAATTTATATTGCTGTCGTGTTTTTTATTTTTACTGCCTTGGCTTGGCTATGAATACGTGTGGGAAATGGAAAAATTTCTGCGTCAAGGTCAAGAAAAAACCTTAGTCGGCACTACCCGAGCACTCGCCACGGCCCTGCATGAGCGCCCAGCATTATTTGACTCGCAAACCAATTTTTTAGATCAGGTTATAAAAGGCCGTGATCTCTACGCCTATAACCTTAGTAACCCCATTCAACTTGATGGCAAACTGTCGGACTGGCAGCCTTATCAAAGTCTTTTTTGGCATTACGACGAGCGCTATTTACAAACTAATAAACCAGACCATCAGCTTGAGGACTTATCGTTTGAGCATATGGTTGGTAAATATGAAAACTTTTTATATGCAGTATTTAAAGTTACCGATGACTCGGTGGTTTATCGCGCTAAAAACACCCTAAGTTTAACCCGTAATGATCACTTACAGATCATGTTAAAAACCCCACAAGGGGAATTTAAGCACTATATTGTTGCCGCTCGCCAAGATGGCTGGATCAACGCATTTGACGCACAAAGCAAAACCCCAATAACAAAAATTCAAGGATATTTTGTCAGTACAGAGACTGGCTACAACATAGAGTTGCGGTTTCCGCTAACTATGCTTGGCAATAAGCTCGGCTTTGCAATTGAAGATTGGGATCAAGGCAAGCCTGAGCCACAGACTATGTCGACTTCAAACTTACAAAACCCCAATGATATTGGCTCAGTGCTGGTGCCCTCCCCTGAAATAAATCGTATATTAAAAGGTATGGGTCACAGCGGCAGCCGAATTTGGGTGGTTGATAATCATCACCGCGTGTTAGCGCAGTCAGGATCAATTCATCATGCCGACGGCGTTTGGGCTGATGGGCTTAACGACCAGCCAGCAAAAACCTGGTGGCAACGATTTGAGAAAAACTACTTACATCCACTTTACTATAAAGTACTTACCCGCCCTGAAAATGAATTTTTAGATACCTTGCACGATGTCGCAGCGATGCAAGGCACACATATAGGTAAAGCACTCAGTGGCACACCAGCATCGTCTTGGCGACTCACTCCAGATAACAAAGCGGTTATTTTATCAGCCGCATATCCTATTTGGATCCAAGATAAGGTCATTGGTGCTGTAGTGGCCGAAGAGACTACCAATGGTGTTCGCACATTACGCAACAAATCGTTAGAGAAACTATTTAATGTGATTTTAGCAGTGATGCTAATAGGCACAGTAACGTTATTCTTTTTTGCATCAAGGATCTCCAGTCGTATTCGTCGCTTAAGAGATACCGCAGAGCAAGCCATTGATGCTCAAGGGCGAGTAACTGGCACTATTAATTACAGCGATTCAAACGATGAAATTGGCGATTTATCTCGCAGTTTTGCAAATATTGTAAGTCGCTTAGGTGGTTACACT
Organism: Pseudoalteromonas sp. SG41-2; assembly: GCF_014164535.1. Lineage (NCBI taxonomy): Bacteria > Pseudomonadati > Pseudomonadota > Gammaproteobacteria > Alteromonadales > Pseudoalteromonadaceae > Pseudoalteromonas > Pseudoalteromonas sp. SG41-2. Next base: position 248,518 of record NZ_JACJFK010000003.1, on the reverse strand, counting down.
AACTATTTAGAAACCATGTCGTCGCGATTATCTCACGAACTCAGAACACCCGTTGCGGTCGTACGTAGTTCCCTTGAAAACTTACAAATGCAGCCACAAAGTGAGCTGAGCCAAAAATACCTTGATCGTGCCAGTGAAGGAGTCGAGCGTTTAGGTAAAATAATCACCACCATGAGCGAAGCAACTCGCCTTGAGCAAAGTATTCAAAGCGCTGAAGCTGAACCGTTTGATTTGCGAAATGTGATCAATGGTTGTATGCAAGGCTACCAGCTAACCTATGCACAGCAGCAATTTAGCCTTAATATTTGTCCGCAACCATTACTACTTAACGGCGCGCCTGAGTTTATTGCTCAGTTGCTAGATAAACTAATCAATAATGCCTTAGAGTTTAGTGTTGAAGATAGCGCTATAAGTGTCAGCCTTGATCAACATGATAATGAAGCCCTGTTATGTGTCAGTAATCTAGGTCCACTTTTACCCGAGGGATTAACAGAGCATATTTTTGATTCAATGGTGTCGGTACGTAGTCAACAACTGCAGCAGCAACCACACTTGGGTTTAGGGCTTTATATAGTACGTTTAGTGTGTGAATACCATAAAGGCACAGTTAGCGCGGCTAATAATCAACAAGCTGATGGTGTGACTTTTACCGTTCGACTGCCTATTAATAATAATTAAGGATTACATTTATACACATTTTGTACGGTTAATGTTCACTTACAATTCAGTCGCGCAGACATATGCTTACTACTTAACTAAGTTGATAAGATAGGAGGCAATATGCAAGCGATACTGAAACGTGAAGAAATTGATTTTATTTTTGATTTATACAGCTATGAAGATAGTGATGAGTTAAACAGTAGCGAACCTAACTCTGATACTGAAAAACATGACATAACGCAATCAAAAGTAATTTATCAGCCTAGTTGTTTGACCTAAAAGTGGTTTGCTCATTACAATGGCGCACCTTGTAAAAGTACTGCCTAATAATGAAAACTCATTCTGCTAAAAAAGAACTTATTTTATTACCGATCTTACTGATTGTTATTTTACTGTGTATTGCTGGGCATTTTTTACTACAAGCCAGCTTCCAAGATAGCAATGTTACCGAGTATATGCTTGCTGCGTTACCTTTTGCTATGTTTGGCTTAGTGATTATCGCTTTTAAAATTGCCAGTAACAGTGAAGACAAAGAGCGTGCAGAACAAAGTGATAACGGCTAACGCTTGTACCACACACTCTCTTGATTATTTATAATATATGGTAACCAAACCAATCGGGCTTAATCGCTTGAGATTGCTCGCTCGGGGTTAGCTTGATATGTAATTGACTGTCGAGCAAGTCAATTGCAAAGCAATCATCTACATCATGTAAGTCATCTTTATGAATATGACTTAAACCTGCTAGTAAATCCTCTTTTGCTCTTTGTTTAGCTTCGTCGCTACTACTTGCTACATATAACGCAAAGTCATGCTGCTCAGCTAAGCTATCAGCACGATACGCTCCTAAATTTACAAAGTATAACTGCTGCGATTGGGCCACGGGTTCATCAACCACGGTTACTGCAAAGCCATCAATGTGATTTACCGCCATATAGCTGTCCATGTGCACGCTACTTTTATCACCGACCCACTGCGCTTTTAATTTTGAGTAAGTTTGTTCAATCGATTCCCCAACAACAAAACGAACATCATGCATTTCAATATGGCAGCCCTGAATACGCCCACCTAAATACACCATAAATAACTGCATTTTCTCTCCTAACAAATAGTATCAACGTCAATGTTGTGTTTTTTGATCAACTTATAAAAATCTGAGCGATTTCGCTTAGCTAGTTTTGCCCCTTCAGCCACGTTACCGCCAGCCATCTTTAAAGCATTAATCACATAATCTCGCTCAAATTCTTTTTTAGCATCGTTAAGTGAAAGCGGCTCAACATTGTTGGTATTACTATTAAGCGCACTTTCAACCAGCTGTGCTGATATTACTTCACCTGGGGTAAGTGCGACAACCTGCTCTACTACATTTTGTAACTGGCGAATATTACCCGGCCAATCGTGACGTACTAATGCATGCATTGCATCATTGGCGAAACGCTTTTCTTTTTGATTCATACGTTTAGCGATGGTAGCGCTAAAATACTGTGCTAATAAACTAACGTCTTCTCTGCGCTCACACAGTGGTGGCAATTTAAGATTCACAACATTTAAGCGGTAATATAAATCTTCGCGAAATTGCTGATTAGCAATCGCATCAGGCAAGTTTTTATGAGTTGCTGATACAATCCGCACATCAATTGGAATTTCTTCTTCAAAGCCCACAGGGCGAATAGTTTTTTCTTGTAATACGCGCAGTAACTTAACTTGTAAATTAAGTGGCATATCACCAATTTCATCTAAAAATAAAGTACCGCCTTGCGCTTGCTGAAATAACCCTTGGTGGTCTTTAATCGCGCCCGTAAAAGCCCCTTTTTTGTGACCGAATAGTTCTGATTCGAGTAATTCACCCGGTACCGCACCACAGTTTATTGCAACAAACGGACCTTCACTAACATGGCTATGTTGATGAATAGCATTAGCTAGTAACTCTTTACCTGTACCACTGGCCCCCGAGATCAACACATTGACCTGAGTCGGACCTAGTAATTTAACTTGCTCAAGTAAATGCAGCATAGCACCACTGCGGGTCACGATATTGCTGTTTGATGCACTTTCATCGGCACTGAGACCATGAATTTCAATCGCTTTTGCTAAACTATCAAATAACTCATCTTTATCTACCGGTTTAGTAATAAAGGCAAAAATACCTTGCTTCGTCGCTTCAACAGCATCAGGAATAGACCCATGAGCTGTCATCATCAACACTGGCAGCGCTGGGTAGCGATTTTGTAACTGACGGTGTAATGCCATACCATCCATTTCATCCATGCGTAAGTCTGTAACCACAGCATCAAACACATTATTTTTTAATAACTGTAGCGCAGCGATACCACTTTCGCAGGTAGTCACTTGATAGCCTTTAGATTCTATGCGAATAGCCAATAGTTTTAATAAACTTGCATCATCATCGACCAGTAAAATTCGCGCGCCTTGGTTTTGCTCTGTTGACATAATTACTGCTCCTTAGTTTCTTCGCGTAGTAATAGTTGCTGCTCGATGGCTGCCAGTGATGACAGGGTTTCTTGCATTTTATTATTCAGCGTTTGCTGCTGTTTTTTAGCGTTGATCTGCTGTTTTATTTGTTGTTTTTGCAGCCATAAATACTGTTTTATATCATCTGGCCAATAATAAGCTTGATCCAGTTTTAGCAGCTGCGTTAATACTTTTTCCGGTGCTAATACATTATTTTTGCAACTAAAATCAAAATAATGCTGAAGCTCTTTAGCACCAATATAAACCGTTTTACTCGCTGCCACTTGAAAACCACCGCACGACTTTGCATGCCAACCAATAACCGTTTCGGCAGGTGCATACATAGGATCGGTTTTCGGCCTAGGTTTCGGATTTGGTAAACTATCCCCTTGTGGTGTAGTCACCTTACCCGCTTGTTCAGCTTCAGGGTTGCTTTTATTTACTGGCTGCTCAGTTAACTCACACCCTGCGAGCCCTAAGGTTGTAATGCAAACTACTAAAATGGCATTTAAACGCACGCCCATGCTAATTAACTCCTTGGTTTTTATTGGTTGGAGGGATGATTGGGATTTGAATTATAAAACGACAGCCTTGTGGCTCATTATGCTCAACGTGTAAAGTACCCATCAATTGCTCAACAGACTCTTTTACAATGGTGAGCCCTAAACCACTACCTTGAGCGGTTATATCTTTAGCATTCTTACCTTGATAAAAGGCACTGAATATATGTGATTTCTCTTGCTCTTTAATACCGGTGCCTTGATCGCTAACGCTCATAGTCAAAGTACGACCAGCTAATGACAGAGCAATATTGACCGCCTGTCCTGCTGGTGAAAACTTTAAGCCATTAGAGATCAACTGAATTAAGATCATTTCAACAAGCTCTGCAGCAATTTCCAGTGGTTGCTCGGGTAACTCACAATGCCAACATAAGCTTTGCTTACGCGCCACTAAACGATGTTCAAAATGGCTGTTTATCTTGGTTATTAATTGCGAGAATTCCAGCTCACTTAAGTCTTCTTTGCTGCTGCGAATCGCATTGTAACTAAGTAAACTATCGATCATAGCGCGCAAACGCACCATGCTCTGGGTAATTAACGCCAACACCGCTTGCTGCTCTTTGTTAATTGGCCCAACGATTTCATCGGCAAGTAAGTCAGTGCCCTCAACCATTGACGCTAATGGAGTTTTCAATTCATGGGTAACATGGCGTAAAAAAGTATCTTTTTGTTGCTCTAATTGATGCAACTGCTCTTGCACCCATTGTAATTTATTTCCTAGTTCAACCAACTCAGCAGAGCCTTGTACAGCTATTTTTTGTTGCCAATGACCTTGCCCAAGCTTATCAATAACCGACGTTAATCCTTTTAAGCGACCACTTATACGCCATAAAAAACCACCACCTACTAGTAAAGTTAATGGGATAAGTGCTATTAACCAATTGATAAATGAGCTTTGCAAAGCTTTTAACTGTTGCTGATTTTTAGTTATTTGCAGCTCATTTTGATCTCTTAGCCACACCGTTTGACGCGCAATTAATTCACTCACAGGAATAAACAATTGCGCATCTTGTTGTCCTTCAGTAACGAGTTGAGTATGCGCTAATTGCAATACCTGTGCGAGTTGCTGCCATTGCTTAATATACTCCCCCGTAGAACTTATAAAAGTTAGTTCATCAATGCTTTGTAGTGATGATTGCCACTTATCAACAATCAATTCATCGAGTGATTCGCTTTTCAGCACCCAGTTTTGTCGCGTTGCACGCTCTAAGCTATTGAGGTCTTGCTTAAGATTATTAAATGACTTGGTAATTTGATAATTTTCACTGACGATTTGTTGAGTTACTGCTAGCTGTTTATTCAGCGCATTTAAAAATACAATCACTACCAGTGATAATGGCAGCAGCGATAACAAAGTACTAAACAAAAACTGGCCTATTAAATTGGGTCGCCAACTAAGTAATGCACTGTACTTTTTAGCGAATGAGGCCATTATCGCTACTCCTTTAGTTAAATGTCTGATTATGGAAGGTGTTACTTATACACTAGCTGAATCAATAAGAATAATGAATAAGGCGAACTGTGTAGCGCTATATAAAGCGACTGACGCTAAATTGAAACAACTTAACCAACTGTTTTTTAAAAACTTAATCAATACCCGTTAAAAGTTGTTGCAAAAAAGACACACTGCCCAGTCATTTTTTCCCACTTATTATCATGCCAAAACATTAAGTCACTGATATTTTTACAATAAAAAAATTGGCATCGTTCTTGTAACATCCGTATCAACGACTGTTTATAAGGAAATAATATGAAAATATTAACACCGCTGTGCTTATGCATCAGCCTACTGCTTAGCTTTAACAGCTTTGCCATTGATGTCGAGGCCACCTTCGCAGAACTTGATAAAGACAGTAATGGCACATTGAGTGAAGCAGAAGCATCTGAAGATGCGGTATTACACGAAAGTTTTGAGCAAATTGACAAAGATCAAAATGGTCAAATTTCATTTGCTGAGTTTAAACAATTTTTGCAATAATTTTCCCAAAGGAAACACTGCTATGAAACAACTTATCGCCGCTTTTTCACTGATGTTTTTAGTCATTAGCGCCACTGTTTTAGCATCACAATTAAACGTTAAGTTTGCGCAATTAGATACCGACTCTGACGGACAAATTTCATTGCTTGAAGCCAAGCAAAACAACACGCTATTAAAGCAGTTTACTGATCTTGATGATAATAACGACGAGCAGTTATCTGAGCAAGAGTTCGCAAAGTTTAAATTTTAAAAGGCTTTAAAGTATTTGCCATAATCCCGGAGGGAATGTGTAAACGGATTTAATGTTGGGATTTAAATTATGGCAAATGCTTTATTCTTTTTGTTGGTAGGATGTAAATAATGAAAAGCATATTAATAATATTAAGTGTGTCGCTAGCCACCAGTTTTAGCGCAATGGCACTGGATGTAAAACAACGTTTTGATCATTTAGATAGCAATAAAGATGGCTATTTAACGCATAATGAGCTTGAACCACAACCACAATTGTTGAGTAACTTTAAACGTTGGGACAAAAACCAAGACAATAAAATTTCCCTATCTGAATTTAAGCGTTTTTTAACTAATAATCTAGATTAACGAGTTTCCCCAATGAAATTTTGTACACAACTGGGACTAAGTTTGTTATTTGTCAGTAGCTGTTGCAGTTTTGCAACAACTGATAATATAGCAGAACAATTCAAAAACTTAGACCGCGATAAAGACGGTCTTATCACGCGTTCAGAGTCAGCAAAAGATCCTGCCCTGTGGTCTCGTTTTAAAAACTATGACAGCGATAAAGATGGTAGATTATCACTGTCTGAATTTACTCTATATGCAAATAAATGAATAGCTAATTCATCAGCATAGTTGAAATGCACAACGATAAATAATTTATTATATTTAATTTGCAGACTCAGTATTCTCTGTTACTGTTTAACTAACAAAAGCAGAAAAAGAATTCTAACAATGAAATGCTTACTCGCCTGTTTAATCACTTTATCTTTACCTGTGCTAGCTGATACCACGGTGATCTACAATGCTAACGGTTACACTCCAACTTACAGTGGCCAATTACAGCAATTTTCTACACTGGTTATTAAAGATGGCAAAGTAGTAAAAGTAGGAGACGATAAACTAAAAGCGAGTTTCCCTAATGCTGCAGTATTTGATGCCGAGCAACAAACCTTATTACCTGGTTTAATTGACGCCCACGGTCATGTGATAGGACTTGGTAATAATTTAGCGCAACTCGATTTACGTGGCAGTATGTCGATTGCAGAAATACAAAAAAAACTTGCTGTATTTGCTAAAAATAACCAGGGCTGGATTATTGGCCGCGGTTGGAATCAAGAACTGTGGCCTAATAAGCAATTTCCTACTGCTGCTGACTTAGATAAAGTTGTCAAAGATGTTCCGGTGGTGCTTTCTCGTGTCGATAGCCACGCGATTTGGGTTAATAGCAAAGCGATGGAGTTAGCCAAATTAACACCCACAGTACAGTCACCAGCAGGTGGTGAAATTATTCGCAACCAAGCAGGTCAGCCTAGCGGTATTTTTGTCGATAAGGCCGAAAGTTTAATTACTGCACATATTCCTACGCCATCTGATCAAGACGTAAATAATGCCTTAAATCAAGCTGGTCAACATCTGCTCAGCTTAGGTATAACCTCAACCCACGATGCTGGGATTGATAAACAAACATGGCAAGTTTACAAGCAAAGAGCTGAACAAGGCACCTTACCGCTGCGCATTGTTGCAATGCTAAGTGCAATAGATCCGTCCCTTGAAGATATGCTCAGAGCCGGTCGCTATAAAGATCTTAACGATTTCATGTCTATTCGTAGTGTAAAAATATATGCTGATGGTGCGTTAGGAAGCCGTGGCGCCGCACTACTGGCCGATTATGCAGATAGAAAGAATCACCAAGGTTTAATGCTCGAAACTCAACAAAAATTAGAACAGCTGTACACATTGAGCTTTAACCATGGTTTTAGCGCCAATACCCATGCCATCGGTGATAAAGCAAATCATATTGTGTTAGATGCCTATCAAAATGTATTTAAAAAAACCGGCGGGATTTTACTACGTAACCGTATAGAGCACGCACAGATAGTTGATCCAGCAGATATTCCTCGCTTCAAAGCACTTAAAATCATTCCATCAATGCAACCGGTGCATGCAACTTCTGATATGCATATGGCAGAGCAGCGCCTTAGCGATACACAATTACAAGGTGCATATGCATGGCAAACGTTTTTAAAGCAAGGCTCAGTAGTAGCTGCAGGCTCAGATTATCCAGTTGAACTGGCCAACCCCTTTGACGGTTTGTATTCAGCAGTTACTCGCCAAGATCACAATCAATTACCCGCTAATGGCTGGCGAGTCACTGAAGCACTGAGCAGAGAAGATGCACTCAGAGCATTCACGTTAGGTGCTGCGTATGCCGCACATCAAGAATTTAAATTAGGTAGTTTAGAGCAAGGAAAGTGGGCTGACTTTATTTTAATCGACAAAGACTATTTTAAAGTGCCAGTACAAGAAATTTTTACCATTGTCGTAAATCAAACATGGATTGGCGGTGAATTACGCTACCAAAAAGCGCAAATTGATAACCAGAGTAAGGCGCAATAAACCACGCTATTATTGCGGTTTTTGTTGTTGACGTTTGAGCTTAATTAAATGATAAATATTTACGAAGGTTAGCAAACCATTAGTGATAGCCACAGGCCATGCAGCAATCGCAATACCGTAGGCTGTGAAAGCAATACAACCGGCAAGATTAAACCAACGAAGTTTGCTCACATCACTCATAGTTAAAGAGGCAATAAGTAAAGCTGAGGCAAAATACCCCAAATATTCCCAACTCATTTGTTCTCTCCGGTACTTTAGGTTAGCATTGCAAATGTTGTAGTTTAGGCAAAGTTATTCCACAATATAGCAATAGTATAAAAAGGCTAACTTACTAAAAACCCAAAGCTGCTAAAAGCACACTTTAATAATCATTACACGGGATATCAGGTATTAAGCTTAATTAACCGAGTTAACTAAGCTAGTAAGTTAGCGTAAATTCTTAGAATCTTAATGCTAACGTCATTAAGATGTAATAAATAGGACAATTGTCCGAAGGGCATTGTTGATGTTTCAATATCATTTTTCTAGTTATCTCGTCGACCAGCTACTAACCTTTGCTGGCAGCCGTTATCAACAATCTAAAAAAGAAGTACTGATCCACCAAGATCAACCTCTTACAAAATTAGTGTTAGTCAGAAGCGGCACCGTATCGTTTAGTTATGATGTCGGTAATGGCCGCCGCTTACTGCTGGGCCAACTTGATTGCAACAACACCTTAATTGGTGAAATTGAAGCGCTAAACAATAATCCCTGCATTTATACAGTTACCTGCTTCAGTGACGTTAGCTACAACCTAATAGAGCTAAAGCACTGGCGTGCCCTGTTACTTGAAAAGCCAGAACTGAGTTTATACACAGCACAAACTATTGCCGCTAAGTTTCAAGAAAACCAAAAAATTAATTTAGATAAACTATTGTTGCCATTGGGTTACAATATCGCCAAAGACTGTTTATTACGTGCCGAAAATAATAACCCCACCCTGCTGCGCGCATACCCAACGGTAAATGCTGAAGCTGAGCGTTTTGCCACCACAGAGCGAGCCTATCGCCGCGTAGTATCGGAACTGGTGGAAAGAGGTTTAGTCGCACGCTCAAATGATGGACTCAAAGCGGTTGATTTAGATAAACTTAGCGATTACGTGGATAGTTTTTCGCAGCTATGAAGTTGACTCACATTAAAATTCAGCCGAAAAAAACAACGTTTAACTGCCTAAAATGCAACTATTTACATTTACAACCGCAGCCTACTACTTTAGCATAGTAAGCTAATAACGAAGCTGCGCTAAATCCGTAAAAATTAAATAAGAGATTTATTACATAACAGGGTAACAATTTTCTTATTTAATTAATAAAAGTATATATAATGTTCACTTGACGTATATATAATGTGCGCTTATCCTTGATGAACAAATTATTGTATTATAGGTGCAAGCCTGACCTGGTGCGCGCTTCGGTACATTTATAGAACTGCAATTAAGTCTGTTTACTTTAAAGAGAAAGGAAAGAAAGGTAACGATTATGGGAAATAATAAATTCAAGCTCACCAAGCTAGCTCTTGCACTTGGTCTGACAGCAACTTTAAGTGGCTGTTTTAGCGATAACGACAACAATGATTATGTAAAGCCACCAGTTCCACCTGAACCAACCGTTGATGTTGCTGTACCACCAGTAGCAATTGAAGCTCAAGCAGGTTCAGTTACTGTTAATATCGTAGATGTAAAGGGTGCTGCTTTAGCTGATACGGTTACAGCAACGATTAGCTTTACTTCTTCTGAAGACGGCCTTTTAACAGCTGCAGGCAACGCTTTAGCTGATACCGACAAATCATCAACAGCTAGTTCGTTTGCATACACAGTAGACTCTATCCCAGCTAATGGTGTTAGCTATGACTATGTTATTTCTGCTGCTGGATATTTAAACAACTCTGGTACTTTAACGTTATCACCAACTGATAACGTTGTAGCACAAGAAGTTCGTTTAACACCACGTACACTTGCAGATTCTGATGTAGCGATTGTTGCTGACACCAAAGAATTAACTGCATTAGTACCTGAAGGTGAAAATACCACTGTGTCGTATGACCCAGCTTCAGGGTTATCAATTTCTGGCGATAAAACAGAGATTACATTACCACAAGCAATTAACAAAGCAGGTGTTGCTGTTGGCGGTTCAACCGTTAAAATCAAAAGCGGCACGCAATTTTTAGATAAAGATAATCAACCGTTAACGACAGTTCCAAAAATGACTGTTGCCTACTTTGCGAATGAAGCAACACGTAATGATGAAGAAGCCGAAACTGCAGCTGCAACCTCGTCGTCATTAGATGCGTTCCCTGGAGGTTTAGCTCTATCTGTAGCTTCTGATCCTAACAGTACTGATCAAGTGCAAGGTTCATTTACTTCAGGTGGCTTTGTTGCTATCGAGCTAGTTGATGATGCTGGTAATAAAGTGAAATCTTTTGGTGCAGGCAATTCAATCACTGTTGCAATGCAGGTCGACAAAAAGACTTCAAACCCTTGTCCTGTAACTTTACCTGCCGGTACTACTGATATCAAAGCATACGCCGAAGCAAATGGCTTCAAAAATGGTGTATGTACTGTTGCAGCTCCTGTAGCTCGTAAAATTGCGGTTGGTGATATCTTCCCAGTTTGGAGTTACGATGAAGAAGCTGGTAAATGGGGATTCGAAAGCTACGGTGAAGTAACTGATAGCGGTAATGCATCAACATTTGATGTATCAGTAGATGTAAATCACCTATCTTACTGGAACCTTGATTACTTCAACAACAATAAATGTTCAAGTGTAAAATTTGATATTTTAGATAGAAATGGTGACGCTAATATAGCTGAAACAACTATTTTACTTGAAATTAATGGCTATAGAAGATCTTTCACTAGCCGTAACGGTAATTATGGATCAGCAACGTTTAACAACCCTCCAGGTTTCCCGGTTAAAGTTAAAGTATTGCGCAATGGTGTTAACGTTTTAGATGGCTTGTCAACTGACACTGATAGCACTGCATCGGCATTATCTGTAAGCAATATCTGTGACTTAAATGATAAAGATCTAACACTTACAATTGCTCCGCCAACAATTGTAACTAAAAAAATAACAACACAGCTAGTGTGTAGCAATACCGGAGATTTTGAAATAGGTACTCCACCGGTTGCAACACCTGCGCTAGTCAGATTGTTTAAAGATGGCAACTTCAAGCAAACTATTTACTCGAAAGGTACTTTCAACCTGAACTTAGAGCAAGGTGGCACTTACTCTGCTAGTTACCTTAACTACAACACTAATGTGTGGACATCTACTCCAGTAGCGGCAAACACAACTGCAGCTACATTTGATATCCCAGTAGTGTGTGAAGTTGATACTGTACCAGTATCTGGTTCTGGTTCTGGTTCTGGTTCTTAATCTGAGGTAGAACTGTACTTCCTAAAGCCGCGCATTTGCGCGGCTTTTGTTTATCTCGTTATTAAGTTATTTTTGGTTTATAGTATTTATAGCTAAAATAATTATCGGGTTTTAAAAGTTTAAAACCTAACTCTAATCTAAATTGGTTAATCACGTGACTTATAATAAAACAACCCTCGCGACACTTTGCGCACTCAGTGCCAGTACCTCCGTTTTTGCTGATCAAAACATTAATCATGGTATTGCATATAATGGATTTACCGGTATTTTCAACACTCCTACCGCTGTTGTAATCGACAAAGGTAATATTGATATAGGTTACAGTAACCAGCTAGAAGCTAGAGGAAAGTACACCGACGGTCATAACTTTACATTTTCAGCTGGACTTTTTGAAGGTTTAGAAGTCAGTGGTAGGATTACCTCATCGTCGATGCACGACATAACATTTAGCTATGAAAATAAAGGCCAAATCCGCGACTTATCATTTAATGCCAAATACCAAATTCCATTCATTCCAAAAGACTGGTTTAGTGTCGCTGTTGGCGCTAAAGATTTCGGTGGCGCAGCCAATCAGTATGAAGCGTTTTATGCTGTTGCTTCTAAACAGTGGTGGGATTTTCGCTTTAGTGCCGGTATTGGCGCATCTGACACGCTTACAGGGCAACTAGACGGCGCGTTTGCTGGTATTGAATATCAACCTTACACTTGGCTTTCAGTACTCGCTGAGCATGATGCAGAAGCATTTAATTTAGGCGCCCGTATTACGGTGCCAAAAGAGTGGCTTTATGATATTGCCACGGTTTCATTTAATAGCCGCTTTTACTCAAATACAGAACTTGCTAGTGATGATACTTATTGGGGTGTCAATATTAGCATGCCGCTCAGTGATGAAGCACAAGATAACTACCACAATCTAAAACCAGCACCTCAACCAGTTGCAGCGGCAAAGTTATCTAAGAGTTCAAATCAGCGTACGAGAGCAACTCTTGCTACATCCCCAAATCAAACGGAAGAGTCTGTTAGTCGAGTAGTATCTGCGGAACCAGTAAAAGTATTAACAGCGACCAAACAAAATCAACAAGTTTCCACTGCACAAAATAACAATCAACAAATTCACAGCTTAAAAAGCAGCTTAGTTAACGATGGTTTTGAAAATATCCGTGTTGGTATTAGCGAGAGCAAACAAATCATTGTTGAATTTGAAAACTCAGTATTTAATCGTAATGAAATTGATGCGTTGGGGCTTGTTTTAGGCCGCATAACTGAAAGCTTTGCTACTGGCAATAATGAATTTATTGTTCGCTTGGCAAAACAAGATATCCCACTGTTACAAGTCAATGGGTATTTAGATAATTACCGTCGCTTTATTGATGAAAATATCACTCCTGATTTAATGGTCAGCACTCAATTTAGTGATAAAGATGCTGTGGGTGTAAAATGGGCCGGAAATACCCAAAGCACGAGCCCTTATTTTGTACCTAGAGTTTCATTTTCACCATCGTTATCATCACGATATGCAACTGAATTAGGTGTTTATGATTACTCGTTAGCTCTACAAGCCGATTTACATGTACCATTATGGCAAGGTGCAGGTGTAAATATTACTGGGCAAGTTAATGTAGCTAATACAGATCACTTTGAAAAAGGTAGTGTATTTAGTAATTCACGCCAAGAAACGGGGATTAAACGTGCCGTTGTATATCAAACATTCGCTTTACCGTTTAACATATATAACCAGACTCAAGTCGGTTTATTCCAAGATTACTTTGATTATACAGGTATTACCAACGAAACTGCATGGCAAAGCCCCGCAGGCCGCCACAAGATACAAGCAAAGTTAGGCTACTTTGAGTATAAAGATTATGACACTGATAAACGCGACTACTCGGTTTATTCATACCGTTATTTATGGGCTGAAAAGGATGTCTCTTTCCATATCTCTGGTGGACAATTCTGGAATGAAGATACCGGCTATAAACTTGAAACTAAGTTCTGGTTTGGTGATGCAAATATAACCGTAATGTATAGTGACACTGACGTAGAGAAAGTGGGGATTGGTTTTAGTATTCCATTATCACCACGCAAAGATATGGATGCAGGTAATTGGCAAGTTACAGGGACTAAAAGCTGGACACATAGCGTAAATACTATAATTAATCAAAAAGTAAATTTGATAAACACCAGTAGTGCGACAATACTCAAATCGTCAATCGACCTCGATAATACTTTCTTAAACCAAGATCGTATGTCAAGCAGTTACGTATATGCTCATTTAGCACGATTAAAAGAAGCGTTTGAAATCTATAAATAATATTAGTTTAGACAGCTAATTGATAAATAAAAAAAGGCCTAGTTAAGGCCTTTTTTATTTTTACTCGATAGATTTATTTTGCTAATAAAATATCGTGTATTTTTACTAAATCTGTCTTACCAGCGATGATCTCATCAGGTGTTAAACCCGATAATTCATGCGGGAATACTAACCACTCTTCTGATTCATGAATGTAGTAGTCAGGCTTCATATCTACTTTAGAATTTTTTGGTTTGTAATACGGGCATGCAATGCGGATATCTTTAGGTAAGTTTAAACGCATCAATTCCGAAAGCTTTTCTTTCAGTGCAAAAATACTACGCCCTGAATCAAATACATCATCAACAATCAATAACGAGTCACCTGCGTTAGCATTTTCAATAATGTAGTGTAAGCCATGTACTTTAATTTCTTTCGACTGCTTATTAATACCGTAATATGATGAAGTTCGCACCGCGATATGATCTGTCTCTATGCCCTTATAATCATAATACTCTTGCACTGCAATCCCAATTGGGGCACCACCACGCCAAATACCAATAATAAAATCAGGACGAAAACCATCTTGGTATACTTGCGCCGCAACGCGAAATGAATCTTCAAGCAATTGTTGCGCTGTGATGTAGCACTTATCTGACATAATTAGAATTCCCAGTGTGAGTTGATCATTCAAGTATAGTTTATGAATAAGACTTAAATAAAAGCAGCGCTTTTAATGTAAGAAATATAACTTCAAACCTTAATCACTTGAAATGCAAAAGTGGGGCGAGATTTTAGCGCAAATAAACTAAAAAAGCTTGTTTCTGTTTGTAATTACATTTTTATAGCCAACAAAAAAGCGCCTAAAACGGCGCTTTTTTAAACATATTCAAGATTACGCTTTTTCTAGTAAAGTACGTGCAACTGTGCGCATCCCGACTGTTGTCGCACCGGCAGCCCATTGACTCGTGCTACCCATATTAAACGCTGCCGCTAAATCCATATGCACCCAGCCTTTGCCGTCGTTTGGTACAAAGCGTGACAAGAAACCAGCAGCATTTGATGCGCCACCATAACCACCGCCTTTTTGGGCACGGCTGTTAGCTGTATCAGCGTATGGTGAAGGACAGTTTTGTTGATGCCACTTTTCAAGTGGTAGTGGCCACGCGCCTTCCATTTCTTGTCCAGCAAAGCCTTCAACTTCACGTACAAACTCTTTATCAAGTCCAAATAAGGCATTGTACTCTTGACCAACAGCAACTAGCGCAGCGCCTGTTAGTGTCGCCGCATCAATAATTAAAGGAGCACCTGTTTCAGCTGCAGCCATTAAGCCATCAGCAAGTACTAAGCGTCCTTCAGCGTCAGTGTTAACAATCTCAACTGTCGTGCCGTTTTTATAGGTAAGGATATCACCCAGCTTATATGCATGGCCTGAAATAAGGTTCTCAGCACAGCATAAAAACAGTTTAATACGTTTATTAATACCGCGACTAATAGCCAATGCCAAACCTGCGGTAACCGTTGCAGCACCGCCCATGTCGCACTTCATACCTAACATACCTTCGCTGGCTTTAATTGAATAACCGCCAGAGTCAAAAGTAATCCCCTTACCAACAAGCGCTGCATCCACAGGCGCATTTTCATCGCCAGTTGGATTGTAATCAAGTGCAAGTAATACAGGCGGGCGCTCACTACCGCGACCAACAGCATGGATACCAATCCACTGCTGCTCAAGTAGCGCATCACCTTTGATGATTTGATAGCTCACGTGTTCAGGAGCTAGTGATTGAATAAATTCAGCAGCTTTACCAGCTAAACTTTCAGGGAAAATGTCATCCGCCGTGCCATTGATCATTTCACGCGCCCAAGTAGCAGAACGAAGTAATGAAGCAAGCTCTTGGCTATCTGTTTTAGCATTTTCAGCAAATTCAACACCGTGTAATGACTTAGGCGATACAAACCCTTGATAAAAAGCCCACTGTGTTTCTGTACACCAGCAATCACCAGCTAGCACGACATTTTTAACGCCTTGATTGGCAATACTGCGCGCGGCTTTTTGTACATTTACTAATGTTTCTTGTTCAGATAAATGAACCGTTGCACCGTGCTCATTAAAAGATAACGTGGCGGTTTCGCCCCAATGCGATGCAGCACCCTGCTCGCTTAATTGAACAACAAATTTTTCAGACATGTTAGAATACTCTTTGCGCTAAAATTGTGACGATGAGTTTACTATAGCCACAACAACTTCCCAACTGCTTGAGACCAAATAACTAAAATAATGAAATATACAACACCACTCCAACACGCTACTTTGATCAAACGCTACAAACGTTTTTTAGCCGATTTACGCCTTAGCGATGGCTCAGAGTTTACCGCCCATTGTGCCAACACAGGTAAAATGACTGGTTGCGCGGAGCCTGATTTTGCAGCCTTTTATTCCACCAGTAACAATCAAAAAAGAAAATATCCTCATTCATTAGAATTGACGCAAAACCAGTTTGGCCATCTGATCTGTGTCAATACGGCAATCGCGAATAAAATCGTTGCAGAAGCACTGCACGCAGCGCTAATCAGCGAGCTTAGCGGCTACACTAAAATACAGCCAGAGGTTAAATATGGTGATGAAAATAGCCGTATCGATTTTTTACTGACAGCTCCCCAACGCCCAGACTGCTATGTAGAAGTAAAATCTGTCACTTTACTCAGTCAAAATGATCCACAAAGTGGCCAAGGTTACTTCCCTGATGCCGAAACTCTTCGCGGTCAAAAACATATTCGTGAATTAATTGAAATGGTTGCACAAGGCCACCGTGCAGTGCTGCTGTTTGCTGTATTACATCAAGGGATTAAGCAAGTTAGTGCGGCGCGCCACATTGACGAAAAGTACGCCCAACTAGTTGATTTAGCAATAACTAAAGGTGTCGAAGTAGTTGCTTATAAAGCCGATATTTCGAGCGCTGAAATTACACTAACAGAAAAGCTTACTTTTAATTAAAAGCGACTTGTTTTTAAGGTTTTCGCCCATATAACAAGGCAAGTTTTTAAGCACTTATTTAAAAGTAATCGGTGTAAAAACCACTTATCGTACCTTTTTTAATTTTATTGATGCGGTTTAAGTGAGACTAATTAATGAAAAATAAATTTGCCTAGGCCATAGGATTCTGTTATTTATAGCCGCCGGCTCATGCTGGGCATTATATTAAGGATTTAGGAGAAAGTTATGCCAGACCAAAAAAAATTAGGGTTATTGGCTCAGGCCGGATTAGAACCATACCAGGAAAAGCCGGGCGAAGAGTATATGAATGATGCACAACGCACTCATTTCAAAACTATTTTGGAAGCATGGCGCAACGATTTACGCAATGAAGTTGACCGTACTAAATCGCATATGCAAGACGAAGCAGCTAACTTCCCTGATCCAGTTGACCGCGCAGCACAAGAAGAAGAGTTCTCTTTAGAACTTCGTACTCGTGACCGTGAACGTAAACTGATCAAAAAAATTGAAAAAACGATCCAATTAATCAAAGAAGATGATTTTGGTTTTTGTGATTCGTGCGGGATTGAAATTGGTATCCGCCGTTTAGAAGCACGTCCTACAGCTGACTTGTGTGTAGACTGTAAAACGCTTGCGGAAATCAAAGAAAAACAATCTGGACGTGGTTAATTACTAGTAATTAATCAATGTCTACCACAGCCGTTACTGCGCCTATGCGCAACTATCGCGGTCGCTTTGCGCCGTCACCTTCTGGACCACTTCATTTTGGTTCTCTTGTGGCGGCTGTGGGCAGCTACCTTGACGCGAAAAGCAACCAAGGCACTTGGTTAGTCCGTATTGAAGATATCGACACAACACGTGTTGTAGACGGCGCCGCTAAAGATATTCTCAATACCTTAGAAGCCTATGGTTTGTACTGGGATGAAGACGTAGTCTATCAAACTCAACGCCATGACTTGTATGCGCATACCATTAATAATCTAAATAACCAGCACCTAATTTATGCTTGCCACTGCTCGCGCAAAGAAATTAAAGCGCTTGGCGGTATTTATCAAGGCCATTGTCGTCATTTAAAGCATAGTCAGAACAGCAGCGCACTGCGGTTAATTCAGCAACATGCTACATGCCAATACCATGATCTCATTCAAGGTGAGATAAATGTAGCTCATGATCTCGCCCACGAAGATTACTTAATAAAGCGCAGTGATGGGCTATTTGCTTATCAACTAGTGGTGGTCGCAGACGATATTGCCCAAGGTATCACTCATGTCGTACGCGGCGCAGACTTGCTTGAACCAACCGCACGCCAATTGAGTTTATTTAAACAATTAGCTGCCACGGCCCCCCATTACGCACATTTACCATTAGCAGTCGCTAAACCTGGGTTTAAATTATCAAAACAAAACTATGCCCCAGCTATTAGCAAAAGTAACCCCAAACCGGCTTTGCTGAGTGCATTCGAATTTTTAGGATTGGCGCCCAAAGATGAATTACTTGAACTAAATATCGAGCAAATGCTAGCTTGGGCAGTCGACAATTACAACTTGCAAAACGTCCCTAAAATGACACAAATTCAAATTTCGCAAAACCCGCACAGCCATACAATCGCCTTTACGCATTTAAACAAATAAAAATTCACTAAAAAAGGCTAATTTTAAGGCCTTCAACTTAATTTTTAAGCTGTGCTGGTATATGATAGCCCACCTTAAATGTGCAATTCATTTAATTAATACCAATTGCGTTAAGGTTGTACACGATTCAGCAGTCAAGTAGCCCAATAACAGGATAATAATTTCCAGCATCGTGATGCTAGAAAATTTTAACCCTAGCAATGACTGTTTAACTGACTAGAATAAACAAGACTCTAATACCATAGGTATTACCAAGTAAACGCAACACATGTGCAGTTAATAGTAAAGTGAGGCTATACTTGGTTTGATTTTTGATGGCGTCCATCAAATAACCGAATTCTGTAGGAGACAGATTATTATTTCCAAGCTTTTTCAATTTTGTCGGCAAATTATTGGCCCAACCGCCTCTGTAACAGCCGAACATACCCAAGTCTCTGCGCAGCCTTTAATAGTTGGACGCAATGAGCATGGTATTTCTCGCAAACAATTTAGCCCAAATGCAATCAAGGTATTATATCGCCTGAAAGACGGAGGCTTTGATGCCTACCTTGTTGGTGGTTGCATTCGTGATATTTTGTTAGGTCAACAACCAAAAGATTTTGATGTGGTCACCAATGCCACTCCTGATCAGGTTAAAAAGCTATTTCGTAATTGCCGCTTAATTGGCCGTCGCTTTCGTTTAGCACACATTGTTTTTGGTCGTGAAATAATCGAAGTGGCCACCATGCGAGGTCATCACGAAGCGCCTGAAGATAAAAACCAAATTAGCCAATCGAGTGACCAAGGACAACTGCTGCGCGATAACGTTTTTGGTAGTATTGAAGAAGATGCTGAACGCCGCGATTTTTCAATCAATGCGTTATATTATTCAATTAATGATTTTTCAATCCATGATTATGCTAATGGCTTAGCAGCTATTAACGCTCGACAAATCGAGATGATTGGTGATCCAGCAACCCGTTACCGCGAAGATCCTGTGCGTATGCTGCGCGCAGTTCGCTTTGCAACCAAACTCGATATGTCGATTGCACCGGCAACCGAGCAACCATTAAATGAATTAGCAAGCCTGTTAGATAATATCCCTGCAGCGCGGTTATTTGAAGAAACACTGAAACTGTTTTTAAATGGCAAGGCCGAAGCAAACTTTTTAATGCTACGTAAATATGGCCTTTTTAAATCATTATTTCCAGCCCTTGATAGTATTTTAGATAGTAATCCTGATGGCTTAGAGTTCGCTTTAATTCAACAGATGTTCCGTAATACAGATGAACGTATTAATGCGGAGAAAAAAGTAACTCCAGCATTTATTTTTGCTGCATTGTTATGGTTCCCATTATTGCAGATCACTAAAGCACTGCAAGAACAAGAGCAACTATCTGAATACGATGCCTTCGCTCAAGGTATGAACAAAGTACTCAGTGATAATGCCCAACATATTGCCGTACCAAAACGCTTTACTCTTGGCGCTCGTGATATCTGGCATATTCAACACCGCTTAGATAAACGCTCAGGACAACGTGCATATCGCCTTACACAGCAACCACGTTTTAAAGCTGCGTATGACTTTTTACTCTTGCGCGTACAGGCCGGTGAAAAACAGCATCAGCAATTAGTTAACTGGTGGACTGACTATTTAAAACAAGACATCAATGGTCAAAAAGAGCTAGTTAAAGCGTTAGGTACGCAAGGCGCAACAAAAGGCCGTCGTCGTACTCGCCGACGCAGCCCAAAACCAGCGGCTGAATGATCATGGAAACCGTCTACCTTGGTTTAGGGGCTAATTTAAACGCCCCTCGTACTCAGCTAGATCATGCTGTTGCAGCACTTCGTGCATTGGCTGATTGCGAGTTTATTGGTGTATCGCATTATTACGCGAGTAAACCGATGGGCCCGCAAGATCAACCTGACTACGTTAACGCTGTTGCGGCGCTAAAAACCACGCTATTACCTGAGCAGTTGCTTGATTTAACACAACAGATAGAACTTGAACACGGCCGAGTACGAAAAGCACAGCGCTGGGGGCCGCGCACCTTAGATATTGATATTTTATTATTTGGTGATCAAGTCATTAATAGCGAGCGTTTAATTGTGCCACATTATGGTCTAACTGAACGCGAGTTTGTGGTTTACCCGCTACTTGAAATAGCCCCAAATATTACGCTGCCAAATGGTACATTACTTCACAGTATTAGCACTAATTTGGCACTAAACGAATTACAACAATTACCTCTGTAATTAATTTCAGGCTGTTGCCTACGAGGATACTATGTCTAAAATAACCGTTTCTACGCTCAATAAAATGAAAGCAGACCAACAAAAAATTACGGCATTAACGGCCTACGATGCCAGCTTTGCAAAGTTATTTCACGATAACGGCGTAGACGTTATTTTAGTCGGTGATTCGTTAGGCATGGTGTTACAAGGCGGCGACGATACACTGGCTGTTACCAATCAAGATATTGCCTATCATACTCGCAGCGTACGCGCCGGGAGCCGTGATTTATTCGTCATTGCAGATATGCCATTTATGACCTATTCAAGCCCAGCCGAGAGCTGTAAAAATGCAGCAGAGTTAATGCGAGCTGGCGCTAACATGGTCAAACTTGAGGGGGGCGAATGGCTGTATGACTCAGTTGTTGCGCTGACTCAACAAGGTATACCGGTATGTGGACATTTAGGCTTAACACCGCAATCAGTACATGTGTTTGGTGGTTTTAAAATCCAAGGCCGTAGTGAACAACAAGCACAAAAAATGATTAGCGATGCTCAGGCGCTTGCCGCGGCAGGCGCACAAATGCTGGTTCTTGAATGTATTCCATCTGAACTTGCCAAATTAATTACTGACGCGGTTAATATTCCTACCATTGGTATTGGTGCAGGAAATCAAACTGATGGCCAAATTCTAGTCATGCATGACTTAGTTGGCATTTCAGCAGGTTACATCCCTAAATTTTCTAAAAACTTTTTACTCGAAACAGGCAATATGCCGGATGCGGTTAAAAAATATTGTAGCGACGTTAAAAGTGGTGCTTTTCCAAGCACGGAACATGAGTTTAAATAATGCAGTCGATCACTGAAATAAAATCATTACGTAGTCAAATTAAAGCATGGCGCCAAGCTGGGCTTAGTGTAGCACTAGTGCCAACTATGGGTAATCTACATCAAGGGCATTTTTCACTCGTTGAGAAAGCCAAAAACATGGCTGATAAAGTCGTGGTTAGTATTTTTGTAAACCCAATGCAATTTGGTGTCAACGAAGATCTTGATAACTACCCGCGCACCCTCATTGCGGATAAACAAGGACTGGCAGAGCTTGGTACTGATATTGTATTTACCCCAAGTGTGGAAGCCATTTACCCTAACGGTTTAGATGCGCAAAGCTTTGTCGATGTACCAAATATATCAATGGGTTATTGCGGCGGATCACGTCCAGGTCATTTTCGCGGTGTAGCAACGGTGGTTACTAAATTATTTAACTTAGTACAGCCTGACTATGCATGCTTTGGTGAAAAAGACTATCAACAGTTGCAAGTGATTAAAACCATGGCTCATGACCTGTCAATTCCAGTAGAAATTATTGGCGTTGCAACCAGCCGTGAAGTGTCAGGGTTGGCTATGAGCTCTCGCAATGGCTACTTATCAGAAGCTCAAAAAGAAACAGCGACAGTGCTATTTAAAACCCTTAATTGGAGCGCAGAACAGTTAAACTCCGGGCAGCGTGATTTTGACGACATATGCCGACAAGCAAAGCAGCAACTAGAGCAAGCAGGGCTCAAAATTGACTACTTTGAAATAGCTCAGCGCGATACCTTAAAAAAAGCTACACTCAATGATAGTCAACTAGTGATTTTGGCGGCAGCCTTCTTAGGGCCAGTAAGGCTAATAGACAATCTGCTCGTTGATATTACATAACAATAATTGGGATAAGCATGAATTCATTATTAAAATTATCAAGCATTTCGCTGTGTATAGGCATATTAGCTGGGTGTCAAAACCAAATAGAAAACCCAGAAATGCAGCAATGCGCACAACAGAATTATCAATGTGAAGTGAACTGCGAACAGCAAAGTACCGGCGAAGGCATGGTATATAAAGTATGTAATACCAAATGTATTGAAGCCTATAACCAATGCAAAGAAAATGCTCAAGCTTTAGGTAATGTGCAATAACTGATATTAACTTGCCAATTATCATGATTGGCAAGTTTCCTCCCCCCCTGCGCCTACTTTAGGCAAACTTTCTACATCCAACCATCGTGATTTTTCTGCCATTCACCTTAGAGCAAGGTTTAGTTTAGTAATATCTACTTATATTAGTAAGAAGTAGTCATACATTGCGTGTAATTATTTCCAGCTTACACAAAGAAAGTACACCCTCTACGATACTAATAAATATAAAGTCATTGAAATATATAAGTTTATTTTAGGTTCGTTTTTTGCAAACTTGAATTCAACTAACTAAAGCATTTTAAAATTAACCAGATAACGGCTAAAGGAAAAAACCTCATGGAAACGATAACGCGGGCAACTCTGTATCCATCATTTAAAAAGAGGGCATTATTAAGTGCATTATTAGCCTTGTGTGCATGTAATGTCAGTGCGGCAGAACAACCAATAACAAAATCTGATGCGGATACTGCTGATGCTGTACCAACTACACAGCCAACTTTGCTTACAATCCCTTCTGAAAAATTATTTTCGGTGGTAACAGCTAGAGCCAAACAACTGGCTGCCAAAGACTACGTAGCAGCTCCCGTAATTGCTGTTGATGCGTTAAATAATATTAATTATCAGGACTATCGAGCGATTCGTTTTCGTCAAGATCATGCGATCTGGAAAGATGAAAGTTTATATGAGGTACAGTTATTCCATCCAGGTTTTCTCTATAAAAACCCTATCGCGATTAACACAGTTGATGCTGATGCGAAGGTAAAAAATCTACCATTTAAAACTGATTACTACCGCTATGATGGCACCGCAGCACCACTTGAGCAGGAAATTACCACAGCTTTAGGCACCACTCAGTTGGGACATGCCGGTTTTAGATTACACTTTCCTCTAAACAATAACGACTACAAAGATGAAGTTGCTGTATTTCAAGGCGCTTCATATTTTCGCATAGTGGGCCCTGATCAAGTGTATGGTATTTCAGCACGCGGCCTGGCGATTGATACAGCACTCAGCTCTGGTGAAGAGTTTCCAGTATTTAAAGAGTTTTGGTTAGTTAAGCCAAAACCTGAAGACACACATATTGTGTTATATGCATTACTTGATAGTCCTTCTGTTACTGGCGCATATCGTTTTGAGATCAGTCCATCAACAGCAACTGAAGTAACAACTAAAATGCAAATATTCGCCCGCAAAGATATCAAAAAACTAGGTATAGCACCGCTTACAAGCATGTTTTACCACGGCGAAAATAGCACTAAATTCTTTGATGATTACCGACCAGAAGTACATGACTCTGATGGTTTACTAATGCAATCACAAGACAATAAATGGGTGTGGCGTCCGCTAAATAACCCTAAACAGCTTAGTGTAACGTCATTTGGTTATGATAATCCAAAAGGTTTTGGACTAGCACAGCGCGACCGTGAGTTTAATAACTATCTCGATACTGAGGCACATTATCATGCCCGCCCAAGCTTGTGGATTGAACCACAAGGACAATGGGGAAATGGTCGAGTTGAGTTAGTAGAAATACCGACTGACACCGAGACCAATGACAATATCGTTAGCTATTGGGTACCAGAGCAACCACTTAAAGCAGGTGAAACACTTAGTTTTAGTTATAAATTGTCAACATTTAACGCGGCGCTTGCAAGCCAAGATAAAGCCCGAGTTTTACGCACTCGCATTGGCAGTGCTGCATTACCCGGTGAAGAAAATCCACCACCAAAAAGTCATCGCCAATTTACGGTTGACTTCACTGGTGACAATATTAACAACTTGTCAGCTAAACTAAAATTGCTTGCTAATTTGACCCTAAATTCAGGTGAAATAAGCGATAAAACAGTTCAACAATTACCAAATAATGAAGGATGGCGTGTTGCTTTTAAAGTCGCGCCAGAGGGCGGTAAGCCTGTAGACATGCGCTTATCATTAACACTACGTGACAAAGAAGTTAGCGAGGTATGGAGTTATGTCTGGTATCCAAATGACGTCGAGTAACAGTACAATGCCTTTTAAAAAGACTCGTGTATGGCTTTTTTCACTGTTAGTGTTAGCCATCTCAGCTTATGGTATGTGGATCATGTTTGATATTTTAAATTCAAATGGCATGACCCCGCTAGAGTATGCATTACTTGCGCTGTTTTCAATTACCTTTACTTGGATTGTGACCGCATTTTGCAGTGGCTGTATGGGATTTATTTTACAATTATTTAGAATTGACCCGCTGACACTGACGCGCCAAAAAGCAATCGAAATTGATCAGCAAGCATTGAGTAAAACCAGAACTGCTGTCGTTATGCCTATCTACAATGAAGATACACAGCGAGTTATCGCAGGTTTTGAAGTGAGCTTACGTTCACTGATAAAAACAGGCCAATTTGCGCATTTTGATTTCTACTTATTAAGTGATACACAAGATAAAGAAATAGCTAACAATGAGCTAAAAGCGTGGCATGCCTTGACCGAACGCCTAGGTGATTTTGCCAAACAAACTTTTTACCGCCGCCGTGAAGATAACAAACACCGTAAAGTAGGTAACTTAACTGACTTTTGCGAGCGTTGGGGCAGTAAATACGAGCACATGATTGTACTTGATGCAGATAGTATCATGACGGGTCAGTGTATGCTTGAGCTCACCAGCAGCATGATCAACAATCCACAAGCTGGGCTTATTCAAACGATTCCGATCCCTGTTAGGCAAGATACCTTCTTTGGTCGCTTTCTACAGTTTGCGTCAGTACTTTATAGTCCAATGCTAGCAACCGGTTCAGCTTTTTGGCAGACTAATCACGCTAATTACTGGGGACACAATGCCGTCATTCGGGTTAAAGCGTTTATTGATTGCTGCGGTTTACCGGTGCTCAAAGGTAATGCCCCTTTCGGCGGCGAAATTTTAAGCCATGACTTTGTCGAAGCATCGTTGCTGCATCGTTCTGGCTGGGATGTATTATTACTCAGTGATATACAAGGTAGCTACGAAGAAGTACCGAGTAATATTTTAGATTACGCTATTCGCGACAGGCGTTGGGTGCAAGGCAACATTCAACATTTAGGTTTGTTACCTGCGTCGGGTTTAAAAATAATCAGCAAGCTGCACTTTTTATTAGGTGCAACGGCATATATTTCATCATTAATTTGGTTATCAATGTTAGTGCTAAGTACCATAGATGCGGTCACCCGCGCACTAAACAGTAATGTCTATTTTAATCAGGCGTATCAATTATTTCCGACTTGGCAAATAGCAAAAACAGAATTAATTAACTCGTTGCTTTTTGTCACAATTGTGTTGTTATTATTACCGAAATTAATGGGGATTATTGTCACACTGATCCATCGTAATAAACAATTTGGCGGCTCATTTAAATTAATTTTAGGCTCAATCATTGAAACCGTGTTTGCCATTATTATCGCCCCGCTGATGATGGTTTTTCATAGCTACTTTGTGGTGTGTGTATTTTTAGGTAAAAAAGTAACGTGGGACGCCCAGCCTCGATCAGGCCGCATGGTTCCGTGGCAAGAAGCGATAGGTTACACATTACTATCAACCTTAATCGCCTTAGCTTGGGGCGGTATTGCTTATTACTTTACGCCTGTATTCTTTTGGTGGTTATCGCCGATCTTAGTTGGATTGATCTTAGCAGCCCCAATTGTACGATATTCAAGTAGCATAGGCTTAGGGGTTAAATTACGTAAAATGGGCATATTTATTTGCCCGAGTGAAGTTGATAATAACGACACCCTTGCAGCCTTACGTGTACATGAGCAAGAAATAGCATTACCGAATGATGATGTTGCTAACTTTACAATCCCTACATTGGGGCAAGAGCAACCTAGCGTAATGCCAATTCAGAGCTTTAAGCGCCAAGGTTTAAGTAAACGTAAACGCGTTTTAAATGCCCATCAACAGCTCAAAAAGAAGCTGTTTAACTAACCTGAACCTAGTTGATATAAAAAAACCGCGCAATTTACATTGCGCGGTTTTTTATTAACTCATAGTTGGCGTTAAGTTTAAAGAAGACCTAGCTTCTTAAGTTCGCCCATTGCCATCTTGCCAGAAAGTGGTACATAACCATCTTTCTCTACAATTTTTTGGCCATCTTGTGATAACACCATTTTTAAGAACTCTGCTTCAATAGGTGCAAGCGGTTTATTCGGGTGTTTATTCACATAAACATATAAAAAGCGCGACAGTGGGTATTTACCTGTTGCTACATTTTCAAGTGTTGCATCAACAAAGTTATCGCCTTTTTTCGCCAGTGGTACAGTACGTACGCCTGATGTTTTATAACCGATACCTGAGTAACCAATTGCATTCACTGATGAAGAAATTGATTGCACTACCGATGCTGAACCTGGTTGCTCGTTCACGTTGTTACGGAAGTCACCTTTACATAGCGCTTTGTTTTTAAAGTATCCGTAAGTACCAGATACAGAATTACGGCCATAAAGCTGAATGTCTTTTGCAGCCCAATTCCCCGTTAAACCTACATCACTCCAACGAGTCACATCTGCATCAGCACCACATTTACGAGTTGAAGAGAAAATCGCATCGATTTGGTCGATACGTAAACCTTCAATTGGATTGTCTTTATGAACAAATACTGCCAATGCATCAATCGCTACACGTACTTCAGTAGGTTTATAACCGTAACGTTTTTCAAACGCTTCGATTTCTTTTGATTTCATTCTGCGGCTCATCGGGCCAAAGTTTGCTGTGCCTTCTGTCAATGCCGGTGGCGCAGTAGATGAACCAGCCGCTTGAATTTGGATGTTCACATTTGGGTAAATACGTTTATATTCTTCAGCCCAAAAGGTCATCATGTTGGCTAAAGTATCAGAGCCCACAGATGAAAAATTACCTGAAATACCACTGGTTTTTTGATACTCAGGAATAACTGTATCTACTGCCATTGCTTGTGCAGATACAAATGTTGTTACTGCCACACCCATTGCGGCTACTAGGTTTTTAAATCTCATTAGGTTGCTCCGATTTTGTTCGTCCATTTCTTAACTGTCGTCTACTCTAAAGAGAATAGATGACAGTTAGATTACTCTAAAATGACACTTTTATGACTTTGGCTTTTTGGCTCAATTATTTAATAGCACTGTTTTTTCACGACTAAAAGCAAACGAAAAACATGATCCTTCGCCTAATTTACTTTTAATTATCAATTGGCTATCGTGACGAGTTAATACATGTTTGGTGATGGCTAAACCCAGCCCTGAGCCACCGGTGGTACGACTACGTGCTTTATCAACCCGATAAAAACGCTCAGTTAAACGATTAATATGCTCTGGTGCAATACCATCGCCATTATCAACTACTGAAAAGTACGCTTGATTATCTTTTAGCTTCCAGCTTACGGTTATTTTACCGCCCGCCTTGGTGTAATGAATAGCATTAAACACTAAATTAGAGAAGGCACTGCGCAGCTCCTCTTCAGCGCCTTTTATATCGACGTTAGCATCAATATCAAATATCAACTCATGCCCTTTGTCTTGATTCAATGATTGTGCTTCAGTCCTAATATAGCTAAGTAACTGCGGTACATTGATCGCTTTATCATTATCTTGACGTCGAGCGCCTTCAATACGTGATAACGACAATAGCTGATTTACCAAGCTATCCATGCGTTTACACTGTTCAAGCATAGTACCTTGTGCTTTATTCCACATTGCCGGTGGTGGCACCATATCGCCATCAAA
This sequence comes from Pseudoalteromonas sp. SG41-2, assembly GCF_014164535.1. Classification (NCBI taxonomy): domain Bacteria; kingdom Pseudomonadati; phylum Pseudomonadota; class Gammaproteobacteria; order Alteromonadales; family Pseudoalteromonadaceae; genus Pseudoalteromonas; species Pseudoalteromonas sp. SG41-2. The sequence goes on along the minus strand of NZ_JACJFK010000003.1, from coordinate 220,005 downwards.
CATTTCTAAGTAACCTGTAACAACGGTTAATGGCGTACGTAGCTCATGAGATACATTGGCAACAAAGTCTTTGCGCATTTGCTCAAGTTGCTTCAGTCGCGTGACATCACGCACAACAACCATTAATTGTGAGCTGGCATATGGCATTACCCGAAACTCTAAAACTTGCTCAACACTGTGACCACTTTCAAGTTCTAATGCTTCATCAAACAATTCCGTTTGCATGTATTTCGCAAATTTAGGATCGCGAATAAGGTTGTCAAGCCGTTGACCATGATCCGCTGGCCACTGTAATCCAAGCACTTTCAAAGCTAGTTGATTACACCAAACAATACTTAAATCACGTTGTAGAACAATAACCGCATCAGGCACTGCTTCTGCGCCATCGCGAAAACGACGGATCAAATCAGCTAATTCATTACGTTTTTTACGGTTGCGATGTTGTAAATGGTAGATCCCTTCAAATACTTGCTCCCATGCCCCCTCGCCTTCAGGTGGATTAAAACTACGTTGATTCAATAGCCAATCACTGAGCCGATAGAGTTGATGATAATGCCAAACAAGCAGTGAAAAAGATCCTAAAAATAAAAGCAAAAATGGCGCACCAATAAGCACGCCAATTAATAATAAAGGTAGGAAATAGATAAACAGACGCTTTGCTAACGCCTGCTTATTAACAACTCGATACATACACTCACTTTACCTTAGAGTAAGTAAATTTAAGCCAAAATTAATTATTGGCTTGGTCATCTCCATGACACTTATAATTTACTGGAAAAACGATAGCCTGCACCACGTACAGTTTGTACTAAACGGTCATGACCAAGCGGTGCAATCGCTTTGCGTAAGCGACGAATATGCACGTCTACGGTTCTATCTTCAACATAGACATTAGTCCCCCATACGTTATCTAGTAGCTGTTCACGGCTATAAACACGTTCAGGGTGAGTCATAAAGAAATGCAATAAGCGAAATTCTGTCGGTCCCATATCCAACTCGCTACCTTCAGAGGTAACACGGTGTGAAATAGGATCAAGACGTAAACCATGTACATCAATCGCTTCTTCCAATGAAGTAGGCGACACACGACGAATAACGGCTTTAATACGCGCCATTAATTCTTTTGGTGAAAATGGTTTAGTAACATAATCATCAGCACCGACTTCAAGACCGCGAACTTTATCTTCTTCTTCGCCGCGAGCAGTCAGCATAATAATAGGAATTTGGCGAGTATATTCACTTTGCTTAAACTTTTTAGCAATTTGAATTCCACTACCACCTGGTAGCATCCAATCTAATAACACCATATCTGGATAAGGCTCTACCATCGCTGCAATGGCTGAATCGTAATCTTCCGCTTCAATTGCTTGAAAACCATTTTGCTCTAATACAAAAACCAGCATCTCTCTGATCGGTGCTTCGTCATCGACGACAAGTACTTTACGTGACATTCCAATTTATCTCTTTCGTTATCGAACTAGTTTTCATTATTATGACTAAGTATGACATTTTTATGAAAGTGTAACGTGTAAATCGAAATGCGGGGTAAAAAATGCAAAATAAACCTTTTTAAGGTACATAATTAGCATGCATTATCAAATTTCACATTTAAAAATCATACTTTATAATTGCTACATTACTACTTTGTATTAAATTCCCCTTTCAATAATCAACTATACAGTATCACGATGTAAGCCACGAAAGCATCTTCATACTCTAACTCAATTAAAACGCCTATTAACATCGGCGATCATTAACAGAGATCAAAATCCTACCAAGTTTCATTTCAGGGATCATTCGTTTACCAACCGAGTTAGATCTGGGATCAGTGTTTTACCTAGCTAAAGCCATAAGTTGTTGATCATTTATACAACAAAGCTTTGAAATGGCTATTTTTATAACAAAACCTCTGCCAATCAAGCTGATCCTTAGTAAAAATCTGATCTCAACAAAGCACAGTTAGTAAAGCAATGATCCCAAAGCCCCTGCTTGGTAAAATAATGATCTTTTACGATCAGGCATAAAAAAGCCAGTAGCTTTAACACTACTGGCTGTTTTATAACTTAATAAATTAAATTATTTAATTTTCGGATCTAATTCACCCGTTAAATATTTAAGGTGCATCTCATCAAGTGAGATTGGTTTGATCTTACCTGCTTGACCCGCTGTACCAAATGACTCATAACGTGCAACACAGATCTCTGTCATTGCTTTTGTCGCTTCAGCTAAATACTTACGTGGATCAAAGTTTGCTGGATTAAGCGCAAGATGGCGACGAATAGCCCCTGTAGATGCTAATCGTAAGTCTGTATCGATATTTACTTTACGCACACCAAACTTAATTCCCTCAACGATCTGCTCAACTGGCACACCATAGGTTTCTGGGATCTCACCACCATATTGGTTGATGATTTCAAGCCATTCTTGCGGCACTGATGACGAACCGTGCATAACTAAGTGAGTGTTAGGAATACGTGCGTGGATCGCTTTAATACGATCAATCGCCAAAATATCATCCGTTGGCGGACGTGTAAATTTATACGCGCCGTGTGAAGTACCACACGCAATCGCTAAGGCATCAACATGGGTTTTACTTACAAAATCGGCCGCTTCTTCTGGATCGGTTAACATTTGATCTGTGGTTAGTTTACCTTCAGCACCAACGCCATCTTCTTCGCCAGCTTCGCCAGTTTCAAGTGAGCCTAGCACACCTAACTCGCCTTCAACAGACACACCACAAGAGTGTGCAAGTTCAACAGTTTTACGCGTTACATCAACGTTATACTCATATGATGATGGTGTTTTACCATCGCTCATTAACGAGCCATCCATCATCACTGATGAAAAACCTAATTGAATTGAACGTTGGCAAACGCCAGGTGAGGTACCGTGATCTTGATGCATTACCACTGGAATATGTGGCCACTCTTCAATCGCAGCTAAAATCATATGACGTATAAATGGGGCACCAGCATAGGCACGAGCGCCAGCTGAACCTTGTACAATTACTGGGCTGTTAGTTTTGTCAGCCGCCATCATAATAGCGCGGATCTGCTCTTGGTTATTAACGTTAAATGCTGGTACGCCATAACCATGTTCAGCTGCATGATCAAGAAGTTGTCGCATACTGATTAAAGCCATTTGGTATTCTCCAAATTGTCGATAGCTGCGCACGCGCAAAACTACCTAGTTCGAACGGAATAGTTGAGTTCGGTGCAATCACTGCACCTCGATAGTATTGGCTCTTGCCAAATCTACCGTTATACAAAACCAGCTATTAAATAAGGGTGAGAGGTATTTAATATCTGATCACACTCAGTGTAGTTAGCAGCCTAAACTAACGATTGCTAACTACATTGAGTAAACGCTAATTACTTAGCGCGTTGTTCAAGCATAGCAACTGCTGGTAATTTTTTCCCTTCTAAAAACTCAAGGAAAGCACCACCGCCAGTTGAAATATACGAAATTTTATCGACAATGCCGTATTTATCAATCGCTGCTAACGTATCACCGCCACCAGCTATTGAGAACGCATTTGAATTAGCGATTGCTTGAGCAATAGCACGGGTGCCATTACCAAACTGGTCAAATTCAAATACACCTACCGGACCATTCCATACAACAGTACCTGCATTAGCAATAATTTTTGCAAGTTTGCTCGCTGTATCTGGGCCAATATCAAAAATCATATCTGTGTCTGTTACTTCGCTAACATCTTTTAATGTTGCAACGGCTGATTCTGAAAACTCATTGCCAACAACCACATCAGTAGGTACTGGTATTTCACCATTATTACTTTTAGCAGCCGCACTTAGCTTATTTGCTTCATCAATTAGGTCAGCTTCGTATAATGACTTACCAACCGGGTAGCCTGCCGCAGCAATAAAGGTATTTGCAATACCGCCACCAGTGACTAATTGATCAACAATCGTTGAAAGTGAATCAAGTACTGTTAGTTTAGTTGATACTTTAGAGCCGCCCACAATCGCCACTAATGGACGAGCTGGGTTATCAAGTGCTTTACCTAATGCCTCTAATTCAGCCGCCAATAGTGGGCCTGCACAAGCAACATCTGCAAATAAACCAACGCCATGGGTAGACGCTTGAGCACGATGGGCGGTACCAAATGCATCCATTACATACACATCACATAATGCAGCAAGCTTTTTAGATAACGCTTCGTCATCTTTGCTTTCGCCAACATTAAAGCGTACGTTTTCAAAAACGACCACTTCATTATCAGCAATTTCAACGCCATTTAAGTAATCTTTTTCAAGACGTACATTTTGTTCAAGTGCTTCATTAAGGTAATCAACAACTGGCGCTAAAGAAAACGCTTCATCATATTCCCCTTCCGTAGGGCGGCCTAGGTGTGACATAACCATTACTTTAGCGCCTTTTTCAAGGGCTAATTTAATACTCGGTAATGCAGCACGAATACGTGCATCTGAGGTCACTTTACCTGCTTTTACTGGTACATTTAAATCTTCACGAATTAACACGCGTTTGCCGTTTAAATCTAAATCCGCCATATTTATGACCGACATGGACTTCTCCTTAGTTAACGATACTGACTTGAAATATATAGGTTTTATTTTTAGGTTTGAACTTTTATATTAATTACTTGCTGCCATCATCACTCGTGCTGTATCGAGCATTCTATTAGCAAACCCCCACTCATTATCACACCACACTAACAACTTTATCAGTCGTTTATGACTGACTCGTGTCTGTGTGCCATCTATAATACAAGAATGTGGGTCATGATTAAAATCAACCGAGACCAATGGCTCTTCGGTATAACTTAAAATACCTTCTAGGCGGTCTCTCGCTGCTGCTTTTAATACCTTATTCACCGCTTTTAAATCAACATCGGCGTTGACAGTCACACTCAAATCCATCGCAGTAACATTGATAGTAGGTACTCGCACCGAAATAGCTTCAAAGCGGCCATGGAACTTAGGTAAAATACGCTCAATACCGCGAGCTAATTTAGTATCAACGGGAATAATCGACTGACTCGCAGCGCGGGTACGACGTAAATCATGATGATAAGCATCAATTACTTGCTGATCATTCATCGACGCATGAATAGTCGTAATCGCCCCTGATTCTATACCAAAGGCATCATCAAGTACTTTAATCACCGGTACTATACAGTTTGTGGTACATGATCCATTAGAGACAATCGTATGCTCAGCGAGTAGTTCATCATCATTGATACCATAAACAATAGTGGCATCAACATCCGCATCTGCGGGCTGAGAAAATAAGACTTTCTTTGCGCCAGCATCAAGATGTAACTGCGCATGTTCACGAGAGTGATACACACCAGTACATTCTAAAACCACATCAACATCAAGTAACTGCCAAGGTAATTCACGCGGGTTTTGTTCTGCAAATAAAGCAATTGTATCGCCCGCTACCGATAAGGTGTCTTCACCTAAAGTAACTGGAAACGCAAAACGGCCATGAGACGTATCATATTTAAGAAGATGAGCGATCCCTTGAGGATCAGCAAGTTCATTAATCGCAACAATTTTGATCTCGTCGCTTAAGCCCGATTCATAAAGAGCGCGAACAATATTTCGACCAATTCGACCAAAACCATTGATTGCAAGTTTGATTGCCATGAAGAAGAAAATCCACTCTAGTTGCTTGCAGATAAAGGCAACCTGCCTTTTAGATGCGCGTATTGTAATCGACCTTTGTCTTGATTATAAGAGGGAAAGTTAAATAAATGTTTTAAGCCCGCTTTTGATGCTGCAATTTTGGTAATCGACCTTTGTCTTGATTATAAGAGGGAAAGTTAAATAAATGTGTTAAGCCTGCTTTTGATGCTGCAATTTTGGTAATCGACCTTTAATCTGAATATAAAAGGCAAGATTAAATAAATGTTTACTCCCTCTCCTTTCTTCCTGATATCTACTCATAACATAGAATAAAACAGCGCTTATAGGTTCATTTTCACGAGTGAATTTTAGTCAATTTATGCTATTTAGGTTTATTATTATTGAATTATTTTATAATAGCGTTACTTTATTCAAGACAACGAACACTATTCAATCAAAAAACAATTGATGAAACTAAAAGATCATTAATCTAAACATTAGGTTAGAAATAAAATGACAACACACACAAAAATCTTAATTGCAGATGATCACCCGCTGTTTCGACAAGCACTATTACTTATGCTGGAATCAAGCTTTAATAATGCTTGCCTACTTGAAGCCGAAACAATTCCCGAATTAGAGCACAAATTAGCAAACACCACAGATGTTGATCTGATCTTACTCGATCTTGATATTCCGGGTGCACAGGGTTTTAATACGCTGAGTAATATACGTGAGCTGTATCCTGAAATAGGGGTGATTGTAGTATCAGGTTTTGAAGAGCCTGATACCATACGCAAAGCGATGAGCCTGGGTGCAGCAGGCTTTATACCTAAATCAACTCCCGTCCCTGAGATGATAAAAGCAATAGAAGATGTGCTACAAGGCAAACTATGGACACCCACCGATGATCACAATAAAAATACGCCAGAGCAACAGCAAGCAGAAAAGTTAGCAACATTAACGCCCCAACAGCATAAAATATTACACATGTTTGCCGATGGTTTGTTAAATAAACAAATCGCCTACGAACTTAGCTTGTCTGAATCTACAATCAAAAGCCATGCCAGCACAATATACTTAAAACTTGGGGTAAAAAGTCGAACTCAAGCCGTGATTTTATTAAACGAGCAGCAACTGGCACAAGCATCACTTTCACCTTTTCATCGCCATTAACTATTATAATTTTTTTCTAGCTGTTTAGTTAATAAAGCACTCATCAACGCCCGTAATGCGACGGGCTTGATGATTTTCCGCAAATAGCCAATATCGGCTTGCTTTGCCTGTACTTGCACTAACTCATCAGTTGTTGCGGTGATTAAAATCGCAGGTAATGGATACTGGCTGATTGCTCGAATACGCTTGATTAATTCAATGCCATTACAGCCATCAAGATGCTCCGAGTGAGGCTTTTGCTCCTGACGCTCAGAGTAGTCTACTGTTACAATATGCAAAGGGTTAGCGGGGAACATTGGTTCAGCACTAAGTTGATAATCAACTAAGAGAATATCAATTTCATCTTCATGTGTTTTATAAAGTGCAGACGCCTCAGCTGCGGTTGTCGCGGTAAATACACGACATTTCCAGGCTGTTAAAAGCTCGGTCATACCTGCAATAACATCTTTTTCGTTATCAATACATAGCACCCCAACTCCTTGCAAAGTCATATTCTTAGGGGCAAGTGTCGGCTTTGTTTGCTGTACACGGTTTACAATCGGTACTTCAACGCTAAACAAGCAGCCATGCTCAGGCTCTGATACCAAGCCAACCTTATGCTCAAGAATATTAGCCAGGCTTTGTGCAATATTTAAACCCAACCCCAAGCCTTTAGGGCCAATCATTTGCGTCGATAATTGTGTAAATTGTTCAAATACTTCTTGCTGCTTATCTTCGGGGATGCCAGGTCCGTTATCAATTACTTGAATACTTAAGTAATTGCCCTTACGACGACAACCCAGCAATACTTTACCGTTATTTGCATAGCGAAATGCATTACTTAAAAAGTTTTGCACAATCCGCGTTAGCAAAGTTAGATCTGTGCGGATAAATAATTGACTTGAGTGACAGCGAAAATCAATTTTATAATCTTTACTCAAGGCAGAAAACTCCGAATGCAACATACTAAATACCCGCTCCAGTGCAATGTCATTGAAAACAGGGGTGATATTGCCACTTTCAATCCGCGCAATTTCATTTAAATCAAGTAATAGGTTATTTGCTATCTCTAACGAATTATCAATTTTCTTAATTTGCTCACGCTCTTGTATTGACACTCTAGGGCTCAAACATACCGCAGAAGAAAACAACCGAGCAGCCGACAATGGTTGCAAAAGATCATGACTACAGGCTCTTAAATATTGACTCTTTTTCAAATGAGCCTGCTCTGCTTTTAACCTTGCATCAGCGAGTTCTCGATTGGCTTTTTCAAGCTCTAAGTTTGCTAGTTCTAATTCTGTCGTGCGCGCAAGAACACGACTTTCAAGATCGGTGTTTTCTTCTTTTAAATAATTTTCTGCTCGGCGAAACTCCGTAATATCTGAGAAAATCATCACAAATCCTCCACCAGGTATTGGGTTCCCTTCAATTAACAGCACCTTACCATTGGCTAACTTTCGCTCTGATTTATGCTTACTACCGGCTTTTAAGTACTCAAGACGTTTATTAACCTGCCCCTCAATATTATGTATATAGCGATTTTGATTGCTAAGGTTGAAGCGGATCAACTGGCTAATTGGGCAACCAATATAGATTAAATTTTTAGGGTAATTAAAAATATCTAGATACTGCTTATTCCATGCTACTAAATTCAAATTAGCATCTATCACAGAGATCCCTTCACTGGTATTTTCAATCGCTCCTTGCAATACTGAACGACTAAATTCAAGTTGTTGAGTAGAGTTATCCTCAACAATTTTAGCAACTTGATCAAATGCGATATCACGACCAGCCAAAGCAAAAGAAATCACCAATTTGGCTGATGCCGAGCCCATTACACTCGCTAATGTCTGCTCTGCATGCAGTAATAAAGCCTCATTATAGGTTTTATGCTTTTTAATTTTATGTGATTGATTAAATTCAGCAAAGCACTCGGCTGCTTTGTCTTGACCAATAAAGCGAGCAATTAACAGCTCGAGTTCCTGACGATCTATTTTTGGTTGTTTAGGCAGATGTGAATCTTGTTTATTATCGGTTTCATAGAAATATTTACTCTGCATTTCTTCGCGAATATTTTGCCGAGTAAGCTGTGAAACAATAAACAGCACAATAAGGTTAATAGCCAAGCCAAACAAGGTAGCCACCGTTGTAGCAGGCCAATTTGTATTGCTTAACGGGTGTGCATAAAACCCAAGCTGTGGTAATAAATTAAACAGTGCCCAAATAGAGAAACCACAAAACATGCCCCAAAAAACGCCCTTTTGAGTTGCTCTTCGCCAAAAAAAAGCAGCAACCAATGCAGGCCCTATTTGCGCAATCGCGCCAAACGCAACCTCCCCAAGTGATGCCAGCGTATCAGGGGGAGATACCAGTAACATGCAATAACTAAGTGCAATAACCACCACCACTAATATTTTTCGGATCAATAATAATCGGGATTGAAAGTGTAAAAAGTCGTGGTGCTTACGAGGTGCGAGTTTAAAAATTAATGGAAAAACAATTTCATTACTGAGCATAGTACTCAAAGCAATGGTCGATACAATTACCATTGAACTTGCCGCAGAAACCGCTCCTAAAAATGCAAATAGCGACAACCACTCTTGGCCGTTATAAGCGGGCAAAAATAAAACATACGCGTCAGGGTCTAAAGAGTGTCCATAATTTAATGTGCCAGCAAGGCCTATAGGGCCTGCAAAAAATGCGAATACCAAGATATAAATAGGCAATAACCAACGTGCTAAATTACTGGTTTTTTGCTCTTTAATTTCAACAAACATAACTTGAAATTGCCTTGGTAAACATAAAAAAGCTGACATAACGATGATCAATAAACCCACCATACCTACTAGGTTATAGCTTTCAAACTGCTGCGATAAGGACACGTAATCTTGTGACTTTTGCCAAATATCAGCGGGGGAATCATAAATAACAAATGATACAAATAAGCCAACAAGTAAAAAAGCGATCAGTTTAACTAACGATTCAAAGGCAATCGCTATCATGACGCCGGGATGACGCTCTGTTACATCGATAGTTCGAATGCCAAAGATAATGGTGAATCCAGCTAAAATCAGGCTAACGATTAAACCTAATTGCCAAATCGGAAAATCTTGGCTTTGCTGTAAAATTTTATAAGAGTAAACAATCGCTTTAAGCTGCAAAGCAATATAAGGCAAGGTGCCAATCATGGCCACTAACGTTACCAACAAGGCTAAGCTTTGTGATTTACCAAACCGAGCCGAAAGTAAATCAGCAATGGAAGTACTTTTGAGTTTGAGGCAGGTTTTTATGATCCGCTGAATAAAAGGCCAAGCAAATATAAATAATAAAATAGGGGCTAAATAAACCGAAATATAAGAAAAAGAGCTATTTGCCGCCTGCGCTGAAGTACCTAGAAACCCCCAAGACGTACAGTAAACCCCTAATGATAAGGCATAAATAATAGCATGCTGTTTGGCAACTAGCTTATGTCGATACTTGCCCCCAAGGTGGGCAATTAGAAATAACAAACTAATGTAACCAATACTTACACTAACCAACAACCAATTAGAAAACATCGCGCTCTTCTTTGTATCAAATTGTATTTATTATTATTTTCAATGCTTACTTTGCCCGTAAAACACAGCATATAACATTGGACTAAAGGACTAAGCGCAAGGTACTAGCCCTTATTTACAATTGTTGATTTTTTCGACTCACCTAGTATGAATCACACATAATAACAAAGGAATTTGGTCGATGTTCAACACACAATATAAAAAATTACTGCTTACATCTGCTTTTCTTACTGCCAGTACATCCGCACTGGCAGGCTACGAGATCAACATAACTGAAAACGATAAATTAACCTTCGGTGGCTACATTAAAATTGATGCACGATACGTTGACGGTGACATTGCCTATCGTGATTACTGGATTGGTGATGGCATTGCTTTAGAAGAAGACGCATCCCAGTTTCGTATCTTTGCTAACGAAACCCGTTTCAATACTAAATACCAACACGGCGAGATAACAGGCTTCATCGAAATGGATTTTTGGGGCGGCGGCGGTAATGAAATTGTCTCTAACTCAGCTAACCCGCGCATCCGACATGCTTTTATAAACTACAAAGATCTCACTGTTGGCCAAACTTGGTCAACCTTTATGAATACTAGCGCAATTCCTGAAACTGCCGATTTTGCTGGCGCAACAACAGGTCTAGTATTTATTCGTCAAGGACAAGTACGTTATAACATGGGCAACTTCCAAGTATCCATTGAAAATCCTGAGAGCTGGGGGGGCGATACCGCAAACGATAATATTCCTGATTTAATCGCACGCTATAACATCAAAGGTGATTGGGGCAATGTCTCTATTTCTGGCTTAGCACGGCAATTACATACCTTATCAGGTAACACTGAAAGCGCCTTTGGCGCATCTGTTGCGGCACGAATTAAAACAACAGGAAAAGATGACTTACGCCTACAAATTCATAAAGGTGATTTAGGCCGCTATGTAGGGGCTGCGGCTGTTAAAGATCTCTATGGTGAAGAAGTTGAAGATATTACCTCTGTATTAGTTGCCTATCGTCATTTTTGGAATGATTCACTGCGTTCAAGCGTGCTGTACGGCAAAGTTGATGGAGATGTATCCAATCGTGAGCGTACGCAATGGGGTATAAACCTCTTTCAAAACTTAACTAAAGAACTCGAAGTGGGTATTGAAGTCGGTAACTTTTCAATTGATGAGTTAGATAAAGATTCAAATTACCTACAAGCCACAATGAGATACATCCTCTAGCTGACAGAACACTTTCTAATGTTTGTTGTGTGTAATAACGACCCCAACCGTTAATACATTTTAAAGAGGGTTCACCCCCTCTTATTTTTCAACGCATTCGTTATTCATTTTTATTCTCAGTTAAATTTAGGAGTATGAGTATGACAACATCGATACTCAATATAGAGCAAATATCGCTAGCCTTTGGTGGTGTTAAAGCCTTAACAGATGTTAGTTTTTCGGTGACTAAAGGCTCTGTATTTTCAATTATTGGCCCAAATGGGGCTGGTAAAACATCAATGCTCAATTGCATTTCTGGCCGCTATCAACCTAACAGTGGAAAAATCACCTTTGCAGATCAAGATGTTACCCACTTAAAACCCAATGACCGCGCAGACTTAGGTATGGGCCGTACTTTTCAAAACTTAGCCTTATTTGGCCATATGTCAGTGCTCGATAATATTATGGTTGGTCGCCATCACTTATTAAAAAACAATTGGTTAACAGGGCCGTTATATTGGGCTTCTGGGGCGCAAAAAGAAGAACTCGCTCACCGTAGAAAAGTAGAAGAAGTGATCGACTTCCTTGAGATCTCTCATATCAGAAAATCCATCGCTGGCACCTTGTCTTACGGGCTTCGTAAACGCGTTGAATTAGCTCGTGCAATGGCTCTAAACCCAAAACTGATTTTACTTGACGAACCAATGGCTGGAATGAATCTGGAAGAAAAAGAAGACATGGCCAGATACATCCTCGATTTAAATGAAGAATTCGGTATTACGGTCGTTATGATTGAACATGATATGGGAGTTGTAATGGATATTTCTCATGAAGTTATGGTGCTGGATTTTGGTAAAAAATTAATTTCTGGTTTACCACACGAAGTCATGGCTGACCCCTATGTTAAACGTGCCTACCTTGGTCTTGAAGACGACGCAGAGCCAGCCACCTTAGAGGAGGTAAGTTAATGACTAGCCAAATCAATCAAGATTTTGAGATGGGTGAACTGAATACCTTCCCCAAAATTCTACAACACAATGCCACGCATTGGCCTGATATGGTGGCGATGCGAGAAAAAGAGTTTGGTATTTGGAACGAGTTCAGCTGGGCCGAATATAACAATAAAGTAAAGTGGTTGTCGCTCGCGTTGAGTAACAAAGGCGTGAATACAGATGATACCATTGCCTTACTTGGTGATAACCGCCCAGAATGGATATGGGGCGAAATTGCTGCTCACGCTTTACGTTGCCATTCATTAGGTATTTATCAAGATTCAATGCATGACGAAGTAATCTATTTACTCGCTAGCAGTGGCGCAACCGTTGTGATTGCTGAAAACGAAGAGCAATGCGATAAATTACTTGATTTAGGTGATGGCATAGAGCAAGTAAAATTCATTGTTTATTGCGACCCAAGAGGTATGCGCAAATACAACGACTCGCGACTTATAGATATCAATACCCTATACATACTGGGCCAAGAACTCGAACAAGCATACCCTGATCGTTATCAAGCCATGATAGATGCCTCAGCCCCTGACGACATTGCTATTTACTGCACCACTTCAGGTACCACATCAAAACCCAAAATTGCCCTACTCAATGGTGGCAATTTTATTAAGCACTGTAGTTCATATTTACGTGCTGACCCGCGTCAAGCTGGCGACAACTATGTATCTGTATTGCCCTTACCTTGGATCATGGAGCAAGTCTATGCAATTGGCCAAGCACTGATCGCCCGTCAAATTGTAAATTTTGTTGAAGAACAAGAAACACTCATGGCTGACCTACGAGAAATTGGCCCCAGCTTTGTACTATTAGCACCACGGGTATGGGAAGGCATTTTAGCTGACGTACAAACCCGTATGATGGATTCAACACCTTTTAAAAGAAAGCTATTTAATTTTGCCATGAAGCTGGCTGAGCAAAGCCAAGTAACAGGCAAAAAATCATGGCTAGCTGAAATTCTACTGCTAAAAGCACTTCGTGATCGACTCGGTTTTTCATTCTTAAAATCGGCTGCCACCGGCGGAGCTGCGATGGGGCCTGACACCTTTAAGTTTTTCCAAACCATTGGTGTGCCTTTACGCCAACTCTACGGCCAAACAGAAATGTGCGGAGCTTACACCATCCATCATGAAGCCGATGTTGACTACGACAGTGTTGGCGTCGCGTTTGATAATGCACAAATTAAAGTCATTAATCCCGATAAAGCCGGTATTGGCGAAGTTATTGCTAAAACAGTCGGAATGTTTAGTGGCTACCTTAATAATCAACAAGCCTATGATGAAGACGTGATTGACGGCTGGATGCAAACAGGTGATGCCGGTTACTTTAAACCGTCTGGCCATTTAGTGGTGATTGATCGGATCAAAGATCTCGCTTGCACCAGCGACGGCGCACAATATTCTCCTCAATATATAGAAAACAAACTTAAGTTTTCTTCATTTATTGGCGAAGCCGTTATTTTAGGTAAAGCAAAGCCTTATCTATCAGCCATCATTTGTATTCGTTTTAGTATTGTTGCGAAATGGGCTGAGCAACAAGGGCTGTCGTTTACCAACTACACCAACTTATCAACCCTGCCTGAAGTGTACGAAAAAATTGGCGAAGAAATAATGCGCGTCAATGAGTCACTTCCTGAATCACAAAAAATCCATAAATTTTTATTACTTTACAAAGAACTTGATGCCGATGATGGCGAATTAACACGAACCCGTAAAGTTCGCCGTAGTGTTATTGCGGATAAATATGGCGACATTATTTCATCCATTTATGACAACAAGGAAAATGTTGATATTGATACCATGGTGGTATTTCAAGATGGTACTAAAACCCGTATTCAAACCCAGCTTAAAGTCACTTCGCTGATCGAAACAGCCTGCACGGCTGCTGATAACACTATCAACATAACACGGAGAGTCTCATGAATTTTGAATTGCTAATTCAACTAATCGTCAATGGTTTAATTGTCGGCTTACTCTATGGCGTCGTTGGGATGTGCTTTGTATTAGTGTACAAATCAACGCAAATTGTAAACTTTGCCCAAGGTGAGTTTTTATTAGTGGGTGCCTGGGTATGCTGGGCAGTACTGATTTATTTAGAGCTGCCTTTTGTAGTGGGCTTTTTACTGACAATGGCCTTTATGGCAATCTTTGGTGTGCTGCTGCAAATGATTGTTTTACGCCCGATGATAGGTGAACCTATTATCTCAGTGATCATGATCACCATTGGCTTATCAATCTTTTTTCAAGCCTTGATGAAATGGATTTTTGGTGTTTCAGCGCAAAGTTACCCGCAAGTATTTACCACTAATAGCATCCAAATATTTGGCTTGAACATTGAAGCCGCTTACTTAATGAGCACCGTAATCGCCTTAATAATTATGGTTGCCTTCTATCTATTCTTTAAACATTCAAAATACGGTTTAGCAATGCGAGCCACAGCCTTTGATCAACAGATTGCACAAAGCTTAGGTATTTCGGTAAAACAAGTTTTTGCTATGAGCTGGGGTATTGCTGCTACGGTTTCAGCCACAGCTGGAATTGTTATTGGCATGGTAAACGGGGTTTCAAATTCACTGTCATTAATTGGCATCAAAGTTTTCCCTGCAGTTATTCTTGGCGGTTTAGATTCTATCATCGGCGCTATTGTCGGTGGTTTGATCATTGGTGTATTAGAGAATGTCGCTGAGTTTTTCGACAGCCAATATCTGCATGTTGGCAATATGTATGACATCGCACCATTTTACGTGTTGCTCGTCATCCTTTGGTTCAAACCATACGGTTTGTTCGGCACAAAAGATATTGAACGTATTTAATCAAGCCAATTTAGGTGCATCAATAGCGCCTAACAAGTGCAGATAAAGGTAAATTTTAGGAGTTTATTATGTCCAGTTTAACCATGAGACCCTGCGGCGATTTCCGCACCAGTTATAAACAAGATAATACAATTTTTGAAACAACAACCATCAAAAATGTGGCAATTTTCGCAATTGCCCTATTATGTGCAGCGCCATACTTAGTCGATGCATATTACCTAACCCTATTTATTCAAATTTCATATTTAGGGATAGCCGCACTAGGGCTCAATATTTTGGTCGGTTACACCGGACAAATTTCATTAGGTCATGGCGCATTTTTTGGCTTTGGTGCTTTTGCATCAGCATGGCTCAATATCTCCTTTGGTATTCCTGTATTGCTGTGTATTCCACTGGCTGGTTTTTTAACAATGGCTGTAGGCATGATGTTTGGTTTACCGGCCTCAAGAATTAAAGGCTTGTACTTAGCTATAGCCACACTGGCTGCGCAGTTTATTTTAGAAGACTTCTTTGCCCGTGCTGACTGGTTTTCTGGTGGTTCTGCCGGCTCATCTGCCGACCCAATTAGTATATTTGGCTTTGTTTTTAATAGCGATGAAAGCTTCTTTTATATCGCCTTAGCAGCCTTAGTTATTATGTATATTTGGGGCTGTAATCTGATGCGCAGTCGTGATGGTCGCGCCTTTGTTGCAGTACGTGACCATTATCTATCAGCTGAGATCATGGGCATCAAGCTCAATAAATATCGCTTACTCTCTTTTGGTATATCGTCTTTTTATGCCGGTATTGGCGGTGCCTTATATGCCCATTACTTAGGCTATGTTTCTGCCGAAGGCTTCACCTTATTTATGTCGATTCAATTTTTAGCCATGATCATCATCGGCGGCTTGGGTTCAATTAAAGGCACCTTAATGGGTGTGGTATTTATGGTGTTTTTACCTGAAGTGCTCGAAAGCGGCGTTGGTTTAATGAAGATGACCGACTGGGGCAATATTCCTATGGTGGTTGATGGCCTGGCCTATATCAAAGAAATGGCCATTGGCTTAGTGATTATCTTATTCCTTATTTTTGAGCCGCAAGGCATGGCACACCGCTGGGCACAAATTAAAAACTATTGGAAGTTTTACCCGTTCTCGTACTAATCAATAGACACTAACTTAAGCATATACAACACACATGAGCATCATTAATGCGTAAATAATTGGCAATCTAGCCATAAAAAGAAAAAGGAAATAGTTATGCACAATCATAAGGCAAAATTAACGTCTCTATTAATAGTAAGCGCGCTGTGCACCAGCCAACAAACATTCGCTGAAGACTCAGTCTTTGTTGGTCATCTAGCTGATATGAGTGGCCCGACAGCTTTTGTTGGTAAAAATTACGCTGACGGCGTGCGTGATTCCCTAGCTTACATTAACGAAAATGGTGGCATCAATGGCACTAAACTCGAATATGAAACAATTGATTACGCTTACAAAGTGCCGCAAGCGATTGCCGCTTATAAAAAGTGGCATTCGCGTAAAAACATGGTTGCCATGCAAGGCTGGGGCACCGCTGATACCGAAGCACTGATCTCATTTGTAGCCAAAGATAAACTACCAGTATTTTCAGCGTCTTACTCTGGCCACTTAACGGATCCTATGGGTAAAAACCCACATACAAAGAAACCAGCTCCTTATAACTTTTTTTACGGCGCATCCTATTCAGATGCGTGCCGCGGTTTAGTCCAGTGGGCAGCTGAGGACTGGCAAAAAAAGGGGGGCAAAGGCAAACCTAAGTTTACTCATATTGGTGCAAATCACCCCTTCCCTAATGCACCGAAAGAAGCCTGTGCAGAGTACGCCACCGAATTAGGCTTTGATGTACAACCTGCGGTTGTTATTTCGATGAAACCAGGTGATTTTAAAGCGCAATGTTTAAGCTTAAAAAGCTCAGGCTCAAATTACGGATATATAGGCAATCTAGGTGGTTCAGTATTGTCTTTAGTTAAATCATGTAACACCGTTGGTACCGATATTCAGTTTATGTCGAATATATGGGGGGGCGATAAAAAAATATTCCAAGCTGCGGGCGAAGGCATTAAAGATTATGTATTTCCAGCTATGACGCCGTTTTGGACTGATCAAGTACCTGGCATGAAACTCGTTAGGGAGATTTCAAAACAATCAGACCCTTCAGGCCAAGAAGAGCGTGTTCATCATTACATTCGTGGCGTGTGCTCAACATTCTTTATGAAAGAGGCTATGGAATGGGCAAAAGATAACGGCGGAATAACCGGTGAAAATATTAAAAAAGCCATGTATGCCCGTAAAGATTGGGTACCAGCAGGACTTGAAGGCGTATGCCTTGCGGGCAACTGGAGTGAACAAGATCACCGTGGCACTAACCAAGTTTACATTTACAAAGGCAACTATAACGAAGGCAATGTCGTCGTTGAAGAGTTATCACTGGTAACCATTGAGCGCCGTGATGCGTGGTTAGGTTTTTAATAGCTCGTTAAACATAGCAGCGGATGAAGCATCTCGTTATTTTCATCCGCTGATAAATTATTAATTTTTCACGGAGTTAGCTATGTCACAAGCAGCTATAAAAATACAACCTGCATCACCAATTCTAAGCGTTAACAATATTGAAGTTGTTTACGATGAAGTCATCCAAGTTTTACGTGGTGTTAGTTTAGATGTGCCAGAGGGTGAAATAGTCACCCTACTTGGGCCAAATGGCGCAGGAAAATCAACCACCTTAAAAGCCATTTCTGGCTTATTAAAAACTGAAAATGGCGAAGTCACTAAAGGCGACATTACCTTTATGGGCGAACGAATAGACAATAAAAATGCCGAAGATGTGGTGCGCAGTGGATTGTTTCAGGTTATGGAAGGGCGTCGTATCATCGAAGATATGACCTCTCTAGAAAACTTAAAACTCGGCGCCTTTACCCGCAAAGACGCACAAATAAATCAAGACATTGAAATGGTGTACCACTATTTCCCTCGCTTAAAAGAACGCACAGGCTTAGCTGGATATTTATCAGGTGGCGAACAACAAATGCTGGCAATTGGCCGTGCATTAATGGCACGTCCAAAGATGATTTGCCTCGATGAGCCATCGATGGGGTTATCGCCATTATTGGTTAAAGAAGTGTTCGGAATCATAAAAAAGATTAACCAAGATCAAGGTATTACTATGCTGTTGGTAGAACAAAATGCCAACTATGCACTGAGAGCGGCTAATTATGGTTACATCATTGAATCAGGGAAAGTTGTATTAGATGGCACACAAGAGCAGCTTTTAAACAACGAAGATGTAAAAGAGTTTTACCTCGGTGGCGGTAACGAAGAACGTAAAAGCTTTAAAGATCTTAAGTCATATAAACGTCGCAAACGCTGGTTGTAATCAACCTATCTATCTCTCTACTTTTTCTATGTTACTGGAGCTATTATGAGCCATTTTTATCATGCCAATGAACATCAACACTCTGAAACCAGAGAACAAAATTTATTGTCCCGTTTAGCTGACTTTATTACCTATGCAAAAAATAACAGCCCCTATTATCAGGCTATATTAGCGAACATTGATGCCACGAATATCACTACTCGCTCACAACTAGCGACTTTGCCGATCACCAGAAAATCTGACCTTTTAGACATACAAAAGCAACAGCCTCCGCTTGGCGGTCTCGCATCTAAAAGTGGCCATATAAATCGAATTTTTCAATCACCGGGGCCTATTTATGACCCTGAAAATTGCCAGCAAGATTGGTGGCGAATGGGCCAAGCCTTTCATGCTGCGGGGTTTAGAGCAGGTGAGTTAGTACAAAATTGTTTGTCATACCATTTGACTCCTGGCGGTTTTATTCTTGATTCAGGGGCGCGTGCGTGTGGCTGTGTGGTTATACCCGCAGGCCCAGGGCAAACAGATCAACAACTTGACGTAATAGAAGATTTACACCCGCAAGGTTATTGTGGCACTCCCTCTTTTTTAAAAATATTACTGGATAAAGCGCAGGCAACTAAACGTGACGTTAGCAGCCTCAAAAAAGCACTGGTGACTGGAGAGGCATTATCTCATGAACTGCGCGAGTCGTTTAAACAACAAGGTATCAACACCTTACAGGCTTACGCAAGTGCCGATGTAGGCTTAATTGGCTATGAAACCATTGCTGACGATGGGTTAATTATCGCTGAAGATTTAATTGTCGAAATTGTGCGCCCAGGCAGCCTCACTCCAGTCGCAGATGGTGAGATTGGTGAAGTGGTTATTACAAGTTTCAATACTGATTATCCGTTAATCCGTTTTGCAACCGGTGACTTATCGGCTATCAAGCCAGGGCAAAGTGCGTGTGGTCGGACTAACATGCGCATTCAAGGTTGGTTAGGTAGAGCCGATCAAACCACGAAAATAAAAGGTATGTTTGTTCATCCTCAACAAATAGAGCGAATTAGACTCAGTGTTAAGGGGATAAAGAAAATGCGCTTAGTGGTCAAGCTACAAGATCATCAAGACAAAATGCAGCTATTGTGTGAATACGATCAAGACCAATCAGAGCTAACTAAACTGGAACTCACCGGCGTATTGCTAGATAACTTAAAACAATACACAAAATTAAATGGCAGTGTTGAGTTGGTCGAGCTAGGCAGCTTAGCTGATGATGGCAAAGTGATTGATGATCAACGAGTCATCGGATAACCCAATTAGAACTAGGAGTTTTAATGAACAATATAGCCTTTCAAGATTATTACCCCGATGAGCTCAGCCATTGTTATGGCTGTGGCAAAAACAATGAGCAGGGTCACCAATTAAAAAGTTATTGGTATCAGGATGAGCAAAATCAAGGCAATATCGATAAAACTATCGCCCACTTTACGCCGCAACCTTGCCATACAGCAATCCCTGGCTTTGTTTATGGTGGGCTGCTTGCGTCCCTGATTGACTGCCATGGTACAGGCAGTGCCGCTGCTATAGCTTATCGATATGCAGAGCGAGAGATGGGGACTCAACCTGCATTTCGTTTTGTTACAGGGGCTTTAAATGTTAACTTTTTAGCGCCGACTCCAATGGGGGTAGAGCTGCAGCTAATAGGTAGCTTCATTGAAGTAAAACCCAACAAAGTGATTGTCGACATCACGCTATCAGCGAACAACGTGATCTGTGTTAAAGGCAGCGTAATTGCTGTGAAAATGCCAGCGAGCTTTATCAGTTAGCATTCAAAGTTAAGAGCGAACTGCCGTGTTCGCTCTTCAATTCAAAACTTAGCGCTTACCTAGCTTTTTCAGCAGTACACTGACTGATAGCGACAAAGCCATAATCACCACACCATAAATAACTAACATACCTGACGGTGTAGCAAGTTCTATTATTTGCTCGTTTGCGCCCACGCATAAGTTTGTTTTATGATTAATAGCCCCACCACTATCTAAACAGCGGTCAACCAATAAAAACCCATGTAACCACCATACGGCGAACAAGCTCACTAAAACGCCAGCTAAAGATGGCAGTAAATTATTTTTCATAGATAAAAACCAAACGAGAAAGTAAATGTTAGTGCTCTACAATAGCAAATAAAGTACCTAAAAAGATTACGATAAAAGCCTGTTTTTAAGAATAAAAATTAATACTTACGGCGCGATATAGTTAACAATTAAAACAGTTGTTCAGCTAGGATATATATTAATAATAATGAGAACGGTAGAGTGTAATTAATCAGCGTTAGGTTTAAACCAACTCAGCCAACTTTAGTTCATTGCCACGGCTAATTTGATGGCATTGTGCTAACAGTAATTCAGCGGTAGCCATGGCATCGGTAAGTGCATGATGGCAACCATAATGAGGTAGCTCATACCGCGCCCTGCAGGCACTGAGAGTTAAATCGTCTAAGCCTATTTCATAGCCTTGTTGGTGCAGGCGCTTTTTTTCAATCTGAAAAGTATCAATAATCAATAAAGGCTGCACATCAATATTATGTGCTTGAAATGCCTGCTTTAAAAATCCCCAATCTAAAGTAGCATTATGAAACACCAAAATAGCATCCGAAAAATGAGCGCTTAGCTTAGCTAAAATAGCCGCTAAGCTTTTTCCATTAGCGACATCTTGCTGGGCAATTCCATGATAAACAGGACTTTGCTCAAGGCGCAGCACTTCTTTATTTATGGCGTGCTGAGCTTGGCTCAATTTAATGCATTGCTTTTCTATCAACACCCACGCAATCGAGACGATTTCATGCAGTTTTGGATCAAGTCCAGTCAGCTCTAAATCAATTACTATATAGCGCTGTACTAGTGCACTTTGAGCAAGTAATTGCTTACGCGCAAAATAGCGACTCAACCAACGTTTAACCACTTAGCTTGTCCACCTTATTCATAGCAAAACACATATTTATAAACTTCCACGAGCAAACTTAAATGCCGCAGCTTGTTGTGCGAGCTTGAGTAAATAAAACGCTTCTTTTAATTGATGGCGCTCTAGCGAGTTTAACCTATCTGGATTAATACAGTTACTCGGTAGTCCTTCTTCATTTATTTGTGTACGTAAACGTAATTGAGTTAAAAATCGCCAGCAGTCTTTCAAATTATATACATCGTGATTACTTAACAATGAGTGTTTCAGCAATGCATCTAAGCGCTCTTGGGTGTTTGCTCGGCGTATGCCTGCTTTTAACGCATACAAGCGCACAATGTCATTGATGATAACCACACCACGCTTTTTCAAATCAATGTATCTATGTTGCTTAGCATCTTTTTCTAACTTGAATTGATTAAATAACCCTATCGGCACAGAATTCGATTTAATATCCGTTGCCATTGCGGCGTAAAATAATTCGTTGCGAGAAATTCGGGTTAGTTGCTCACAAAATGCAGTGTAAAGTGCCGTTGAGCCTTCAATAAAACGTAAATCAAAAAATATTTTACAGTTGAGCATTGCTTCAGGTGTCGGGCTTTTGATCCAGTTAAAAAAGCGCTCACACCAATCCGATATACTCATTCTGCATAATTCGCTGCTTGCCATAATATTACCTGGGCAGCGTTTAATACCGCACTCAACCAACTGTTCGCAAACAAACTCCCCCATCCGGCGGTAGTAATCTTGATGTTGCTCGCTTAAGTCATCAGGTAGTAATAAGCCGTTATCTTGATCAGAATGCAAGGTTTGCTCTTCACGCGCTTGAGAGCCAAAACAAATAAAACTAAAGCTAGTAGGAGCGGCACCGCACTCTTCTTGGAATAAATATATTAGTCGTGAGGTTAACGCATCAGTTAAACCACTGAGTAATTTACCTATCAACGATATATCATCAATATTATGAGAAAAGCTCCGCAATAATTTAGGTACTTCTGCCGCATAACGCTTTAAATCTGCGACACTATGAGCTTTATAAATACGGCCAATCAATTGAACGGGATCGCTCTTTTGCTGACGTAATAAGTCAGTGCTGGTGATCATGCCCAACGCTTTATGGTGTTCATCCAACACTGGTAAATGGTGAATATTATGTTTGAGCATTAAATGCAGCGCTGAAAAAACACGGTTATTTTCAAAAATAAACTTGGGTTTGACACTCATGATAGTGCTAACCGCTTGTTTGGGATCGATTTCATCGGCTAATACCCGGTTGCGTAAATCGCGATCTGTAACCACACCAACCAAGCGTTCAAATTCTGTCACCATAATCGACGAAACGCCGTGCTCTTTCATTTTTTTAGCTGCTTGGCGAATACTTGCATCAGGCGACAAAGTGACCGCTTTACGTGACATCAGTTCAGATATCTTACGTTCAGACCAACTATCGTTTTGGCTTTTATAATGTGAAGAAAGCAGCCGATTTGCATGCGCGCGAACAAAATACTGCTCAAACGTTTTATATTCACGGCGTAAGTAGTCGAAAGCATCTTGGTTGAGCATATAAACTATGCCCTCTTTTTGCACTTCTAAACGGTTTTGAATTGCCTCGCCGGTCAGCAGTGAAGGAAAGCCAAAATAATCGCCTTGTGCTAAACGAGTGATCACATCGCCTTTTGCATCCACTAAGTCATACAAACCAGAGCGAATTAAAAACAGCTTAGGTGAGGCTGATTGCAGCCATTGCGTTTGGTTTTCACGGGTTAGATAAATAACATCGAGATGTTTTACAAAGTAATCTGTTGCGCTGCTATCAAGGTCGCTAAATGGCATTTGTGCTAGCACAAACTGGGCGACTTCCTGTTGCTCATTATTCATTTGTCTACTCGCAAAAAACAATCGTACGATCACTGTACTGCTATCAACGGTAAATAAAAAGCCCGACTTAAGTCGGGCTTTTGGATCTATCAATATTAATTAATAGAGTATCAGCGTTATTAGTGAGCGTGAGCTTCACTAGAACCTTTAGGATTACGAATGCTTTCAACCATTTCTTGAATTTCAAGCGGTGTATCGGCAGTAAATTTAAGTACGATTGCTGCAACTGAGAAATTAATAATCATACCTACTAAACCAATACCTTCCGGTGAAATACCTAAGAACCAATGCTCAGGGCTATTTAGTTCTGGGCTGATGAACTTGAAGAAGATGATATATGCCGCAGTAAAGGTAATACCTGTAACCATACCTAGAACCGCACCTTCTTTATTCATCTTCTTAGAGAAGATACCCATAATGATCGCCGGGAAGAAACTTGCTGCGGCCAAGCCGAATGCAAATGCCACCACCGACGCCACGAATCCAGGCGGATTAATACCAAAGTAAGCGGAGATAACAATCGCAACCATGGCTGCCAACCTCGCTGCGAGTAACTCTTGTTTATCGCTAATGTCTGGTTTTAAGGTCCGCTTAAGTAAATCATGCGATACCGAAGTCGAAATAACTAACAGTAACCCTGCTGTTGTTGATAGTGCCGCAGCAATACCACCGGCGGCCACAAGTGCCACGACCCATGCTGGTAAGTTAGCAATTTCAGGGTTAGCAAGTACCATGATGTCGCGGTCAACGTTAACTTCGTTAGCGCTGTTTGGATCATCAATTTTACCTGCTGTGTAGAACATTTTGCCATCACCGTTTTTATCATTAAAAGTGATTAAGCCCGTTCTTTCCCAATTTTTTACCCATACTGGTGCTTCAGCGTATTCAGTACCACTTCCGTCTTTACCATTTATGGTATCAATCATGTTAACACGGGCAAATGCTGCAACCGCTGGTGCTGTTGTGTAAACTATCGCAATGAATACTAAAGTCCATGCCGCTGAAATACGCGTATCTTTAACGCGAGGTACAGTGAAAAAGCGTACGATTACATGAGGAAGACCGGCAGTACCAACCATTAAGGCACCAGTAATAGCAAACACATCAATCATGCTCTTAGAGCCTTCAGTGTATTGTGCAAAGCCAAGTTCAGCACTTAAACCGTCCAGTTTATCAAGTACGTATACACCATCGCTGCCAATTAATGTCGCGCCAAAGCCTGTTTGTGGGAAGAAGTGACCCGTCATCATCATAGAGATAAAGATGGCAGGAACAAGGTAAGCAAATACCAGTACACAGTACTGTGCTACTTGGGTATAAGTAATGCCCTTCATACCACCGAGTACCGCATAGAAGAAGACAATAACCATACCAATGTAAACGCCAGTTTCAATTTCAACTTCTAAGAAACGTGAGAATACAACGCCTACACCACGCATTTGCCCTGCAATGTACGTAAAACAAATGAAGATGGCACATAAGATTGCCACTAAACGCGCGGTGCGTGAATAGTAACGGTCGCCGATAAAGTCTGGCACAGTAAACTTGCCGAATTTACGTAAGTAAGGTGCTAAACACATAGCAAGTAGTACATAACCACCGGTCCACCCCATTAAGTAAACGCCGCCATCATACCCTGCAAAAGAGATGATACCCGCCATTGAGATAAATGACGCAGCACTCATCCAGTCAGCGGCTGTTGCCATACCATTAGCCAGAGGCGGAACACCACCACCTGCTACATAAAACTCTTTTGTTGAGCCTGCTCGGGCCCAAATTGCAATGCCGATATAAAGCGCGAAGCTCAACCCGACAATTATAAACGTGAGTGTTTGAACATCCATTGCTTAGCTCCTATTCGTCTACGCCGTATTTTTTATCTAACGTATTCATTTTGAAAACGTACACAAAAATCAAAGCCACAAAGGTGTAAATCGCGCCTTGCTGGGAGAACCAGAAGCCAAGTTTAAACCCAAAGAAACGCACTTCATTAAGTACATCAACCAGTAATATGCCAAAGCCAAACGACACGACAAACCAAACTGCTAATAATTTAAACAGCAGTGAAATGTTTTCCGCCCAATAAGCTTTTGCTTGTTCTTCATCTTTAAAAGCCATTTTTTATTTCCTCTTTAACATCTGTAAAAAGTGATGTGTTCGATTTATTCTCGGCTATAAACTTAGCAATGCCTGAACAATATTGAATTGAGACCATAGTCGTAACAACAAGTTAACGTTTACGTAAACTATACTGAAGCGCTTGTTACAAAAAAGTAAAAAACGTTTTCTATCATAATGTTAAGTCTTTCCACTCGGTGATTTTAACTATTCATCCAGGTTATATTGCACACTTGCGACATTAGTCTAATACATCAATAAAACATTAAATTTCTCATATATATCAAATAAATATGTTTATTTTCAGAATACTCACAAAAATTGACAGCTCAAAATAGTGAAAACTTCTGGTATGGTGTGCAATAACATAATAAAAATTGAATAAAAACATGACTGCTGCACTAATTTTTGTCGCTTTAGCGTACATTGGCATATTGTTTTGGCTAGCAAACTGGGGCGATAAAACCACACCGCTGGCAAAACGAATTAGCCATCACCCTTTTGTTTACTCCTTTTCGCTGGGTATTTACTGTACTTCGTGGACTTATTACGGCTCTGTTGGTACTGCAGCTACCAGTAGTTGGAGCTATTTACCTATTCTACTTGGTCCTGCACTGTTGTTTTTTTTCGGACAAGGATTTTTGCGCAAACTGGTACTAGTGAGTAAAAAACAAAATATCACCACCATAGCCGATTTTATCTCTGCCCGTTATGGTAAGCGTCAAACCACCGCCATTATGGTGACTATGATTGCGCTACTAGCAACTATTCCTTATATCGCCTTACAGTTAAAGGCACTGAGCAACAGCTTCTTACTACTACAAAGTGACAATAAAATATCGGGTTCAATGGTCGCGCTTTCTGCCACCCTGATCATGGCAATGTTCGCAATATTTTTTGGCACCCGTAAAGTTGATGTAACCGAATACCGTTCAGGATTAATGCTCGCAGTCGCATTTGAATCAATGATAAAACTACTGGCACTAGTAGCAGTGGCGGCTTTGGCGGTGTACACCTTATATAATTTACCCACTGCTAATGAAGGACAAATAAAAGAATCTTTATGGCAACATTGGAATAATTTTAACTTTTTAAGCTTTAACTTTATTGGCCAATCACTGATGGCCGCTGCTGCAATCATCTGTTTGCCACGACAATTTCACGTTACTGTGGTTGATAACCAAGACAAACGTCACCTATTTACCGCTCGTTGGGCATTTCCACTGTATTTACTGCTGACTGCAGCAATGATTTTACCAATAGCCACCGCAGCTATTCATCCACAGATCGGCAATAGCTTCTCTCCTGATAGTTTTGTATTGGCACTGCCATTAATGAATGACAATGCATTGCTTACCACGTTTGTGTTTATTGGCGGAATATCTGCGGCGACTGCGATGATTGTGGTTGCCACTTTGACCCTAAGTACTATGATCTCAAATGATGTGGTATTACCGCTGATGCTGCGACGTAAATTCAAACGCAACCTGATCACCAGCAGTTATAAGCCACAAATATTACTGGTAAGACGTTTTACCATCGCCGGTATTTTGATCTTATCGTATTTTTATCAGCAATGGTTTGGTCACGGCAAAGCACTTGCCAGCATGGGATTAGTGGCATTTTCTTTAGTAACGCAATTATTACCGGCCATTGTGGGCGGCCTATACTGGCGCAAAGGCCATGCCTACGGTGTTTATGCTGGTTTATTAGCGGGGTTGATTTGTTGGATATTATTTTTAATGTTACCTATTTTAGATGCAGGTAATACACTTGACACCGAACTACAACAAACCCTTATTACCCGCGGCACACTGATCGCTTTATTTGCCAATATTGGCTGTTATATTAGTTTTTCACTGGGAGCTGATGAGCGGTTAATTGATAAAATTCAAGCTGCAGCATTCGTTAATCCCAAGGAGCAAGCAGTACTTGCAAGACGTTTAAACAAAAACGTGAAAGCCACGGTATACGATTTTAAAGTACTGTTACAAACCTTTTTAGGAGTCCAGCGTAGCCAACAAGTATTGACGCATTTTTCACTAACTCACCAACTCGGAGACAATAACACTCACCCCGACCCTGAGTTTATAGCTTACTGCGAACGCGCCTTGACTGGTGTATTAGGCGCCTCTTCAGCGCAAGCTTTGATCCACACGGTAGCATCGGGCAAGCGTATGGCATTTGAAGAAGTGGTTAACTTTTTTGATGAAACAACGCAAGCACTACAGTTTAACCAAAACCTGTTGTTCACCTCTTTAGAGAATCTCAGTCATGGTATTTCAGTTGTTGATAAAGAGCTTAATCTTGTTGCGTGGAATAAGCGCTACGCAGAAATGTTTAATTACCCAACAGGATTTTTAGAAGTAGGACAACCGATTGAGCAAATTATTCGTTACAATGCCGAGCGCGGTGAATGTGGCCCTGGTGAAATAGAACGCCAAGTAGAAAAGCGCGTGCAACATTTAAAAAATGGTAGTTCGCATCACTTTATCCGTCACCGTCGTAACGGCCTAGTGTACGAAATGATCGGTAACCCACTGCCTGATGGCGGCTTTGTTACTAGCTTTTCAGATATTACCACTCACATTGCCACACAAAATGCACTTGAAGAAGTGAATATGGATTTGGAAAATCGTATTGAAGCGCGTACCCAAGAAATTCGAACTATCAATAAAGATCTCGAAGCACAAATAGAAAGCCGCGTACAAACAGAGCAAGCACTCACTTTAGCAAAACGAGAAGCAGAGCAAGCCAATGACAGTAAAACCCGCTTTTTAGCTTTAGCAAGTCACGATATTTTGCAACCGCTCAACGCCGCCCGTTTATACCTTGCTGCGATAGATGAAAAATCCCTCGCTGATAATAATATCAATAACTTCGAAAAGCTCGGTGCCAGCCTCGATTCAACAGTGCATTTAATGTCAGCCCTATTAGAAATTGCCAAACTTGAACAAGGTGCGATGACCCCCACCCCTCGCCATTTTAGTATTGATGATATCCTCGCACCACTGCGCAATGAATACGCCATTTTAACAAGCGAAAAAGGCCTCAAGCTCACAGTGCGCAGCGGACAGCATATTGTCCACAGTGATATCACCTATCTACGGCGAATTGTGCAGAACTTAGTATCAAATGCAGTTAAATACACCAATACGGGCAAAGTATTAGTAGCCTGTCGTAAACGCAAACATCACCTGCGCATTGAAGTGTGGGACACCGGCCCTGGCATTAGCGAGGTAGAGCAAGCAAAAATATTTAACGACTTCTACCGCGTAGAGGCCTCTGACAATAAAGGCGTTGGCCTTGGCCTTAGCGTAGTAAAGCGTATGGTAGATTTACTGTCGATTCGCTTAGATGTGCGCTCAACCCCGCAAAGAGGTAGCTGCTTTAGTATTGAAGTCCCTTATGGCGAAAGCCAATTTGTTCAGCAAAAACACGTTACCAATAGCTTGTTTGAAGAGCGCTCTGCAATGAATATCGTTGCCGTTGATGACGACCCTGAAAACCTAAACGCCATGGCCAGTTTATTACAAAAGTGGCAAGCTAATTATCAGTTGTTTGATCAAGTTGAAGGCGTACTCGCATACGCAAATGAACACAGCGCACCGGATGTAATATTAATGGATTATCAGTTAGGCCATGAACACGATGGTATTACATTAATTAAAGCCCTGCGGGAAATTTGGCAAACCAATGTGCCGGCAATTTTAATCACCGCAGTACGCGACGTAGAGCTAAAACAAGCGACTAAAGCCGCTGATATTCATTATTTGTCTAAACCAATCAAGCCAGGGAAATTAAAAGCACTGCTAAACCATAGTACGTGAAGGGAAAGGCGCTAGGCAAAAGATTAGAACAGATTGGCGTTAAACAACATAACTAAGTACACCCAACAATCTTATTGGGTGTACTGCTTGAGTTAAATTACCCCGCTGGTGCTTTACTCCTGAGCTTTTGAAACAGCCAGCTTAGGCCAACGAGCGACAGGCCTAAACCAATAAATGATACAGCTTTGAGCAAGCCGGTTAGGCTTGCCATATCAATTAAGAATACCTTCACGATAACCGCGCCGAGAATGCCTAAGCCGACTTTTTGTAGTAGCAACTGTTGTTTTAAATGCCCGGTAATGACCACCAACGCGCCAAGCAATAACCAAATGATCGAATAGCTGTATAGCTCGGCGTCACTGGTCGCTTTATCAAGATAAATGAACCCGCCTTGCCAATATTGGCGGATCAATGTGTTAATAGCTAACACTGCTAATAACCCTGATACACCCAGTACTATTTGGCTAAACTTAGCATTAAGTGGTTTAACTAATTTAGCCAACCACAGTGCAAGAATACTTGGTACGAGCCAGGTTAATAACAGCCAATTAAATAATGGCATTTCACCAACGTAAAGGCGTATAAATAGTGGATTTTCATATAATGCTGTACTTATCAACAACAAGCCAGCGAGTCCCGCAAGTGCAAGCCCTGCAATGCGATAAAGTTTACCCAGTTGCCCTGCGCTGTGTGACCGATGCAAATAAACGCAGCCAAGTGCTAACCAATTACAACTGAGTAATACCTGCTCATAAAAGCTTAAAGAAGTAAGCTGTGGATAATGCCCGACTAGTTGATAGCTGGTCTCGGTGGTGATAAATAATGCTAAGCAATGTAATGCAGCCCCTTCGAGCCAAATTTTCATATCTGTTTGTTGCCACTGTTTTGCGGCAAACCAAAATAACCCAACCGCTGATGGATACACAATTGCGCTCCAATGCATTGAAAATATGGTTAGATCAAAATAATGTGCCGTCCACGGTGCAAAGGTTAGCCTTGCCAGCACCACAGCCACCAGCACTTTAATAGGCCAATGCGGCATAGGCACATCATGGCGTTTCACCAGATAGCTAATAACCAACACTTGAGCAGCCAGTGCGAGAGTTAACCCGCTATCGGCTAATAACATAGTTAAACAAAGAGTTATATTAGCATTAGCGCCAACCCAATAACTAAACTGCTGCCATTGAGTGTGAGCTGTTTGTGCGCGTTTAATTAATACACCACTAGTTACTAGCAACAATACAGTCCATAGCGGATACGCAACGCCTAAGCCTTGCTCGGGTGTTATGGTATAGATCGTTGCAATCAAGGTAAACACACTAAACGCAGCCACTAAATGAAACGTTAAACGTTTATAGTAACGCGCGCCAAAATAAAGCCCGTATAGACAAAGCCCAACCGCGAGTAATAACCCTACGCCATACATTTCCCTAAATACAAACAAATGATCATTGCTATCGACACTATAACGTTGTTGGCTAAGGACTAATAACATCGCAACCACTAACGCCACACCTTGCCAAAGATCCCAACGACTATTTTGCAGCACTAAAAATAACAGCATGACGATTAAACACACCATCACTATTTGCCATTGTAAGCTCACCGCCTCTGTCATTATCGCCAGCAATAAAGGAATTACTATCGCTAACAATAACGGATGATCCGGCTGTAATTTTAATAATCGCTGTAAACTATGTGGGCGATATTCTAATAAACGCAAAGTTAAACCTAATCGAGCTATGGCAATTAAACCAATAATAGAGAGCAGTGCAAAACCACCAACAATCCAATATTGCTGCGTATTGATTACACTCAGTGCCACCCAATACCAGCCAATATGCCCAGCCCATAGTAAATACCACAGCCAATTACGTTTTACCTTTTGCGCCACTAATACCGCAGCAAAAGTGATAAAGCCAATGTACATCAGTAAAGCAGCTAAATTACCACTGCCAGTATTAACCCAAATCGGCACGCTGTAAGCGCCAACTATGCCAAGCACGGCCAATAAAGGCCCTAAACGCAGCGCCATAGAGCTTGCGGCCAGTGCAATTACTGCCAGCATCACAAACGCCACTGTTGGGCTTAACATGGCATAGCTTGAATAAGCTAATAACGTTAATGCAAAGCAGCTAATAAACCCGCCACCTGCAAGTGCTGCAGGCACGTAATTATTAAAGCCTTCGAAGACAATACCTTTTCTATGTAAATACTCGGCACCGGCAATTAATGCGACACCAAATAAGCCCCCTAAGGTGAGTCGTAAGCTTGGTGATAATAAGCCGGCATCAAGACTGTATTTTGCTAAAAATATACCACCAAAGGCCAGCGCGACGCCGCCAATCCAGGTCATCCAATTTTCTTGGAACTGTGTTTTTAATTTACTAAAGAAAATATCAATAACTGAGGGAGAAGCTTGTTTCGGGCGAGAAGTTGTTATTATAGTCGGTGCGGTGTTTACGTATTTTTTTACCGATGGTTGCTGATGTAAAGTTGCCTCAGCTTGGGATGATTGTTCTAGCGTAAACGGATGATCTACTTGCGGCTCAGTTATATTAGCAGCAATGTCTAGCGACACTTGATGCTGCCCGGTATTGTCTACCATGACTCCACGCAGTTGTTTTTTTAACATCGCAATATCTTGCTTTAACGTACTTATTTGCGTTAAAGCAATAAAACCGGCAATAGAGCCTGCGACTACAACTAACGATAAAATGACTATGAGCCCTAAAACATCGTCCATTTTTCAATCCTTGACTGCTTTTAATATTCCCTTATAACGTAAAGTGTATTGAAAATATACCCAAAAATCTCAGCCTCGCTATTACGAGGCTGAAATTAAAGTAAGATTACTCTACCGAATCAGTAACCGTTCGCTCTAGCGTCATTTTATAGCCAGTGCTGGTTGTTTCATCATGCTCAAGAATTAATATGTAGTTACCTTCTTGGCTAAAGTCCATATCGCCTTGTTGCATGAGTACAATTTGCTGGCCATTATCTTCATAAAGCACATAAGTGGTGTAAATTTCATTATCGACAACCTGATCTTCTTGATCATACTGATCGATGCCATCAATAATATTTTTAGCATCATCTACGGTTTCACCATTGAGGGTAAATACCACATCAACGTCAGTAATATTTTGCCCCGCGTAACTATCAATTAAGTTAACGACTGTCACCTTATGACTGTAGCTACTTGGCGTTAAGGTTTCTTTTACTGTCATCATTCGCGGGCCGTAATCTTTATCTTTATAAAAAACACCAACATTACTTTGCTCGCGCTCAAGGGTTAGTAAAAAGTTATCAACAATTGCATTTCCTTGTTCATCTAACATAGCAATACTGTAACTGTTTGGAGCAAGCTCAATGTAGTTTGAGTAGCTGTCATTAGCGGTTACTTGCGAAGTGCTGCTTGCGCTCCCCCGCGTTGCACTAAAGCTAGTTTGCGGGTAATCATCAATAGTATTGATAAAACGCAATTGCCCTTGGGCATTTTGATGTTTGAGCGTGGTTACGGTATTGCTTGAAGTAACGAGATCTAGCGTAATACCATGTTCTTCAGTGGCGTAACTTGATCTGATCATCGCAACATAACTGGCATCATCATTTAGGTAAATCGAAGCAGACTCAAATAGCACATCAGTACTGCCGCTTTGAGTTAAATACAGTGTGTAATATCCTTCATCAAAGCTTTGCAGTGCCAGTTCGTTTAAATACCGTGGTGATGCAATTAACTCAGCGGTTTCAAATAAGCCATCATCATTTGCTAAATACACATCAAAACTAATATTTTCTCCGGCAATATTAAAGAAGCCTAAATTAATAGCCCCTTCATCACTGCCGGTTGGTAAACTTAACTCACTGAATGTTGGCTCTGAAAAATCGCCATTCATCACCCATAATTGGGTCATGTCGTCTTTTACCGAAACTGCTTTTTCACTGATCGTTATATAACTGTCGTTTGCATCAAGGTACTTAAAGCTCACATCATAGTTATTAGCACTGTAATTATGACGAGTGGTAACGCCACCAAAATCAGTGCCTGAGCGTTCAGCATCTTCGATAAATAAACGGGTGTACGGGCTATTATAAGAGCCATTGTATAATTGGATATAACCACTTTTACTCGAGCTTGAGTCATCGCCAGAGCACGCAGTTAGGGTTGCAAGTAAAGAGGTTGTTAGTGCAGTTTTAAATAACGGGCCACGCATGTAATCAATTCCTTATTGTTAATAGTTTGAATTTGACCATTAACAAAAGCAATAATTCCATGATTTACAAAGCATTACCTCCACTTACAAATATTTACGCAACCGTAAATAAATGTACAAACATGCAAAAAAATGCACAATTTAACACATTAAAACAACAAAAAACCAGCGTAGTTACACTGGCTTTTATGCAAAATATAAGTTTATCGAGTGCGTTTAGAAAAACTAAAACTACCTTCATCAATAATACTGCCCGTTAAATCTCGTGGCGTGGTATAAAAGCTCACATCAAGCTTATTGGCTTGATTATCCAGACTGATGTGGCTAAACCCCCATACAAAGCTTTTTGACCAAAGCAAATCATATTCAGGATATTGGCGTTCTTGAAACTGTGCAAACGGGGTATGTTTACCACGCATTTTAGACGCAGCGCCAGAAATGATCAGCGGCAATTTGCCAACGCTATTACCGGTATCAAACTTTGAGCAATCATCGGTTAGTAACTCTAAGTCATGCTCGTGGCCGGCAATATAACCATCTGCATATTTGCAAAGAGTTGGCATTAGTAATTTACGCAGTACGTGGCCTTCACTATATTTAGTGCCCCCAATTGACCATAAAATATGATGCCCATAAACCAGTTTCCATTTAGCAGTCGAGTTTGCAATGCCTTGTTCAAGCCATATAAGCTGAGCTAGGTCTTCATCATTTTGTGGCCCTTCATGGGGGTCGTGTACTTCAAGATCTGCGCGGCCATCACGTATTGCTTGTTGCTCATCTGCTTCGCTGCCATCTGGGTTTAGCGGCACATCATAATAACTTTGCCCTGCCAGTAACATATTGGTATCGAGTACAAAAAACTCTACATCGTTACCCGGCTCACCCATTTTGTAGCTATAGTAGCCTTTTTCGTCTAGGTGAAAGTTCGCTTGCTCTGCCATCCATTGCGTTTGTACCGCTACGCCTTTGCGCGAGCTTTTCCAATCATGATTACCTAATGCGGAATACACCACTAAATTAGGCTCAGCTTTAAATAATGGCTCAAGCGGCGCATACACTAAGTCTTGTAAACGTTTTTGGTCGTCTTTACCATCATTAGCATCGGCACCATCAGGGTATACGTTATCACCGAGCTGAATAGCAAATTGGCACGCTTTTGTTTCACACAATTTTGCCATTGCGATCCCCACAGCCTGAGCGCCACCTTGCTCTGTAGCAATCTCAGTGCCTGGATAAATATATATTGGTGCATGGTCAAATTCATCGCGAGGGCGATAATCCTCTAACCAATCAGCAAGCTCTGCGGCTATAAACTGTTGCTTGTTTTTAGGGTTGGTTATGTGTTTAGTTTTTGGATAGTCAACATGATAACCACCATCACCAAAAGCTAAAAACTCAATCTTGTCGGAGGCTTTGTTACTGATACTTGCGACGTCAGTACTGCTTTGTTTGTTACTTTGAGCTGTACAACCCACCGTTGCTAAACATGCGGTTAGTGCAATATATAGAATAGTTTTATTAATCATAATATCCTCAACAATGAGCCTACTGTTAAGCAGGCTCATATGTTCACCTTACAAAGAAGATAACGTAAAACCTAGCTCAAATGTACGACCGTAAGATTCGTACTGGTAGTTGTAACGTTTTTCGCCGTGGTACAAGTACATTGGCTCATCTGTTAGGTTGGTGGCATTGAAATACACGTTCATATTATCGTTTAAGTAATATTTACTGCTGAAATCCAATTGCATGTGGCTATCTTCATAAACCGCCATATCAGCATCATCAAACTGGAAACTCTCACTCTTATATGATGCGCTTAAACGAGTGCTAATAGCATGATTTTCAAAGCCCACAATGATATTTGCCACTGTGTCTGCTTGATTTGGTAATTTTTCATCCGCATCAATAAAGGTTCCGTTTGCACCAAGCACAAATCCTGATTTAAAGGTTTTGTTCCAGTTTAGCTCGATCCCCGTTAATGACGCTTTACCGCCATTAACCATTTGCACTACTTCGTCAAAACCATCCCAATCACCGTTATCTTGTACTTCTTGTTGAATAATAAAGTTGTCGATGTCTTTATAGAAAACACCTGCAGATAACACCCCAATGGAACCAGGATAATATTCGATTGATGCGTCTAAGTTCATTGATTCATAAGGGTCGAGAGCTGGATTACCGACTTCAGCTTTACGCTCTGTAACCATTACACCTTCATCTTCAACTGTTTCAGTTTCAATTAATTGGTAAGCGGCCGAATCGCTAAAGGTTGGCCGCGCGATAGTATTGGTATAAGCAAAACGGGTCACTAGTTTATCGCTGATGTTATAGCGTAAATTTAAGCTTGGTAAAAAGTAGTCATAATCTTTACTTACTTGCCAAGGCGTTGTGGTAACCGTTTCTGTATCACTGACTTTATCGACTACTAAGTCAACTTGGTTACCTTGCGTTTCAAACTTAGTACCTTCATAACGCACGCCCGCGACAACATGTAACTTATCAATATCCATACTAACCATCGCATAAGCGGCGGTAATATCTTCATTACTTACATAACTTTGACCATCAGATTCAACTTGTGACTCATTAATATTGAAAGCAAACGCCTCTTTATTTTTTCTCACAAAGGCTTGAATCGCGCCGCGATCAAGGCCCGGTCCAAAACTTCCCAAATCAAAGTCAGGTGCAGGCGCGACAAAGTCGCTACCAAGAGCATCTAAAAAGTCGCCATCATAAATAGCAACCTTTACATCATTACGCTTTTCGCGATTTTGATGTTTAAAACCAAACTTAAATTCACCATTATTATTTTGCCACACAAAATCACGGCTGAAGTCGAGTTTAAAGCTAAGCTCTTCGTCTTCACTAAGGTTATTGGCCGCTTCAATTTTATCCATCTCAAACAGGCTTAAATCGTGGGCATTAGTCGATTGGCTTAATAATGGAGTATCAACGCGCGCAATGTAGCCCATATCAATATCTTTACCAGCAAAGGTCACATCTAAGCGGTTTGGCTCTTTTTCTTCTGATTTAGAATAACCAACATTATATTCAACAAACCAATTATCTAATTGATTTTCACCACCAAGTACCAGTGAAAGAATACTTTGTTCTTCATAACGGTCTTTGGTATCGCGGTCCATTTCTGCACCACTAAAGTTTGCACCGCTCTCGTTGCTATCTAATAGTTTGCCATCGCTAAACTTATACTCATTACGTTGGCGATACTCATCATCAGAAAAGTCACTATATAGTGTGCGTAAATAATATTTATCAGTGGCGCCGCTGTGTAAATCTAAATTAAGTGCTGCACCTAAACGCTCACGGGTAATTTGATACTGGCGTTGCTCAATTTCTTCAGCGCCAAATAATGAGACCTTGTCGCCAGTTGCTGCATCTTCAACATCAAATTCACTCCAACCACCGTCGGTCTCCATATTACGTGAACCAAAATCACGCTTAAACCACGAAATAGCTGTTGCTACACCTAGATCAAGACCACCATCAAGCTCATAAACATTAGTGTAACTACCTGAAAGCTTCGGGCTAGTTTTTGACTCTAATTCGTTATATGAGCCCTGTGCAGTAAAACTATAGCTTTCACCTGCTTTATCAAAGGCACTTAAGCTTTTTACTTCGATAGAGCCACCAATAGCACTGGCATCCATGTCTGGGGTAACAGTTTTACTTACTTCTAAACTTTGAATTAGTTCACTTGGCAATACATCCATCGCAACAGAGCGAACACCGGCCTCAGGCGACGGCACATTTAAGCCATTAACCGTAACGTTGTTTAAATTTGGATCAATACCGCGAATACCAACAAATCGCCCTTCACCTTGGTCGCGAGCGATAAAAATACCCGGTAAACGCTGTAATGCTTCTGCTGCGTTTTGATCAGGGAACTGGCCAATCGAGTCTGCACTGACTACCGATTTTAAATTAGTTGCGTTTTTTTGGCGGTTAATTGCGCCTGCTTGGCCAGCACTTTGGCCATAAACAATGATATTGTCGATGGCTTCTTGTTGCTCACCAATTATAATTTGTTGTGTAAAAACTTGTGAATCAACCACCGTAATTTTTTGTTCTACCGAGGGGGCACCAATGTAATCAACCACTAGGGTGTAATCACCCGCTGGCAACTTATTAAATGAAAAAGAACCATCGCGGTTACTTACCGTATTTAAGTTTAACTCTTTAACCGATACTTTCGCGCCGCCAAAATACACACTTTGGCTGGCATCAGTGATGCGACCTTGCACACGACCATCCGCTAAGGCTGGGGTCGCATATAAAATACCACAACACGCTAATGCAATACTCGATTTGATAAAAGGGTTCATAATTGTTCTCTTGGTTGCTGCTAATGATTTTGATTGTTTACTTGGCCATGCTTGGCTCGCAGCAACACCCTAAGGGGCAATCATGAAAGAAATATGTCAGTACCCGTTACGTCCTTGATAATTAGCCATTGTAAGGGCATTTTAAGTAGTTAAATACGGCAAAATGAGCTGATTTGACCCCCTGTTTTTATGGTTTTTTAATTCAAAAATCAACAATAATCCGTTTGAAAAGTTGCCAACGTAAAAAATATGTCATCACTGTGAGCTAATCTGACCCTAGTGGTGTTTAAGCTGTTTGCTTATTCTGCCTATCAAATATACCTATTGAGCTGACAATGAATTTATCGTTTTTAAAATTACATCGCTCATTACTGCTTATCTTAGTGGTGATGTTAACCAGCGTATTAACCCTGACACTTAGCTACGGTCACTATAAAGGCCATAGCCAGATCGATTGGTTTGATGTAGGTGGCGAAGGCGGTATTACTGCCATGACCCTGCTGTGGATCTTTTTTATTCTATTAAGTAGGCCAAAGGGACGAGTAACTAACTTATTATTCTCAGGCCTTGCGATTATGAACTTATCGATGACCCTCGATTTTATTGATGAATTTGTATATTACAGCGATGAACAAGCATGGCTCAGTACCATTGAATCTATTCCCGCACCATTTGGGATGATTTTAATGACCATGGCTTTGTATCATTGGCACCAAGAGCAAATGACCATTAATCAACAATTACGTAATCGCGAGCGCTTTTATCGAGAGCATCAACTCAGTGATGCTATCAGCGGCCTAGCTAGCGCCGATTATATGAAAAGCCAGATCAACCGCGAGCTAAATTTGCTCCATCATAGCCTGCATGGATTTTCATTACTGATGTTAGATATTGCTCAATTTGATCGGTTTAATCGTCAATTCGGTGATGCAGAAGGCGATAAGCTGTTACAAGAGTTTGCTCAAGTGATCACCTTGAATGTACGCGAACAAGATTTAGTCTGCCGTTACGCCAGTGATTGCTTTATTGTCATGTTACCCAATACCGAACTCGCTGTTGCAGAGCGGCTAAGCGTATCGTTAGTCAGTGCTTTAGAAGCGTTTTCGTTTAATAGCAGCGACAAAGCTGTGAGCTACAAACAAAAAGTACACACCAGTTTAGTAGCTGCAACGCACCGTGATTCGACCTCTGGTTTACTCAGTCAATTGCATCAAAAATTACTAACGAACAAAAACTTACATGGACATACTGCGTGAGTGCAAACCTTAGCAACAGCAGTTATATCGACTCTCCTTATCAAGGTTTACAGTCATGGGCGGCGCAATTAGTGGATTTAGCCAAGCACCGAGGGGTACACCCTGATAAGTTACTCAAAGGGACTCGATTATTTTATCAAGATTTTGCAGCTGGAACGGCTTCGATCAGTGTTGAGCAATTTTATCGATTACAAGAAAACTGTCGTCAATTTGATAATCAACACCAACTCAGTTTTTTACTAGGGCGAAAACTACTTAATCACAATCCGTTATATAGCGCATTTTCTCAAGCAGAAAGTTTACGCACACTGCAAAAACTACTCACACGCACTCCTTTACATGGCTTTAACTTATTTAATGCCGAACATAAATACCATCAAGGCCGACATTACTTCATTATCAACCTCAGCTTCGGGGCAATAAATGCAGCCGTAGAACAATTTTGCTGCGAATTATTTGCCAGTTTTATCGCTGCAACATGTAAATGGCGAATAGGTAATAACAGTGATTTATGTTTTTCGTTTCCCTATGCGCAGCCCTCACACATAGAGCAATATCAAACTAACCTACAAGCCAACTGCAAGTTTTCACAACAATTATTTATGGTCAGTATTAGTGATGAACTTTATAACAAACACTTAATAGATAGCTGTCCGAGCCTGCTGCAGCAATCATTAGCAACCATAAAGCAGCACCCTTTACCTGCGGCATCTTGGCTGCAATTAGTGCGCAATCATATTGGCGCTCAACCACAACAAAACCTCGAAACAGTTGCCCAGCATTTCGCTATGAGCCCCGCCACTTTTAAGCGAAAACTAAAACAACATCATACTCGTTTTAGCGCCTTGCAAGATTGTATCAATCGCCAAACCGCGGTGTTTAATATCGCCACTTTAGCGCAAAGTAACGAAACCCTAGCAGGCGAACTTAACTTTAGCGACTTAACTAACTTTCGCCGCGCATTTAAACGCTGGACTGGGACGACTCCCTCACAGCTGAGAGAATTGATTAACGAACATTAAGTTAACACTTGTAATTAAAGTCCCGCAAATGTACCTTATTAATTGAAATATCGAAATAAGGAAGATCGATGCAGGCATCATTAGAAGATCTAATCAATGGCTGGCAAAATGGTTGCCCGCAAAGTGCTGATGAACTTAAAGCTCGGCTTTACTACCACCTGAAACAAGTTTGTCATGTACATTTAGAAGGTTACCGTAATGAAATCGATTCAACCTATGTATTGCAGCACTTACCGCATACTGGATCGCTACTACATCAGTCACTTATTGAATTAATCCCGCCACAACAAAGCATTAATCACCAAACACAATTTAATACTTATTTAAGTGTATTTATCCGTAATATTTTACGCGATGAAATTCGC
Organism: Pseudoalteromonas sp. SG41-2; assembly: GCF_014164535.1. Classification (NCBI taxonomy): domain Bacteria; kingdom Pseudomonadati; phylum Pseudomonadota; class Gammaproteobacteria; order Alteromonadales; family Pseudoalteromonadaceae; genus Pseudoalteromonas; species Pseudoalteromonas sp. SG41-2. Next base: position 179,293 of record NZ_JACJFK010000003.1, on the reverse strand, counting down.
AAGTTTCAAACTCTCAAACGCACTCCTAACGCAGAAAAAATCCAGCAACAAAACGATCAACTAAAACACCAAGAGGATTTTTTAGCATTAGATAGCGCCCTAAATCATCTAGAAAAAAATCATCCGCAAAAAGCTCAAATATTCTCTCAACATTACTTTTTGGGCCTAGATACTAAAGTGCTAGCTAAACAATTCAAGGTCTCACTTGCTACTATTTATCGCGAATTAGATGCTGCTAAAGCGTTTATAAAAGTGCGTATTCAAACAAATTAAGATAATTAATGAATCAATTTAAAGACGCGCTTTCGTGTTTTGAACACTTACTTACACACCATGCCAACAACTTAACCTCAGGATTGCTGCAATTACAACTATCTGATGAACAATTCATCATTGAAGTGAAGCAATTAATAAATGCACATACAAGTAATGATCAAAGCTCATTGTTTAATGACTTATTACATGGCCAATTAAATTTACTTACTAATGATCATCAGCTTTTACAACTGCAAGGCGGCGAAATAAGTCACTTTAGGTTAGAGCAATTAATTGGCTATGGGGGAATGGGTGCAGTTTACTTGGCGACTAGAAATGATGGCCAGTTAAATCAAAAGGTAGCGATTAAGTTATTTTATCCATCCATTGTACAATTACATGGACAAAAACATGTTTTACAAGAAGCGCAATATCTTGCCAAATTATCACATCCCAATATAGCTAGCGTATTAGATGTCGGTAAATGCAGTATTGGCACTTACATCATCATTCAATATATAGCCGGTGATACATTAATTAACTACGCAAAAAACCTTTCGCAAAAAGCAAGGTTAGAGGTATTTCAAAAAGTATGTGATGCCGTTGAGTATGCTCACCAAAATAGGGTGATCCATGCAGATTTAAAGCCTTCAAATATCCTAGTAGATAACAATGGTGAACCTAAACTTGTTGATTTTGGGGTTGCGCGTTCCAGTTCCATGAATCATGAAATACCATTACATAACGCATATATAAAAGCGCTTAGTCACGAGTTTGCAAGCCCAGAGCAACTGGCTGGTGAAAGCTTAACAACCCAAGCTGATATCTATAGCCTCGGGCGTATTTTAGAAAAACTACTTATACAACCTATTAGTACAGAGCTTCAAGAAATCATCAATAAATCACTGGCGCCACTACCACAGCAACGCTTTGCATCAGCAGATACATTAAAACAAAATATCGCCGCTTATCTGGCGCATCGTCCATTACTTTGGTTTAAACACTCAAAAACATATATATTAGGTAAGTTTATAAGACGCTCCCCTCTTACTGCTGCTCTAATAACCTCAACTATCGCTTTTTTGGGTGTCGCCTGTATTAGCTTATTTCTTTATCAAGATGAACAAAAGCAAGCCGCAAAGCAACAGTATGAACTGCTCAACTTTTATCAAAACTTACTAATTAGCAGCACACCGCTAGCGCCGCAAGGTGCAAAACTGTCGGTATCGGCCTTGTTACTTGCTGGTGTTGAACAAGTAATGCAGAGTCAATTAAGCCCAAAAAACCAACAAAGCGTACTCTTAACCGTTGCCCAAAGCTTATACTTGCATGGAAATTTTACAGCAGCTTTAGATATATTGGCGTTGTGCGATAGTTCGATTGACATGCAAATATTAAAAATTAAAAGTTTAATTAAATTAAATCAACAACAAAAAGCACGAATTCTTTGGCAAAAACTATCGCAGCAAAACCCTCAAAACAGCAACATTAAATTGCTTGGTTGGCTTACTAAAGATAGCTATTTAGCTGGTGACATAAAGCAGATCAAAATAGCTTTTCAAAATAGCGATGCATCAGAACTAAAACTGGAATTATTAATACATATTTTTACTCATCGTGATAATCACCCTATACTCAGCCGTCAATTAATTCTCGAGAATGAAAATACGACAGCAACGTCTGCCTCGCAAAAAGCATGGCAATCGTTAATGAAAAGCAGCCTACTGATAGAAGATAATCAAATAGACCAAGCAATTAAGTTACTAGACTCAACATTAAAAAATGCTGCGAATAACTACCACCCACTACATTGTGAGCTCGCAAAATTAAACCATTTTGCGGCAAATTTATATGCTCAAGCAGGTGCACAACTTGCGCAAGAACAAGCCCTGAATAAAGCCATGTTTATCTATCAACAGCTACTCCCAAACTTTGAACATGAACTTAGTACTGTACTATATGAGCAATATCAATATTACCTAAAAGAACGTGATTATTTGCAAGCAAATAACTTTTTAAATAAACAGCTACTACATTGTTCGACAAGTGATCAAAAATGCATGAAGGGGCGTTATGAAAGTACCATGCTAGGTTTAAGTTTGCGTAAGTACTCACAAACCTTAAAGAATGCAGAGCTATGGCTTGCCAATGGTACACAACAATCAAGCCAATATTACGATATCACCTTAGCAAAATACACGGCGCAATATGAACAAAATACACTGAATAAAACAGCATTATTTGATATTGACGTAACACAACTAAGCAAGCAACAGCAAGTTCAATGGTTAGAGCTTGTGATAAAAACAAATATGTTTAATACTTTAACTTCACAGCAAATGCAGCAGCTCATTGTTTATGCTAAATCAAACTCTCCCTTGGCATTTGAATTAATAGCGACTATTAATAAGCTAAACAATAATCCACACACACAGTGGTTAGCACAACTCGAAAAGCAAAACCATATATCACACTCCACAAAGAACCAATTTAGCCCTGCCAGAGATATCAACGCGATAAGTGAAACAAAGCGAGTTAGCTCGATCACGGCCCCTAAACATGCAAGCCAACTAAAAATAGGCTCTGAATTTACGATTGAATGGGATAGCAAACGATTAATTGGCAATACGATAAGTGTATTAGTCAATCATACCGTCAACTATAAAGTTAACAGCTTTGATGATTTTAATAATTTGAAGAAAATTGATTGGCACCCAGCGGCAACTAATTTAAAAAACACGGGAACAGCCCAAATTGACCCTTATCATTTTATGGCCAATGGCACAAATCGCTTTAAACTTATGCTCATCAGCGATTTAGGCTATTGGAGCCTATCTGATGGTTTCTTTAGTATTGCTTCAGGTAAAACTGTTGATAACGGTTTAGAGCACTTTTTACTAAAAGACAAATTGGTTACAACTATTATCACACCTAAAGCCCTTGATATTTACCCTGTAGGTCAGCAAAAAACGATAACCTGGAACGCCAATAAACTCTACGGACAAACCGTTGCTATGTATGTTCTGCATGATGACTCTCGCGGAATTGGCGATAAGCAACAAGTGGATTTAAATATCGTGAATAATAGGCGCTGGTACCAGTTCGCTGAAGAACTGCCAAATACAGGAGAGTTTAACTTAGACCCTGCACTCTTTAATGGCCGAGGTAACAATTATAAAATTTTAATCGTCTCTGATCTGGGTTACTGGAGTGTTTCTGATAAACGGTTCTCAGTGGTAAACCCGTTGTAATTTTAGTTAAAGCAATCGCACACTAGTGCGACTGCTTTACTTTAACTTTACTTAACCACGCCACTATTTTGATTATCCCGGTGAATTTTAGACCAAGTATTAGGCATTAAACCTGTGCTGTCGGTTTGAATAGCCACAAGCTTACCTGTTGCACTTGCGGCCGATACATTACTTTCAGATAAAGTACCTATGTATAAAACCCCATGACTATCGATAGCTGGAGAAGACCAAGTTACATTTGCTTTTAAATCATATTGCCATGCAAGCGTGCCATCTGGTTTATATGTATAAAGTAAATTACTTTCTGAAGAAAAGTACACATTACCATTATCGCCAATGGTAGGAGACACATAAACATCACCGGTAATTGCCACTTGCCATTTTATACTTTTATCATTGATATCGAGTGCGTAAAACTCACTATCATCATTATTTTTTGTACCAAAATAAATCGTACTACGCGACTCATCTATCGCTACCGATGAGCGAATGTATGGCGCCTCGAACACCTGCGGGTTTGTTAACTCAAACTGCCAACGAAGATCCAAATTATCATCAAAGCTGTATAAAACTCCGGCTTCAGACCCAAAGTAAATATTATTGTTAGAATCAATAGCTGGAGTAGAGTAAACCAAGTCACCTTCAAAGGTGTCTATATCTTTGAATTCGCCAACTAACTCATAACTATTTAAATCAAGCTTAAGTACACGCCCTTCATCATAAAATACCAATTCTCCATTGTGATTTACCGCTCCATTTACAAATCGGTCTTGTCGCTCTGCACAGTTACATAAACGCTCAAACAAGCTCTCACCCGTTTGCGCATTAAAAGCGCGGATATCTAAACCGGTATATATAACTTGGCCTTCAAAAGCCGCAACCTTGGTTAAACCAGAACCTGTTTGAAAGCCATAATCAGATACGCGTTGACGCCACATTTGCTCGCCGCTACTATTTAGAGCTACTAAATCGCGATATGCTTTTTCAAACTCACCTACTCGCTTATCAACAGTGAAATAAATATTTTCATTATGTACAACAGGGCTTGAACGCACTTCTTCACCATTAGGCAAAGTGTAACGCCACTTTTCACTGCCATTGCGGTTATAAGCTACCATCAAATCACTGCCTGCGGGGTCATTGCGTACATTCTTAGCTGTGCCTATATAAATTGTTTGCTCATCAGCACTAAGTGCCGGTGACGAGTAATAAGCAAAGCTTGTTGTTGGTAATAATTTTTCCCACACTAAGCGCGACGCTTCTACTTTATCTGGCTGTTTATCTGCATCAGATTTTGTAGTTTGTGAGTCATCGCTACCACCTCCACAAGCAGATAGAAGAAGACTGAACGTGAATAAAATTGATGTTTTAACTTTAGGTGATTCAAACTGTAACTTCATGTAATTCCTTAGATAGTTATTATTTATAGCTAAATAAATTTTACGAAGAAATCACAACAATGACAGACACGAATAGAAGTTAAATTTTTCTCATAAATTTAAAATATTTTTATCTGTCTTAATGGCGTTACTAAATCGTTGAGACGAATTACTTATTCTTAGCGTCTGGTATTGCCTCTACAGGCACGCAACTATTAGGGTCTAGCTCAAAGCCCTCGTGCAATGCATTTTGCATTTTAGCTAAAAACGCTTTACTTAAAGGCTCACGTGCCGTGATTGAATGATATTCAACCTCTCCTTTATGTGTACATTTATAAGGATATACATACTGATTTTCATCAATCTCTGCAGATGGGTCACTCATCGCGCACCCTGGTAAAACACCAACCATCAAACAACAAAAAATTAAACGAGCCACAATCACCTCCATACAACACCATAACAGCGGGTTTACCCCCGTTCTTTTAAGGGTTTACCCCGCGTCGGCCTTATAACCTAACATTTACACATTTTACGTGATATAAAATCTCTGCGACGGTAATTTTGCAGGCCACTAAAACGAATAAAAGCGCGATAAAAATTATCGCGCTTTATTTTTGTTAAAACTAAAAGATTGTAAGTGGAGTTAACGCTGTGCGCTTTCTCTTAATGCATTTGTGTTGTTAACAAAATCTTTTGCTTTTTGCTGATCAAATAAGAAATAGTTAAAATCTTTACTGCTATTTCCTACATCATTAGTAATAATAATATTAAACTCATCAGTCACTAACGATAAGTACATTGTATTTTGATCATCCGGGAAGCTAATCATGCCTGTGTCATCAACACTGTAATCAAGCTCTGTATTAATGGTTGTGAAACTTTCATCACTATAAATTGTGATTTTATCTTCATCAAACTTCAAATAACTAACCACCCACTGATCATCTCGATCTCGGTCGACCATATATATATCGCGCCCGATTAAATGTTCGACGTTACTTACTGGTTTATTGTCGGCAACAATACTCATGTATTCTTTGGCATCGTTTTCGCTAGTAAAATGCGGCCAAATATGCTCTTCAAAAGTAGCAATTACCACATTACTCGAGCCAATTAATAAACTATAATTAGCCCCATACATTAATGATGAACCATCGCGTAATATTAATTGATTATCAGAAAATATCTGGTAAGTCCCTGTTGATAGGTTGTTATCTTGATAATATTGAAATGAGTTATTGTCATCAAATTGAAAATAACCAAGCTCGCCTTCCACTTTATAATCATGATCTGTAAAATACAAACGCTTACCCAAGTAGTTATTAGGGCTAATTAGGCCAGTCAAAGAAACAGGGGGCTGATAGCCTATCTGTTGTAAAATTTCATCAGGTAGTGGAGACGAAATAGGCCGCTCAGTTGCTCGATTAAACTTGCGATTATCGAACGTTTTCTCTCTTGGTTCCTCACCTTGGCTATAGGTAAATTGATGCATGTTATTTACATAAATAGTATCTTCGATCTGTTCAATTAGCTTCCATTGCCGAGTATTCCACAACCAGCAATTAGGATCTTGCTCAACGTAGTAACAATCATCTCGTCCATTTAGGTTTCGCGTTATTGTAAGAATGTCATCATCAAGATGCCAGTTACCAGCATAAATTCGACTTTCAGCAACTGATAATTGCCCATCCTCATTGCTGTCGTACACACTCATCGAAATAGCTTTGCCATCAGGCCAAAGCTCAAACCAAAACTCATCTAAACTCTTACCATCAAAGTTGTAGCTATATATTCCAGGGATTGTTGCAATATTGAATGTCTCTGATTCGTCGATAATGCTGCCAGTACCTACACTCGCATTTTTAATTCCGTCAAATTCACTAAATGCAGCAAACGTTGCAATATCACCATCACTTGTTAATTGCCTAAATAGTATTGTTTCATTATCGTAATCACTCAGTGTGATATGTAATGACTGTTTGTTATTATCTTCTATCATTCGCCAAGTAATAGGCGTATTTCCAAGCTCTGAAACAGCACCTGTTCCATCGTCATTTAACATTAACGTAATCGCACCAAGAGATACTTGATCAACGAAAATATGCGGTGCAGGCAATGCAATAGGGTTTTGAGTTTGCGCGAAGGTAAAATCAACTTGCTCATTTTGAGTGAATACTTTAAGGATAGACTCGTTAGTGAGTTGATAATTTTCTAACTCACCATCTGGGTACTCTACATTTTTATACTCAGTTTCTTTGACTAAAAAACCATTTTCAGTTGCCGCAATTAACTTTAGCTCTGCTTTATAAGTAGTAACCTCTTGGCGAACCCGCTTTGTTTCACCATCAATTTCAATATCAGCAGTAGTCTGATAAGCATAAAAACCTTCAGGATTATTTAAGGTATACACATCGTTTTGATATATCCAGTCGAAGCGACCATCATAATTTTGAAGAAGGTAACGACCAGTGCCGTCGTTATCTAATTCAATAACTTGATTAATAGATAAATTGCCACGATTATAGTAAAAAGTTTTAATGTTATTAGTCTTTGTAGACTGAACAACCTTCTCATCAGCTAGCATTTCTTCTTGGGCCTGGCTAAACTCGGGCGTTTGCTCCACTTTTTTAATATACTGAGTCATTTTTTCATTATCTAAAGCCAGCTCTAAAACATTATTTACTCCCTCGGGTAAAGCAAATAATTCATTGCTCGTTGATTTGTCCAAAATAACTTTTATAGTCGTAGCAACCTTAACGAGCTCATCAGCACTAATCTCATTCGACAAGCGTTTCAAGTCTTGCTCGCTTTTAATGTCTACGAATAAATTTTCTCGCGCCAAAAGCGCCGACTTTGCTGTGGTTAGATTAGTAATATTTACCGAAAAGTCTTCGTCATTAGTAAGTACAGCGTCATCGCCCGCTTTCGTTTTTAAGCTTGCAAAGCTCATTAGTCGTGACTGCAACAAAGCGGCTTGTTGTTGCTCTTTACCCTGTGCTTCAATTGTCACCAATTGACTCATATCAGCATCATCGTCAAGTGCTAACTCTAAGCTATAATAACCATCGCTATTTGTCGTTGTCGTGAACTCTTGCGATCCTATTTTGGCTTTTATAGCCGCGTCAATTAAGGGGGAATCTGTTGCTATGCCTTCCAGTGATAATTTAACCAGCTGCTGTTGAATATCAACTACAACATTTTTTTCACTCGTTAAACCTTCACTGTCTGTAACAGTTAAATTTAAAGATATTTTTTTATCTTCGCTAACACTTGGCGCAATAAAGCTAACAGTCCCTGTATTGGTGTTCTCTAATGCAACTGACAACCCTGCATTTTGGCTCCAAAGATAAGTAACGGGGCCTTCATCTTGCACTGTGGCACTGATTGAAATAGCTTGTTTTTCAACTACTGCTGTATCGCTTACGCTAATAACTGGTGCGGTATTTATAGGCTCATCAGGGTGATCAACAAAATCAGATTCACAGCCAGACAATAAAGCCAGCGAAATAGATGCCGCAAGCATTGATTTAATTAGATTCATAAAATTATCCCTTTCGTTGTTATATTTTGTCTACCTGACGATAATAAGATAATGAACAATAAATAACCCATAACGAAATCTGTATAATAATTTCTCACAAAATTAAAATATTTTTTTATTTTCCACTTATAGCAATTTAGGTAATACTGAATTTCTCAATAAAGCCCTTGCTATTGTGACAAATTAACAAATAATGGAGCCACTGTTCACGGGATTAGAATGAGGAAAAATGAACACGATACTAACCACGCAATGTGCCGATGATGTCGGCTTAATAGCGAAAATCACCGGGCTTTGTCATCAGCATAATTTAAATATTACCCGCAATAATGAATTTGTAGATAAAGATGCTCAGCGCTTTTTTATGCGCACTGAACTAACGGGCCAACCACATCCAGATTTTTTAAATCAATTACAAGCTTTGTTACCCGATGGCGCGCAATTAGCACTGCACACTGACGAGAAAACTAAAGTGGTGTTACTAGCGACTAAAGAAGCCCACTGCTTAGGGGGCGTATTGCTAAAGCAATTTGAGCAAGCACTGAATATTGAAGTATTGGCTGTGATTGCTAATTACCCTGACTTAGCGCCATTGGCGAAGGGCTTTGATGTGCCGTTTCATGTGGTCAGCCATGAAGGGCTATCACGCGCTGAACACGACCTGCAAGTGGGTGACTTAATTGCCAGCTACAATCCCGATATCATTGGCCTTGCCAAATATATGCGGATTTTAAGTCCTGAATTTGTAGGCCGTTTTGACGGTAAAATTATCAATATTCATCATTCATTTTTACCTGCTTTTATCGGTGCAAAACCGTATCATCAGGCATTTGAACGGGGTGTGAAGATCATTGGTGCAACAGCGCATTTTGTTAATAATGAGCTCGATGAAGGGCCGATTATTATGCAAGACGTCACCCATGTAAACCACGCAAACACTGCCGAAATGATGGCTAAAATGGGCAAAGATGTAGAGAAAACAGTGTTTTGTAAGGCACTGCAATTAGCATCAGAACATAAGCTATTTATTAATGGTAATAGAACCGTCGTATTTAGCTAGGCTCTAGAAATAGAGTAGAATGAAGAGGCGCAACGCCTCTTTATTTTTTTTATTATTGACTACTTTTATACTGTACTTAATGTGTTTGCTCGATAGGTTCGAGTTGTAATTTTGCAGCTATCAACACCGCTTGCGTGCGGTTATACACTCCAAGCTTACGGAATATCGCGGTGATGTGCGCTTTGATCGTTGCTTCTGAAATATGTAGTTCATAAGCGATCTGTTTATTCAACAAACCTTCGTGTAAGTACTGCAGCACTTTATATTGCTGTGGGGTAAGGGAGGCTACTTGAGCGGCGATTTCTTTATCTTCATTGGTAACGCTCGCTACTTTGTCTTTAAGCTCAGGTGGTAGCCATACATCGCCATCGAGTATTTGATTAATTGCTCCGGCAATATCATCTGATGATGATGACTTAGGAATGAATCCCATCGCCCCGTAGCTCATAACTTTTGAAACAATATTGATATCTTCACTGCCAGAGACAACAGCAATTGGCAAGCTTGGATAATCTTCACGAATGCGAATTAGGCCATATAAATCGCCACTGCCGGGCATATGTAGGTCTAGTAGTAAGATATCTAAATCTTCTTGTTCACTAAGCACTTGCAATGTAGTTTCAAAATTTTCAGATTCAAAAACCTCTAAACCATCAAACTTTGCCGTTAATGCCCCTTTTAGTGCTTCGCGAAATAACGGGTGGTCATCCGCTATTAAAAACTGACTCATGGTTCACTCCTAATGAATTCGGCTGCCATCTATCAAATAGCTGACAGCCGATATACTACGTTTAGAATCAACTTCTAATCAAGTTTTTAACGCATATTTAACGATTTAATCGGTTCTCGATTAATTCATCAACCACACCAGGGTCTGCAAGTGTTGAGGTATCACCTAATTGCTCGTGCTCATTTGCAGCGATCTTACGTAAAATACGGCGCATGATCTTACCAGAGCGCGTTTTCGGTAAGCCTGGTGACCATTGGATCATATCTGGCGATGCAATTGGGCTAAGCTCTTTACGAACCCAGTTACGAACTTCTTTGGTTAATTCGTCACTGACCGTTATACCTTCGTTTGGCGTTAGGTAAACATAAATACCTTGGCCTTTAATATCGTGCGGGTAACCTACTACAGCAGCTTCGGCAACCGCAGGGTGAGCAACCAGTGCACTTTCAATCTCGGCAGTACCTAAGCGATGTCCTGATACGTTTAATACATCATCAACACGGCCGGTGATCCAGTAGTAACCATCTTCATCACGGCGACAACCGTCTCCAGTAAAGTACACACCCGGATAAGCTGAGAAGTAAGTTTGTTCAAAACGTTCATGATCGCCGTAAACTGTACGAGCTTGTGATGGCCAGCTATCAAGAATAACTAAGTTACCATCAACTGCGCCTTCCAGAGCATTACCTTCAGCATCAAATAATGCTGGCGCAATACCAAAGAATGGACGGGTTGCAGAACCAGGTTTCATATCAATTGCACCTGGTAAAGGTGTGATCATGATGCCACCAGTTTCAGTTTGCCACCAAGTATCAACAATTGGGCAGTTACTTTTACCCATGTTTTCGTAATACCAAGTCCATGCTTCTGGGTTGATTGGCTCACCCACCGAGCCCAAAATACGTAGGCTATCGCGGTTTGAAGTCGCTGTTGGTTCATCGCCTTTGGCCATCAGTGCACGAATTGCCGTTGGCGCTGTGTATAAAATTGTAACATTATGCTTATCGACTACTTCACCCATACGTCCTGCGGTTGGGTAAGTGGGTACACCTTCAAATAAGACTTGCGTACAACCATTAACTAATGGGCCGTAAGCAATGTAACTGTGACCTGTGATCCAGCCCACATCGGCGCTACACCAAAAGATATCATCTTCTTTTAGATCAAATACATATTCGTGAGTCATCGATGCATATACTAAATAACCACCAGTCGTATGAACCACCCCTTTAGGCTGACCTGTTGAACCTGAAGTGTAAAGAATAAAGAGTGGATCTTCTGCATTCATCGGTTCTGGTGCACAGTCTGGGGCTTGATCAGCAACTAAATCATGCCACCATACATCATGTTCATGCCATTGTACCTCGCCACCCGTTAACTGATGTACAACAACGTGTTCGATGGTAGTGACCGACTGTTGTGCAACGGCTTCATCAACATTTGCTTTCAGTGGCACTGTATTGCCTGCACGACGCCCTTCATCAGAAGTAATAACAATTTTAGCACCAGAATCTTTAATACGATCAGCAATTGCTGATGGTGAGAAACCACCAAAGACTACCGAGTGAATTGCACCTAAACGCGCACATGCTTGCATTGCATAAACAGCTTGCGGTGACATAGGCATGTAAATAGCAATACGATCGCCTTTTTTAACACCGAGTTTTTTCAAACCATTGGCAAATTTTGCCACTTCGTCATGCAGCTGTTGATAAGAAATATGTTCACTTTGCGAAGGATCGTCGCCTTCCCAGATCAATGCCGTTTTATCTGCTTTAGTTGCCAGATGGCGGTCAATACAGTTATACGAAGCATTAAGCTCACCATCTTCATACCATTTAATACTGATATGGCCTTTATCAAACGAGGTGTTTTTTACTTTAGTAAAAGGTGTTGACCAATCGAGACGTTTACCGTGCTCTGCCCAAAAACCTTCTGGATCATCAATAGATTGCTTGTAAAGTGTATTATATTTATCGTTATCAACTAAGGCTGCATTCTTGATATGTGCAGGAACTGGATAGATACTTTGTGACATAGTCGTCTCCATTTTAATTACTTGCCTAAGGCCTATCTTAAGGATCACCCAGCATAGCGGGCGAAAGTATTAGACCTTAGTTGTATTATCTTTGATTTATTTCACTGTACGCTCAAATTGTTTTAAAATTTCATCATTTTACGCTATCAATACAAAATGTTAATGATATGTTTATACTGAGATGGCAAGCTTGCCACCTTAGTCTAATAGACCAATAGGTAATTGAGTAAAAAGCATACTTAATCAAAAGTGGTATCACAACACAAGTATAATAATGCAACAAGCAGCCCCGAATAGGACTTTGACTATGACAACAAAATCAACAGTATTAAAAACACTTACTGCCACAGCCGTATTGTGCGCGCTTTCAGCTACAGCACAAGCCGCAACCATCGGTGGCACTGATGTGACTTATGGCGGTTATATAAAACTCGATGCAATGTGGAGTGATTATTCAGCTGGCGCGCCTGCGGGTACAAATGTAGGGCGTGACTTTTATGTACCAAGTACATTAACAGTCGGTGCCGACAACAACTCTGATGCTGTATTTGATATGCACGCACGTCAGTCTCGTTTTAATTTTGGCACATCAACACTCCTAGACAACGGCAAAACCATAAGTAGTAAAATCGAAATAGACTTTTTAGCATCTGCTGCTGGCGGTAATGAGCGCGTATCTAACTCATACGCGCCACGTATTCGCCACGCATTTATTTCTTACGACGGCTGGTTATTTGGTCAAACATGGTCAAACTTCCAAAATGTTGGTGCACTGCCTGAAACTCTTGATTTTGTAGGTCCAGCTGAAGGCACGGTATTTGTTCGCCAAGCACAAGTTAAATACACAACTGGCGCATGGTCTTTCTCGTTAGAAAACCCTGAAAGTACAATTACAACTTCAAATGGTATGGCTGTAACCGATGATGCATCATTACCGGATTTCACAGCACGTTACACACATACTGCTGATTGGGGTAACTTAGTGGTTGCAGCGCTTGCTCGTCAACTTACTTATAAAGTGGGCGGCCTTGACGCTGATGAAACATCAATTGGTATTAGTGCATCAGGTATGTTTAAAGTTGGCCAAGACAACGTTAAATTTATGCTTACCCAAGGTAAAGGCTTAGGTCGTTACGTTGGCTTAAATGTTGCGCATGGTGCAGTGCTTAATGGTGATGAGCTAGATGCAATTGACTCTACATCAGGGTTTATCGCTTACCAGCACAATTGGAATAACCAATGGCGCTCAACATTCCTTTACTCGTTCTTCTCAGCAGACAATAACACTGATTTGCTTACGATTACCGGTGACCCAACTGAATCTAGCCAAAGCTATAGCGCTAATATTTTATACTCACCAGTTAAACGTTTAACGTTTGGTGCTGAGTTAAAGCATGCAGAACGTGAAACAGAAAGTGGCGTTGATGGTGATTTAGATCGCCTGCAGTTCTCAGTTAAATACGCGTTCTAAGCTAAAACTAAAATTATATTACTTCCTTAAGCGGCTTTGGCCGCTTTTTTATGCCTGTGATATACCTTATCAAAGTTAAATTATCTACACCCAATTGGCTTAAGGTATTGGCTGTTACAAATACAAAAAAGCCGCTAAATATTATTTAGCGGCTTTTTTAATGTTAAGTGCGGGTCAAATCGCGCTTATTAAATACTTTTAAAGCTCAGCATCATCTGCTAACACTGTATCTTCAACATCGTCAGGCTTAATTGTTGCTTTTAATAGCAACATATCACGTAACTTACCTTCAATCTCATTAGAGATCTCAGGGTTCTCTTTCAAGAACTTAATTGAGTTTGATTTACCTTGACCAACTTTACTACCATTGTAGCTATACCAAGCACCTGCTTTTTCAACTAGCTTATGCTTAACACCTAAGTCAATTAGCTCGCCATGCTTAGAGATGCCTTCACCATACATGATGATAAATTCAGCTTGCTTAAACGGAGGAGCAACTTTGTTTTTCACCACTTTAACGCGGGTTTCGTTACCCACCACTTCGTCGCCCTCTTTAACAGAACCGATACGACGAATATCTAAACGTACTGACGCGTAGAATTTAAGTGCGTTACCACCAGTAGTGGTTTCTGGGTTACCAAACATAACACCAATTTTCATACGGATTTGGTTAATGAAAATACATAAAGTGTTTGAACGTTTGATATTACCAGTTAGCTTACGTAATGCTTGTGACATTAAACGTGCTTGTAGGCCCATGTGTGAATCACCCATGTCGCCTTCAATTTCAGCTTTCGGTGTTAATGCCGCAACCGAATCGACAACAACCACATCAACAGCGCTTGAGCGTACTAACATGTCACAAATTTCAAGTGCTTGTTCACCTGTATCAGGTTGTGAAACTAATAACTCATCAATATTTACACCCAATTTTTGGGCATAAATTGGATCAAGTGCATGCTCAGCATCAACGAAAGCACAGGTTTTACCTTCTTTTTGTGCTTCAGCAATAACTTGTAATGTTAGCGTTGTTTTACCTGATGATTCAGGGCCATATATCTCAACAATACGCCCCATAGGTAAACCACCTATGCCTAATGCGATATCAATGCCCAGAGAGCCTGTTGATATAGCATCAATATCTAACGCTTTATTGTCACCCAATTTCATTATTGAGCCTTTACCAAATTGACGTTCAATTTGAGATAAAGCAGCGTCCAACGCTTTTTGTTTGTTATCGTTCATTTTACTCTCCAAATCCGGCTAATGCAGACAAGTATACTGTATGAAATCACAGTATCAAGCTAATTTTATTAATTTATCTTTTCTATAATGGTTTTTAATGAGTAAACAATAGCTTGCAACCTAACTTGCGCTCTATCGCCTGCGAATATCTGTTGGCTCGGATACTGTTTCTCGCCAATTTGAATACAAAACCATACTAAACCTACTGGTTTTTCTGTACTGCCACCACCTGGACCTGCAATCCCCGATACTGCAACCGAAATATCTGCCCCTGCGGCCTTACACGCACCCGCGGCCATTTGCAAAACAGTTTGCTCACTCACTGCGCCGTATAAAGTTAAGGTTTGCTCTGTAACCCCTAGTAAATCCTGCTTAGCTTGATTACTGTATGTTACAAATGCACGGTCAATATAAGCTGAGCTGCCAGGGGTATCTGTTAACGCATAACTCACTCCACCACCAGTACATGATTCAGCACTAGTGATCCATAAGCGTTTATCCGTTAAAATAGCGCCTAACTGCGCAGCAAGTGTTTTAATCTCTTGATGTAATTCCATATTCAGCCTTTGGGTAAATACATGTCGTTCGATCTTTATGCACCGCACAATATAAGTCAACAAACTCCGATGATGCAGCAGTATCTAAAAATAAAATCTGAGCATCGTGATATTTTACTGTTTTATCGCATGGGCGATTTTTACGAGCTATTTTTTGATGATGCAAAACGTGCAGCACAACTGCTTGATATTTCACAAACTCACCGTGGTAAAGCCGGCGGTGATCCTATTCCTATGGCAGGCGTCCCTTATCATGCGGTAGAGAACTATTTAGCTCGTTTGGTACAAATGGGTGAATCCGTCGCTATTTGTGAACAGGTGGGCGACCCTGCAACCAGCAAAGGGCCTGTTGAGCGCAAAGTTGTACGCATTGTTACCCCTGGCACCATTTCTGATGAAGCACTATTACAAGAGCGCCAAGATAATTTACTGACCAGTGTTTGGCAAAGTAAAAAAGGCGTGTATGGCATTGCTTACTTAGATATTAACTCAGGCCGTTTTAATATTGTTGAAGTAAATACTGAAGAAGCATTTAGTTCAACTTTACAACGCTTAGCACCAGCAGAGTTACTCTATAGCGAAGACTTTGCCAACTTTCATTTGATTGAGCATATCAAAGGTATTCGCCGTCGTCCTGAATGGGAGTTTGACTTAGACACTGCACAACATTTGTTATGCGAGCAGTTTGGCACCAAAGATTTAGTCGGTTTTGGGGTTGATAAAGCAACTGCTGCATTAGTTGCCGCCGGTTGCCTTATGCAATATGTGAAAGACACGCAACGTATTGCTCTACCCCATATTCGCGCCATCACATTAGAACATAACGAACATGCAGTAATCTTAGATGCTGCCACCCGTAAAAATTTAGAGTTGACCGTTAACCTCTCTGGTGGCTTTGAAAACACCTTAGCACAAGTACTTGATAAAACAGCAACAGCGATGGGCTCACGGCTATTAAAGCGTCGTATTCATACACCAATACGTTCTAAACCTGAGCTTAACGCTCGCCTTAATGCGATTAGTGCCATTATCGATGTACAGCTGTGTGGTGAGCTACATGAGTCGTTAAAACAAATAGGTGATATTGAGCGGGTTATTGCTCGTTTAGCATTGTGGACCGCTCGTCCGCGCGATTTAACCCGTCTGCGTAGCGCACTACAAGCCCTAGCTCCACTGCACCAGCTATTAACCGATGCCAGCGATCCTCGCATTAGTCAGATCATCGCGCAATCTCCTGAATTACCTGATTTACAGCAATTACTTGAGCAAGCAGTGATTGAAAACCCACCGGTACTTATTCGTGATGGTGGCGTAATTGCACCGGGTTACAACAGTGAACTCGATGAATGGCGTTCACTCAGCCAAGGCGCTACCGACATTCTTGAACAACTCGAACAGCGCGAGCGTGAACGCACCGGTATTAGCACCCTTAAAATCGGTTATAACCGTGTGCATGGCTTTTTTATTGAAGTAAGTCGTGCCAACGCACATTTAGTGCCCGCTGATTATATTCGTCGCCAAACGCTTAAAAATAACGAACGTTATATAATTCCAGAGCTTAAAGAACATGAAGATAAAGTGTTAGGTAGCCAATCAAAAGCTCTGGCGCTTGAAAAGCAACTTTACGAACAACTGTTTGAATTTATTGCCCCGCACATTGAACAGCTACAAATAATGGCGGCAGCACTGGCAGATTTAGATGTGCTAAATAACCTTGCCGAGCGTGCAATTGCATTGAACTATGCAAAACCGCTACTGTGCGATAACGATGACATTAGTATTAAGCAAGGTCGCCACCCAGTTGTTGAACAAGTAATGAAAGATCCTTTCATTGCCAATCCTGTAGAGCTTAATGCTCAGCGTAAAATGCTGATCATTACGGGGCCAAATATGGGCGGTAAATCAACCTATATGCGCCAAACTGCACTGATTGTGTTAATGGCACACATTGGTAGCTTTGTACCAGCAGACAGCGCTAAGATTGGTAATATCGACCGTATATTTACACGTATTGGCGCCAGTGATGACTTAGCATCAGGTCGCTCAACCTTCATGGTCGAAATGACCGAAACAGCCACCATTTTAAACAATGCAACCGCGCAGTCACTGGTGTTAATGGATGAAATTGGCCGAGGGACGAGTACCTACGATGGTCTATCATTAGCTTATGCAACAGCGGATCATTTAGCATCAAAAATATCCGCTAAAACTTTATTCGCAACCCATTATTTTGAACTTACCGAACTGGCCGAGCAACAAGCGGGACTGGTGAATGTTCACTTAGATGCGATAGAGCACAACGACACAATTGCCTTTATGCATACCGTACTTGATGGTGCCGCAAGTAAAAGTTTTGGCTTGCAAGTAGCGGCCTTAGCTGGGGTGCCAAAAGCAGTTATAAAGCAGGCAAAACAAAAGCTTAAAATGCTGGAGAATCATCAGCCAGTCACTGCTGATATCAATGCAGTACAGCCATCATTGTTTGCAGCTGAACCATCACAGGTAGAAGCACAACTCGCTGAGGTTGACCTAGATAACTTAAGCCCACGCCAAGCTCAAGATTTACTATATAAGCTAAAATCGCTGCTGTAGCATGCTTTAAGCACAAAAAAAGCTGAAGAGTTAGCTCCTCAGCTTTTAATAATTATTTTCTGTGTGTGTTTGTGTTGCTGCGTCTATTGCTGTATCAATATTATGAAAACTGATCAAACAAGCTATCAGTACTTAATCCTTCATGCTGCAAAATATCTTTTAAGCGGCGCAGTGCTTCTACTTGAATTTGTCTTACTCGTTCACGCGTTAAACCGATTTCACGACCCACATCTTCAAGCGTTGATGGCTCATAACCTAACAAACCAAAACGACGTGCAAGCACTTCACGTTGCTTAGGATTAAGCTCACCTAACCAGTCTACAATGTGCTTATTGATATCATTATTTTGTACTTCGCCTTCCGGGCCAAAGCCTTTTTCATCGGCAATAATATCTAACAATGCTTTATCGTTTTCACCACCAATAGGTGTATCTACAGAGGTGATTTTCTCGTTTAAACGCAGCATTTTAGTTACGTCTTCAACTGGTCGGTCTAAACACGCTGCAATTTCTTCGGCAGTGGGCTCATGGTCCAGCTTTTGCGTTAGTTCACGTGCGGTGCGTAAATAAACGTTAAGT
This sequence comes from Pseudoalteromonas sp. SG41-2, assembly GCF_014164535.1. Lineage (NCBI taxonomy): Bacteria > Pseudomonadati > Pseudomonadota > Gammaproteobacteria > Alteromonadales > Pseudoalteromonadaceae > Pseudoalteromonas > Pseudoalteromonas sp. SG41-2. Next base: position 160,593 of record NZ_JACJFK010000003.1, on the reverse strand, counting down.
TCTTTCACTACATGGATTGGTAAGCGAATTGTGCGGGTTTGATTCATGATGGCGCGTTCAATTGTTTGACGGATCCACCAAGTCGCATAGGTCGAAAATCTAAAACCACGTTCAGGATCAAATTTTTCAACGGCGCGGATCAAACCAAGATTACCTTCTTCAATTAAATCAAGTAACGCAAGGCCACGATTATTATAACGGCGGGCGATTTTAACAACTAAACGTAAATTACTTTCAATCATTCGTTTACGAGAAGCGCTACAGCCTTTTAATGCTTTGCGAGCAAAAAAGACTTCTTCTTCAGCACTTAATAATGGCGAAAAACCAATTTCACCTAAATACAGCTGAGTCGCATCTAAATTCTTAGTGATTTCCTCTTTGGCAAATATTTCATCTTCTTTATCATCATCTTTATCGACGTCATCTAATAATTCAGAGTCTGTATCAGCGACAGCTATATCATCAAATTTATCATCAATCGCATCTTTCGTTTTTTCTATTTTTGCTGTGTTACCCATGAGCGTACCCTCAAGCAAACAAGTGATCTTATATCACTATGATCAATACCCGACCGATAGCTAAGGCAAATACTTCTCAGGATTAACAGCTTGTCCTCGGTAACGGATTTCAAAACGCAATGCCGTCACTTCAGAGTCTGAACTGCCAATCTCGGCTATTTTTTGCCCAGCTTTCACATCCTGTTTTTCTTTAACTAGCAACTTAGAGTTATGTGCATAGGCACTAAGATAATCATCATTATGTTTCAAAATAATTAAATTACCGTATCCTCTAAGTGCATTACCCGCATAAACTACAGTCCCTTGTGCTGCGGCAAAAACAGCGACACCTTTTTTATTAGTAATTTGTAACCCTTTATAACCGCTTTCCTTGGTTGAAAAACGCTGAGTTACTGTTCCTTTAGCTGGCCACGACCACTTAACTTGGGTCGAGGACAAACTGTTATTTTTACTAATTTTCCTATTGGCTTGTTTTTGAACATACTCTCGTTGTTTTGGCTGATCAAGCTCTTTCTTTAATTTTTTGTTATTTTTTTGTATGTCACTTGTAGACTTCTTACTCGGTTTCGTATATTTTTTATGCTTTTTTATTTTTTCAGGTACATTTTTAAAAGAAATTGTTTGCCCCGGTTGGATTATGTAAGGGGCTGGTATGCCATTATTTTTTGCCAACGTGCGGAAATCTTGCTGGGCGCTAAAGGCTATCGAGTATAACGTATCACCTTTTTTAACCGTGTAGCGGTCACCATTAATATTTACTTTACTAGTATAAGGTTTAACACTGGTATTTAAACTACTGACCGGAGCGGGGGCATGTCGAGATGAGCAGGCACTGAGCAAAACACTTGTAAATAAAGTAACATAGAAGACGTACTGTTTATTCATGGTGTTTTGCTCCTTGTGCTAAAAGTAGTTATTTAGATGCTTAACGTAATAAAAAGTATGCAACCACCACTAAAATCACTACCCCCCAGCCAAGTACCTCAATATATTGACGTAATTTTTGCTCCATTTTTACTCCGCCCCACTTCATTAGCGCTGAAACTAAAAAGAATCGCGCACCACGCCCGACAGCAGAAGCTAATAAAAAAGGTAAAAACGCCATGTGCAAAAGCCCAGCACCAATAGTAAATACTTTATAGGGTATTGGCGAAAAACCGGCTAAAAACACCACCCATACGCCATAATCTTTAAACCAGCTTAAAGCGGTATTAAACTTTTCTTGCCAACCCATTTGCGCTATTAATGGCTCTACTACAGGTTCAAACAACCAAAATCCGAGCAAATAACCTAAAATACCGCCAAGCACCGAAGCAACTGTAGCAAAAGTAGCATAGCGCCATGCTTTGCTCGGTTGTGCAAGCGACATCGGCGCGAGCATTACATCGGGTGGAATAGGAAAAATAACCGATTCAGCAAAACTCATCCCAGCTAAATAACGCTCTGCGTGGCGATGTTTTGCCCACACTAATGCCATATCGTATAACTTAGTAAACAATTTCAAAGTGACTTCCTATTCAATGTCGCCAGGGACTAAAGGTACAAATCTAACTGGCGCAATAACATGTTGAGTAAATTTTTCGCCTTCGCGCACAACCATAACCAGTTGTTGATCTTCATTACCGATTGGCGCAATCATCACCCCACCATCACTGAGTTGATCAAGTAATGCCTGCGGGACTTGCGATGCAGCGGCGGTTACAATGATGCCATCAAACGGCGCTTGTGACTGCCAGCCTTGCCAACCATCGCCATGTTTCATGGAAACGTTGTATAAGTCTAGGTTATGTAAACGGCGCTTAGCCTGCCATTGTAACGCTTTAATTCGTTCTACCGAAAATACTTTTGAAAAGGTTTTCGCCAGCACCGCTGTTTGATAGCCTGAACCCGTGCCTATCTCAAGTACTTTATCGCGCACGCCAGCCAAACGCAGTAACTCGGTCATACGGGCAACAATATATGGCTGTGAAATTGTTTGTCCTTGACCTATTGGCAACGCCGTATTTTGATACGCTTTATGCTTAAGTACATCATCAACAAATACATGACGTGGAATATCAGCAATAGCGCTGAGTACCAATTTATCTTCAACACCTTCACGCTGTAATAGGTCAGCGAGCGCACGGGCACTTCGAGTATAATTAGCCAGCACCGTTGATCTCCATTGTTTTAAGCCACTCACCAACCGCAGCCAAACTATCTTTCGCAGTCATATCAACACTTAGTGGCGTAACCGATGCATAGCCATTATTGATAGCATAAAAGTCTGTACCTTCTCCGGCATCACTTTCGGCACCTAAAACCCCATACCAATAAATGTCTCGTCCCCATGGATCTTGTTGTTTAGTCATGGTTTCTGCTTTATGACGCGCACCTAAACGCGTTACTTGCACGCCTTTTAGCTCAGATAACGGAATATCTGGCACATTAATGTTGATGATTTGATCTTTTGGCAATGGATGTGACGCCAGCTCTTTAATTATGCTGACAGTCACCGCTGCTGCCGTTTCAAAATGATTGCCTTCTTTTGAGCACAAAGACACCGCCACTGCGGGCAAGCCTAAATGACGTCCTTCGGTTGCTGCTGCAACAGTCCCTGAGTACAAAGTATCGTCACCTAAATTCGCGCCATGATTAATGCCAGCCACAACTAAATCGGGCTTTTCATTAAGTAATTCATTCACGCCCAAATGTACACAATCAGTGGGCGTACCATTGACCGAAATAAACCCGTTATCTAGCGTGGTAGCACGCAGTGGATTAAGTAGCGTCAGTGAGTTACTTGCGCCACTGCAATTGCGATCAGGTGCAACTAACGTTACGTCTGCAATTTGCGTCAATGCCTGATACAACACTGCAATACCTTTTGCATTAACACCATCATCGTTACTTAGAAGAATTTTCATTTTCAGCGTCCTGTTCTTTATGTACTCGTGGGCTTGCATCTGTGTAATCCACCAGCTCACGTAACAATGCCGTGGCAAAGGTGCCTTTGGGTAAACCAAAGCTCAATTTAATGGTAGTTTCATCAATCGTTTCAACGGTTAAATCTTGTGGGATCAAACGCAACATTCTGCGCTCATTTTTCAGCCCTAACTTACCAAGCCCTTCACACCAATCTTGATACGGCTCTAGCCATATTTTTTCTTGTTCGGTGAGACCTTTTTCGCTAGTGCCGACCAATGGCGCAGACATCATAATATCGCCAGAGGCAAGACGAGCGATATTTTCATCGCTAATGGCATCTTCAAAAAATGCATTGCTACCACTGAGCATAAACACTTCACGGTTCATGGTTTTAGCTAAGCCGTGCTCAGCAACACGCAAATTCACTATTTGATTAAACACATAAGAACGTGCAGCAGAGATAATTAAACCACGTAGTTTTTTGTCACGAATGCGCTCACCGGCAAACATCTTTTTAGCCATCACTAAATTATGACCATCGTGACCAAAGCGTTGTTCGCCAAAATAGTTAGGCACCCCGGCGCGTACCGCGTTGATACGACAAAGAATGTCTAACGGCTGAGTTACATTACGCAGAATAATGCTGAATTTATTACCTTTGTGGCAGCCAGTCCGCAGCTTACGATTATGCCGTTGCTGAGCAATGATAAACAGTGATTCACTGTTTAGCTCAGTAAAATCAATGTCTTTTTTAATGGGTACTGGCACACTAAACCACTGACTACATACTCCGTGGCGATCTTTCATACCAGCGAAGCTGACATCACGTGGCGAAATCCCCGCTTTTTGGGCAAGTAATTTAGCAACGTATTGGGTATTTTCGCCTTTTTTAACGACCTGTAAACAGACGTGTTCACCACTGCCGGTAAATTCGATGCCTAAGTCTTCGTCCACCATAAAATCTTCAGCAGTGGTTTTAAAATCAGCTTTAGATAGTGGTGCACCGTATAAATAATTTAACTCGCTCATAGTGATTGCTTGCTCATGATAACCACTGCATGACTTGAAATACCTTCTTTTCGCCCTTCAAAACCGAGCTTTTCAGTGGTTGTTGCTTTGACATTTACCTGGTCCAGTTCAGCATTTAAATCAGCGGCTAAATTCTTACGCATGGCTTGAATATGCGGCAGCATTTTTGGCGCTTGCGCTACTATCGTTACATCCGCATTACCCAGTACATAGCCTTGCTGCTTAGCTAAATCAACAACATGGCGTAATAAAATACGGCTATCTATATTCTCATATTCAATGGCGGTATCAGGAAAGTGCTTGCCAATATCGCCCATTGCTAATGAGCCTAAAATAGCATCGCATAGTGCATGGATCGCAACATCACCATCAGAGTGCGCTAAAAAGCCTTGTGGGTAAGCAATCTTTTCACCACAAATAGTTAACGGGCCTTCGCCACCAAATTTATGGACATCGAAGCCATGGCCTATACGAATCATGATGCATTCTCACTGTGTTGTTTTTGGAGTAAAAAGTTGGCTAAATCTAAATCTTCTGGAGTGGTTATTTTAATATTATCGCTACGCCCAGCCACTAGCTTTACGGGCTTATTCGCCCATTCTATTGCCGATGCTTCGTCGGTGATCGTAACCTGCTGAGCAAGCGCAGTTTGCAATGCCTGCGTTAAATCGTGGTACTTAAATAATTGCGGGGTCAACGCCTGCCATAAGTCATCCCGTGGCACTGTTTGTTGGCTATGAGTTGCACCGCGCTTAATGGTATCTTTCACTTTGCTTGCTAATATACCGCCCTCATCAGCGTTAATACATTCACTAAGTAAGCACTCAATATCAGCCAGCGTAACCAGTGGCCTTGCCGCATCATGCACTAACACCCAATCAGGCGGGTTATCTGCAAGCGCTAATAAGCCATTAAGTACCGAGTCTGCTCGCTCTTTGCCGCCACTTGCACGGACAATGCGCTGATCAATAAACTCCAGCGCAGCAAAATAAGGATCATCATCGCTGACGGCTACTACAATAGTCGTTAACTGTTTGAGTTGCGCTAGTTTAGCAAGTGTATGTTCAAGAATTGTTTTACCAGCCAAGCGAATGTATTGCTTCGGTGCGCTATGTTGCATTCGGCTTCCCACGCCAGCGGCTGGGACTATGGCTGCAAGGGTATAATTAGTTGTCATTTTGTTGCTGCCCAGGTAAAACACGAATAAATGTTTCGCCGGGTTTGATCATCCCTAATTCATTTCGAGCGCGCTCTTCCACACCTTCTTGACCAAGCTTTAAATCTTCAATATCGGCTTTAAGCACTTTATTACGTTTGATCAATTGAGCATTAGTATCGTGATGTGAAGTAACAGCAGCTTTTAAACGACTATAATCTTGTACACCGTTGTGGCCAAACCATAATCGATATTGTACAAATAACGCTAAGCACAGCAGCGTGAATTGAAACAGTCGCATTAAACACTCCTTGATTTTACTCTACCAGTACAAATTTATAATGCGATTAAGGCTACTGGTATTATATTTTTTTAACTCGAACATGGGGACGTTTTAAATTACGCCAATTGATATTGCCTGCTAGCAGCATTTCTCTCAGTGATAACGTTCGCGGTGTAGTGCGTTTATCAAAAGACCACTGATGGCCACAACAAGCAGCGGCCATTGTTGCCTTTGTGGGCTTTAATAACACCACCGACTGCCCTTCAAGCGGCTGACCTTGGCAGTCAAACCAACCATGCTCATTACAATGAAGTTTATTGTCGCTTACTTGGTCGATGCTGTCTATTGCAACACGGGTTTGATTTGCGCTATTGAGTAAAAGCGGAACAATTAAACCTACATTTTTATGTGTTTGATAAAAATCATCATTATTTTTTGCGTTGGGAGGCTGAGCTTTTTGCTTATCAAGCCAACAGCCATTGTGCGGATCTAACTGAAAAGGAACTTGACCATTTACCACGGCCGTTGCTGCGCGTTCTATATAATAAGGAAGACTTTTTAATCGCTTGCGTAAACGCTGTTCATTAACTTCAACAACTAATTGACCTATTTCCCGCGCATAAAAAGCATTGCACAACTGTGCATATAGCACACGTTGTGTATCTGATTGCCAAATATCGACTTGTTGAAAGGGGTCGCTTGCAGCCAACGATCATACTCTAAAACATCTAGTTGCTTGTTTTATAGCACAGTATTGACTGCTTTTTAAGCTCTGCTCTTTACAAAAGCAAAGCTCAGGTTACTTAACTTGTGACTTTATACCTAATTTAGCATCGCCAGTTTCTAAAAACTGCACTACTTCATCACGTTTCTTACCTAATAACAGACTACCATCAGCTAAAAACATAAAATTTTGCCAATTGCGTTTAAACACATCAAAGCTGGTTTCGATAATATTATCGCGGGCGATACAAAAATACACTGTAGTATTAGCCTGCCAACCTAAGTGCGCAAGGATCTCCGCTGGCAATTGCTCAGCGCCGGCTTCCCATGCTGCTTCCCAGTGAATAATTTGCGAGAAATTGTCTTCGTTACCACACCAGTCTGTTTTTTCAAAAAAATCAGGATGGTCATGTTCACGGCTCACCATGGTGCTCCATAAAACAGCGGCACGCTCATGGCTCATAGGTTTAATTAAGGCAAGGTCTTGTTCTGTTACTGGCGCATCTTTATGACGAAAAACCCACGCTTTTTTGTAATCATCTAACGAAATATAGTTCATAGTATTGGCAAATTAGTTAGCATTAAAAGTGCAAAGACAAATTATACAAGAGATCAAAACATGACTACAGCAATAAAACCACATACCCTCAAATCAGGCATATACCAACACTACAAAGGCCCAAAGTACAAAGTTCTGTACGTCGCCACTCACAGTGAAACAGACGAACAATTAGTTATTTACCAAGCCTTGTATGGTGAGTTTGGCATTTGGGCAAGACCGCTTAGTATGTTTAGCGAAACGATTGAAAAAGACGGCCAAATTATTCCACGCTTTAGCTACCTTGGTGAAGCCGATTAACTATGGCATGATAGGCATATTGTTTACTGCTCAGACCAGATAGGTATTTACGTGCAATTTAATTCTACTGATAACTACATCGCAAGTTCAGCGTTAAAACAAGCGGTTAATGCGGCTATTTTGCTGGAAAAGCCACTTTTGATCAAAGGCGAGCCCGGCACAGGTAAAACCATGCTGGCTGAGGAGTTGGCTAAAAGCTTAGACACCACACTTATCCAATGGCATATCAAATCGACCACTAAAGCGCAGCAAGGCTTATATGAATACGATGCGGTATCACGCCTTCGCGACAGCCAATTAGGTGATGCCCGGGTAAACGACATTGGCAACTATATTATTAAAGGCAAGTTGTGGCAGGCATTTACCTATGGTGAAGAACATAACAAACGCCCGGTATTATTAATTGATGAAATAGACAAAGCCGACATCGAATTCCCGAACGACTTACTATTAGAACTCGATAAAATGGAATTTCATGTTTATGAAACCGGTGAGCGTGTAATCGCAAAACAACGCCCTATTGTGATCATCACCTCAAACAACGAAAAAGAACTGCCCGATGCCTTTTTACGCCGTTGTTTTTTCCATTACATTGATTTTCCATCTAGTGACGAAATGCAGCAAATTATCGATGTTCACCACCCACACGTAAAACAAGATTTAGTTCGCCAAGCACTGGAAGTATTTTTTAATCTACGTGAAGTCAACGGCATTAAGAAAAAGCCTTCCACCAGCGAGTTACTTGATTGGTTAAAACTGCTTATGGCTGAAGACATCGATGCAAAAACTCTGCATGACAAAACTCAAAAAGGCGGTTTAATGCCAATGTTTGGCGCACTACTTAAAAATGAGCAAGATATCAGCTTAATTGAAAAACTTGCCTTTATGAGTCGCCGTTAAGATGTTGATTGCGTTTTTCTTCAAACTGCGTGAATACCGTTTACCTGTTAGTTTGCGCGAGCTGCTTGATTTGATCAACGCGCTAAAAAAAGGCGCGGTATTTGCCGATGTTGACGGATTTTATTATTTAGCCCGTACCATTATAGTTAAAGACGAAACCCACTTTGACAGGTTTGATAAAGCCTTTGCTGATTACTTTAGCGGCATTGCCGATCTGGACTTACTCGAAAGCTTAAAACAGCAGCACAACTTACCTGAAGATTGGCTGCGCAAAGAGTTTGAAAAACACCTAACCGATGAAGAAAAAGCCCAGCTTAAAGCCATGGGCGGCCTTGATGAGCTAATGAAAACCCTCAAAGAGCGCCTAGAAGAACAACAAAAACGCCACGCTGGTGGCAATAAATGGGTAGGCACCGGTGGTACATCGCCATTTGGCGCGTATGGCTATAACCCTGAGGGCGTAAGGATTGGTCAAGACGGCAACCGCAATCGCCAAGCGGTAAAAGTATGGGATAAACGCGAATACCGTAACCTAGATTCTGACCGTGAAATTGGCTCACGCACTATTAAGCTCGCCCTTAAAAAACTGCGCAAGTTTGCTCGCACTGGCGCCAGTGACACCCTCGACTTAAACGAGACCATTCGCGCTACCGCCAAGCAAGGCGGCATGCTGGATGTAAAAATGACACCAGAGCGCCACAATGCGGTAAAAGTATTGATGCTGTTTGATATTGGCGGCTCAATGGATGATTACATTCACACCTGTGAAGAATTATTTAGCGCCGCGCATAGCGAGTTTAAACACTTAGAATTTTACTACTTCCATAACTGTTTATACGAACACGTATGGCAAGATAATCAACGCCGCCACTCTAACGTCATCGACACCATGACGCTAATCAATAAGTTCACCAGTGACTATAAAGTGATCTTTGTTGGCGACGCCACTATGGGCCCGTATGAAATTGCCTATGCCGGCGGCTCAGTGGAACACTACAACGAAGAGCCCGGCAGCGCCTGGCTTAATCGCATCACTAATCATTTTGATAAAGTCGCGTGGCTCAACCCACAACCGGTTGAACACTGGCGTTACTATCAATCAATTGATTTTATAAAGCAGCTAATGGATAACCGCATGTACCCGCTAAGCTTAGATGGGATCAGTAGAGCGATTAAAGAGCTGAGTTAATTTATTAATTTGGATTTGACTTCCCATAGTTTACTAGACACTTAATGAGTTAGATTGTAACTTCCAATAACAGGTGTTTTATGAGCAAAGACAAACAATATACCCACGAATTTAAAGCGGGTGTTTTGCTAAGCCTAATATCAATGAACACTAACTCAATGCTTTTCCCACGCTAATAATAAAGGGATTTAATATGATAGAACCTACTATTTGCGATCTTAAATTTCGTAAACTCTATAAAGGTTTATTGAAGAAGAACTCACTGAATAACTTGGAAAAAACATCCTCGATAATTAAGTCAACTTACTCTCATGCTACAGTAGAAGAAATTACAGTCGGACGATTTATAGATATTAAAGGATATAAAGTTACTATAGGAAACAGAACGGCTTTTCTTCCCATTGGAAAATCAAGAGACCTTAAAAAAAATAAACTCAATGGGTTATCATTTCTTAGAAATGAATTTTTTAAAATTGGTATTGTTCTGCCAACGTTAATCTCTAATGGTGATCAAGAAATGCTTCTAAAAGCATTATCTGAAAACCAAGATAACAATATAAATGAAAAAATAATTACCGATTTTTTCAAAGGTACTTTAGGGTTACCTGAACTTTTAACAAGCACATACTCAACCAACAAACATATTTCTAAGTACATTGAAATATTAGGAGAGTCGCTTAAAGCTTACCACTTAGGACTATTTAAAGTTGCAGTGATTTCATTATTACCATGTATAGAAGGTGTAATTAGGGATCTTGGCGTAAAAGCTTCATCTGTTTCTTCCAAGGAATTAGTGGAAAATCTCATCAAGCTTCAGCGCTATTATATTAAGCACTATATTTTTAATTCATGCAATTATGTCCCTCAAGATTTTCTAGATATAAAATTCCATGACACTTATGATGAATGCATCCAAGTGATTGAATCTTTGAGGTGGTTTTTAGAAAAATCTTTATACCAACATACTAATGCATTTAATGAATCTCATAGCCTAAATAGGCATTCAATATTGCACGCCCTGAAGCCTGAAAGTAACTACGGTACAGAAAGTAATTTTTTTAGATTGATTAATATATTAAATTCATTATATTTTTGCTCAGTTTTTAGCTGTGAAAATGGAAGCTCATTTCACCCCTCTCGTACAGCGCAATCAGAAAAGTTGGAATCAAAATATTTACTCTATTCAAGTTTTAAACATTTAATATGATGGGGTGTGGCGTCTCTCTTTTTACCATTCGAAATAAATCAAACTTGTCTAAATGTCTCATTTACTTGAATGAGCTTCATGAAGCCTACAACTCAGCTATATGATTTAAAGTCTCAGGATAACGCTGCACTAGTTTTAGTAAAGTAATTGCTTGACCATTAGGTGCGCTGCGGCCTTGCTCCCAGTTTTCAAGGGTTCTTGCTGAGGTATGTAATAGGTTTGCAAATACGCCGCGTGACATATTAAATGTTTCTCGGATATTGACTATTTCATCGGGTGAAATGGCGGGCTTATTTGCATCATTCATAGCATAAGTGAGTAAGGTTAGCTTGTCTTGTGCATGCGCTTAAATGTACGCAAATTACTTACACTTATTAAGTTAGCACTATGACGCGATATAAACCTGCTACCAGTGTGTAGCCGCAGGTTTACCCCGTCAAATATATAATTTAGACGTTGGATAAAACTCAGCTGCAGAGCAAACTCTGTCGCGATATAAAATCGCTGCCACATGGCTCGTTAAAAAAGAAAAGCGCGGGATCTCTCCCGCGCTTCATTTTTCGCTTTAGTAATTTTGGTAATTACTTAGCTTGCCGTTTGTTCGTCACGGCTGCGTTTTTTGTCACCTTTTTTACGCATGTGCTTTTTAATTTCTTGGTACTTTTCACGTTGTTCAGCATTTAATACTTGCCATACTTGATGCTGCGTTTTTAGGTTAATTAAGCCAAATTGCTCGCCTTTGCTTTGGCGCTGCGCTAATAACTCTTTCGCTGCGGCTTCATCAAAGGTTGGCATATCTAACAATGCTTGCATTTGTGCCTTATGGGCAGCACGCTCTTGCTTCATGGCCTGTTTATCGTTGCCACGTAGCGCTTTAAACTGTGCTTTTTGCGCATCAAAAATGCTTTTTAACTGAGTTTGTTGTTGCTCAGTTAAATCAAGCTTTTTAACGCCACGCTCAGAGAGTAAAAAGCGCGCTTGTTTGTGCTGTTGAGAATGGCCTGGTTTATGATCCATGCCCTCTTTTGCTATTACGGCACCAGTGCCTAATGTTGCTGTCGCTAATCCACAAATTAATACTAGTTTAGAAACTTTACTTGAAATAGTCATAATCATTACCTTTGAGTTGCTTGTAACTTAGTGTCTGTTCAGTTGTTATATTCACTATAACTAACCAAGTGCAAAGCAACGCAAAGCAATGTAAAGGTTGTGTAAAGGTTCACTTTTAAGTGCGTTAAGGCGTAAAATGAAGTTATTCCAGCGTGGTTAAGGTGAGCAAATAATGAAGCTATTAATGATTGATGATGATACCGGTTTATGTGAGTTACTCTCAGAGTACTTAACTGCGCAAGGTTTTCAAATAGAATGTGCCCATGATGGCGAACAAGGCTTAAAACAAGCGCTTGAGCAAGAGTATGCATTAATTTTACTCGATGTTATGTTACCAAAACTAGATGGCTTTGAAGTATTAAAACAGCTTAGGCAAACAAAATTAACGCCGGTGATCATGCTAACCGCCAAAGGTGAAGACTTTGACCGTATTTTTGGTCTTGAACTAGGCGCTGATGATTACATTCCTAAACCATTTAATCATCGTGAATTACTCGCACGGGTTAAAGCGATTACTCGTCGTATTGAACATATTACTAGCCTAGCAAATACCAGCAGTAATAAGTTAACCGTTAATAATATTGTTATAAATTTAGCTGCCCGCGAAGCGTATGTAGATGAACACCCGCTAAGCCTAACCGGTACTGAATATGAAGTACTTGCCTTACTGGTTAAACATGCAGGTGAAGTGGTCAGTAAAGAGCAAATAAGTGAAGAGGTGCTCGGTAGACGCCTAGCCTCTTTTGATCGCTCAATTGATATGCATGTGAGTAATATTCGTAAAAAAATTGCCGAGTTCAACAATGCAGAACGAATAAAAACCATGCGAGGGACTGGTTATGTCTTTATCCAAGGGGAGTAATAAAACTCGGTTTTCTTGGCTAAAACATCCTCAGCACTTTTTATTTTTCAAAATTTTTGTGTGGTTTTGGCTAACAGTAATAGGCACCATAACTGCATTGGTGTTTTTAAGTAACATTGCGACCAATCAAGTCAGTTATGAGAACTTACAAGGGCCCATGCAGAAAAACTTGCAATACACGGCCAAAGGCATCGAACGTATGGTAGTCAAACATAATAAATCGATTGCCGAAATTTTAACTCATCCGCGGCTTGCAAAACAAAAGTTACTATATTTAAATTCAGATCAGCCAGATCACTCGCTCAGTAGCAGAGTACCATCAAGTGAGATTGATTTAAGTTTACTTAATTTCACTAAAAACATGCCGCCACAAATTATTTTTACCGAGTATTATCAAGCATTCGGACCGATAAAAATAAACCTTCCTGAGGGGCAATTTTACCTATACGAAATTGATGAGAATCATCAACCACCTTTTTTTATACGGTTAAAGCTGATGCCGATTTGGCTAAAAGTGATCATTGCTTTACTGGCTTCATTAACTTTAAGTTTTATATTTAGTCGTAACCTAATTGCACCTATTAATCACTTAAAGCAAGCTGCAATTAAGCTCTCTGACGGCGATTTAACCGCGCGCGCTGAAATTGATCCAAACAGGCAAGATGAACTGGGCGTACTTGGCCGTGACTTTAATAGTATGGCAACTCAGTTAGAGCAACTGATTTCTGCACAAAAGCGCTTATTGGCTGATATATCTCACGAGTTGCGTTCCCCCCTAACTCGCCTTAAAATGGCTACGGGTCTTGCGCAAATGCAGACCCCAGAAGAAAACCAAACCTATTTATTACGCATTGAAAAAGAAGCAAATCAGCTCGATAAAATGATCGCTGATGTGCTGCAAGTATCGCGCTTAGAGGCGAAAAGTCAGGCGCTATCGCTGCATCAACAATCCTTACAGATCATTATTGATCATGTTTTGAATGATGCGCAATTTGAAGCTAAACAGACCAATAAGCAATTAATTATAAATGGTCAACTCAATGTTGATATTTATTGTGACGAGAGTCTCATTGCCAGTGCGCTAGAGAATGTTTTACGCAACGCAATAAAATATGCAGAGCAAACAATCACCCTAACATTGAGTTTAAGTGATGCTATTTATATAGAGATCAGCGATGATGGCCCGGGCGTCGAACCGCAAAATTTAGCCAAATTATGTGAGCCATTTTTTCGCCAATCTGATGCACGAGACAGAACTAGCGGCGGTACAGGACTTGGCTTAGCAATTGCTAAAAATGCAATTGCCGCCCATTCTGGCAGTTTAACGCTGCATAATAAACAACCAAGTGGGTTATGTGTGCGTATCGCCTTACCTCTGGATAAACAAAAATAATCATGGCCATTATGTTTTACAGCACAGAACAAAACTTACTTACCCAACAACCTGAGATCACAGAGTTTTTTCAACAGCAGTTGCACAAAGCGCTGCTGACTACTGATAACGGCGATTTATATTATGGCTACGTGATACCTGAGCATGCCAAGGCCGCTATTGTTATTTGCTCTGGACGCATTGAAGGATTAGATAAATACCAAGAGCTAATCTGGGAGTTATACAAAAATAACTATGCGGTGTTTATTATTGATCATCAAGGCCAAGGCCGTTCTTATCGCGCTTTAGCCAACCCTCATAAAGGTTTTGTTAATAAATTTAGTGATTATGCTGATGATTTAGCACTGTTTGACCGTTTAATTGTCAGTAAACTCTACCAAGGCAAAAAGGTCATCCTCGGGCATTCAATGGGCGGCGCGATTGCTTTTGATTTCCTAACCCGGTTTGAACATAACTACAGTGGGGTATTTTTGTCTTCGCCCATGTTTGATATTTTCACTAAAGGAATTCCCAAACCAGTTGCTAAACTTGCCGCTCGTATTGCCTGTTTATTTGGTTTTAATAAACACTATGCATTTGGCCAAGCAGATTATCTGCCTATTGCTTTTACACAGAACGACCTAACCAGTAGCGAAACTCGCTATGATTTATTTAGACAGACCTACCAAACGGATAGCGCGCTACAATTAGGCGGGGTGACTTACGGCTGGTTGAATGAAGCTTTTGGTTTTATGACAACTCTTGAAAAACAAAAGCTATTGATTCCACTTTTTGTAGCCAGTGCTGAGCACGATACTGTGGTTGATAACCAAGCCCAATTAGCCTTAGTTCACCGTCAAAGTAATGCTATTTTACAAACATTTGCGAATGCTAAGCACGAGTTACTATTTGAACAAGACACCATTCGCAAAGCTGTGCTTAGCCGTTTTTATCAGTTTTGTGATTCATTAACTTGAGCGCGGCTATGGCTCAATGACATTGGATCTTGATGGATCAAAATATCCATTTCACAATTAAATTCTTGTTGGATCATCGCCACTACTTCATCTGCTACATAATGAGCACGGATCAAGGGGAGTTGATCTTCAAGCTCTAAATGCATTTGAATAAACTTAATTTTACCACCTTGTCGCGTGCGTACATCGTGTACGCCAAATACATCGTTATGACTGTTAGCGATTGATATGATACTGGCTTTTTCGTCCTCAGGTAGCTCTTTATCCATTAAATGGTCAGCGCTTTGCCTAGCAATATCCCAACTGTTATAAAGCAAATAACCTGCCACGCCAATGGCAAAAATAGGATCCGCGTACAGCATGTCATTTTGCGCAAGCAGTATGGCCAGCAGTACTGCTGCATTTAAAATTATATCGCCTTTGTAATGCACAGAGTCTGCTTTAACTGCAATGGACTCGGTATGCTTAATGACTTGAGTTTGTACATAAACCACCACTAAGGTGCAAGCAATCGCAAATAGACTAACCCATACCCCGAGCATTGAATGATTTAGTACCACAGGATTAAATAATCGTTCAATGCCATGAAACGCCAATAAACAGCCAGAGCCTGCAATAAATGCCGCTTGCCCTAAACCCGCCAAGGCTTCAGCTTTACCATGGCCAAAACGATGATCGTCATCAGCTGGGCGCAGTGCATAAAAGAGCACCATAAAACTCATTGCTGAAGCGGTAATATCCATCAATGAGTCGGTAAGTGATCCGAGCATAGACGCAGAGCCAGACGCAAGCCATGCCCAACATTTAGCAGCAATCATTAAACTCACCATCACCATAGTGACCACACTTGCTGTTTTTACCCAAAACTCATAACTGCGCTGATGCACGTTTTTGCCTATGCTTAAAGTGTTTACTTAAAATGAGTATATCATTTTTTTTATCTGTTTCGTGTATACTCTCGAACGTCAAAATGTAGATCACCAATAAGGCTCGTTATGCTTGATATCGTTTTATACCAACCTGAAATTCCACCTAACACAGGGAATATTATTCGCCTGTGTGCAAATACGGGCTATGCTTTGCATTTAATCGAGCCTTTGGGCTTTGAGTGGGACGATAAGCGCGTGAAAAGAGCTGGCCTTGATTACCATGAATTTAGCCATGTGCAACGCCATCCATCATTTGCAGCTTACTTAGAAAAATGCCAACCTAAAAAAGTATATGCATGTACCACTAAAGGCAGTCAGTTTCACCATCAAGCAAGTTATGAAGCGGGTGATTGTTTAGTGTTTGGCCCAGAAACCCGTGGCTTACCAGATGATATAATTCAATCACTACCTAATGAACAACGCGTGCGTATTCCTATGCAAGCTAACAGTAGAAGCATGAACTTATCTAACGCAGTGGCTGTTTTTGTTTATGAATCATGGCGTCAGTTAGGCTTTCCTAACGCGCAGTAAGTGATATTAAAATGCGCCTATACCATTGGGCGCTTTCTCCTCTAATTATCTTTAAAATTTAGCACCGCCTAGCGCAATAAATTTGCCTTGCGTGGATTCGCATTATTTCTATTCCTACACTATTCTAAATAAGTTCTTTTTAAACTGATTCAACGGATTGTAATGCGTTTTATCCTTCAAACATGCTGTTTTATTAGTATGTTATCTACTGTAAATGTAAACGCGAGTGTAGCTGAATTAAATGCGAATGAGCTTTCGCTACCCGCCATTAATGACTTTACTCAAGACCCGAGTAATGCGTTTTGGCTCGCAACTAATAAAGGGCTGTTTAACTACGACTCGGTGCACCTTTTTAGTGGCCAAGCACCGCCTTTTTCATCATTTGCGAATCAAGCCATTTTACAAGTAGCGACTTATAAATCCTGGTTATTAATTAACACTGAGCAAGGGCTGAGTTTAATCAACTTAATTAACAACCAGTTAATTCAACTAACCGCAACACCGCTAAAACAGCCGATATTAACCACCGAGCTCGGCTTTTACTTTCTGTACCAAGGTCAGATCCACACTATAAAAGACGAAAAACTCCATTCCCCATTCGCCTTTTCAGAGCAAATCGTCGAACTCGCATTGGGATTTAACAACAGCCTATGGCTACATTCAGGTAGTAATTTAGTTAGTCACTTTGATTTAGCAAGTAATGCAATTACAGCTCAGCTCATCGTCCCCGCGCCTATCGCGCAGTTAAGTCCAAGTCAAACCTCAGCAGCGATCCTTATCAATACCAATAACGACCAACATTACCTGTTTAACAACACGCACTCTATGCAAGAAATAAAACTCCAGCATGCGCATGTTCAACAACTAAATTACTTTGATGATCAGCTCTATTATTTGCATAAAAATCGCGCTTATAAACATGATTTAACGACCAAAAACACTAATCCTTTGTTTTATAGTGCTCCTGCACGCTTTTTATCAATTAAACAAAACAACCAACAACTGTGGCTGCAAACTGCCACTAAAAGCTGGCTAAAGCTCCCTGCAATGCAAATTATCACAACCCCTATCACCGATAATCCTGCTCCGCGTATGCAGCAATACTTTGACATGTTGGAGCAGTTAGGTAATTTTACACAACATAAAAAAATTATTACCATCGCTTATCTGCGCGAAGACAAATGGGCTGTTGCAACCGACACTGGTTTATATTTATACAGTGCCCGCAACCTCACTTTTGATTTATTAATAAAGGATCAAGTTGCTGCGCTGCATTCAACTGCCCCAACAACACTGTGGGTAGCAACCAAAAAGCAATTAATAAAATATGATTTTGCGACGCAGCAACAAAGCCAAACACTACCAATTAGTAACATTAATGCTTTAACATCCCTTAATGACGAGCAATATCTCGCAAGTGAT
Source organism: Pseudoalteromonas sp. SG41-2 (assembly GCF_014164535.1). NCBI lineage: Bacteria > Pseudomonadati > Pseudomonadota > Gammaproteobacteria > Alteromonadales > Pseudoalteromonadaceae > Pseudoalteromonas > Pseudoalteromonas sp. SG41-2. Next base: position 142,619 of record NZ_JACJFK010000003.1, on the reverse strand, counting down.
GGTGAGCAATTATTTTATATTGCTAAACAACAGCTCACCGCCCTTGAGCTTGAAACTGAAGCCCTCGGGCAGATCAATGCTATGTATTATCAACGCAACTCTTCAAGGCTTTGGCTTGCGACAAGTAACGGCTTATGGCAGAGCCAATGGCAAGCACCTGAAAATTCTCAGCAAATAACACTTGAGATAAATTTTGATAAAGTAAGTACATTTAACACCACAGCCATTTACGAAGCACCACAAAATGCTTTGTGGATAGTTGATTCTCAAGCGATAAAACTCTACAAACCCAGCACTAACCTATGGGTTGAAAATGCCACTCATAGTATTGCCGCTTATATTGATGATTCTATTAGTTATGAGCAACTTCCAAAATCACTCTTTAGCGTTAGCTACCGTGATAAAATAATGTTGTTTGCGCCAACGGGTAATACTTTATTAGAAGTGCATTCAACACAAGTACCACCTCAAAACAGCTCTTTTTTAATCAGTCATCTGACTTTACACTATCAAGAGCAAGACCAAGACTATTACCACTTAGCAACCAACGCAGTAAATACCAGCCAACCGCTAAAAGGCATCTCTGTTTGGTTTAGCAGTAATGGCCTCTTACCTATGCAGCTCAATTACCGACTCGATCCCAATGGCGATTGGCTAGCACTGCCGAATGCTCAGACCATGCTGTCTCTGGCTAGTAATGCAAAGAATATTTATCTTGAAGTTAAAAACCTTAATCAAGTAAATAACGAGCCGTTAGTGTTAATGATTAAACAAACGGCTTTTGCCTTCCCTCACTGGATCAACCACCTCGTTTTAGCGGCTATTTTTGCTATTTTACTGCTGTTAATTGTTTATAGATTAAAAAGTGGTGCTAAGCATAATTTGGTCAACGCGTTAATGACGCAATCAAAAGATGCCATTTGGATCGCCAATGAGCAGTTTCAAATCACGAACATAAACCAAGCATTTACAACTATTTGTGGCTTTACTCTTGCTGATGTAGTGGGTAAAAAACCAAAAGCATTTACTGTAAACGGTCGCGATAAAAAATTAGAAAGCCTCATTTATAATGATCTAGAGGTTGATGGTTATTGGTCTGGTGAAATTTGGAATGTGCGTAAAGACGGGCAACCCTATGCCTTAGATTTATCGATAACCAAAGTAAAAACCCCTAACCTACGTACTAGTAGCGCGCATTATATTGGGTTATTTTCAGATGTAACTGCACGTAAGAATAATGAACGTGCGATGCTTAAATTAACCACTCGAGATTCTGTCACTGGGCTTTCCAATCGCACTATTTTTATTGAATCTGTAAATAAGGCAATTGCCAGCTGTAATAACAACTTCCCTAATTTACTGATTATTTTTATAGATTTAGACAATTTTAATAAAATTAACGAATCCCTTGGTCACGCAATCGGTGATGAACTATTAAAAGAAGTTGCGGGCAGACTCACTCGTAATCTTGATTCTGGTTATACCTTGGCCCGCTTAGGGGGAGATGAATTTGCTATACTCGTACCGCCCTATTTATATTCAGGCATGTCCGTCTTTTTCGCCAAAAAACTGGCCGATAATATCCTTAAACAATTCCAAACACCGTTTATGCTTGAGGGTATAGAGAGCTTTATTTCTGCCTGTTGTGGTATCGCCGGGTACCCAGAAAACGGTTATAACAGCGAAGCACTGATGCGCAGCGCCAATAGTGCGCTCAATCACGCTAAAAAGATGGGTCATAATAATTACCAATTTTTTGATAAATCTAAACACACAATTGATATGAATGAACTTAGTAAAGAAAGCGCACTTTTTCGGGCTATCGAACATCAGGATTTTCAATTATTTTACCAAGTAAAATATAACGCAGATAAAGATCAAATACATGGTTTTGAAGCCTTAGTGCGTTGGCCGCAAGTTGATGGCAGCATCATTAGCCCGGCTGAATTTATCCCTCTTGCAGAACAAAATGGCGCAATTATTCCACTCACTTTATTGCTAATGAAGCAGCTATTTAAACAACTAGAGTTATGGCGTAATGAAGGAGTAAGTTTTGGTAAAGTGGCAATTAATATTTCGGCTCTGCACTTTCAGCAAAGTAGTTTAGTCGAAACCCTCACTGAGTGTTTAACAAACTATGATGTGCCTGCACGCTGTGTTGAGTTAGAAATAACCGAAAGTGCCATGATGGATAACCCTGAATTTGCCCAACAGCAAATGAACCGCTTAAAAGCACTTGGCTTTACCATTGCGCTGGATGACTTTGGTACTGGTCATTCATCATTGGGTTATTTAAAACGTTTTCCAATCGATACTTTAAAAATTGATCGCTCTTTTATTAAAGATATTGTCGATAGTGAGCAGGATCGTAATATTACCGCGACAATTATTCGCCTCGCTAAATACTTACATATCGATGTTGTTGCCGAAGGAGTTGAAACTAAAGAGCAGGCTTATATGCTGCATGTTATGGGCTGTAATACGATGCAAGGCTATTATTATAGTCGTCCGCTTTGTGCTGAAAAGGTAGCTACTTATCTCGAAAAAAACAATCTGAGAAAACAATCTAATTTGATGAATGACTAAGTACCTTGTTAGTTATAAGATTAACTACCAGCGTTTATACAAACCCATAAACGCTGGCAGCTACAAGGCACTGTTACTCTGATTTTTGCTCGCGACCTAATAAAGCCATCGCGGCTTCTTTCACGTCTTTATTTTCATAAAGTACCTGATAGATTTGCTCAGTGATCGGCATTTCGATACCAGTACGTTGTGCAAGTAAATAGACTTCTTTGGTGTTGCGATAACCTTCGACCACTTGACCAATTGATGCTATCGCCTGCTCTACCTTTTCACCTTTACCCAGTGCTAAACCAAAACGACGGTTACGAGACTGATTATCGGTGCACGTTAGGATCAAATCTCCCAGCCCAGCCATGCCCATAAAGGTTTCTGACTTAGCACCAAGCGCGCAGCCTAACCGGCATAACTCAGCTAAACCACGGGTGATCAATGCTGTCCGCGCATTAGCACCAAAACCAAAGCCGTCAGACATACCAGCGCCAATCGCAATCACATTTTTAACCGCGCCACCGAGCTGAATACCAATAAAATCATTATTGTTATAGACCCTAAATGAGCGACCACAATGCAATAGTTCAGCTAACTGTTTTGCAAAGGCTGTTGATGTTGACGACACTGAAATTGCAGTAGGTAAACCCATCGCCATTTCTTTAGCAAATGTAGGGCCTGATACGACCGCAAGTGGCACATCATCACCTAATTCTTGCTGTGCAACCTCTTGCAAAAGTCGGCCTGTATCTGGTTCAAGCCCTTTGGTGGCCCATGCAACTTGTGCCCCTTCAAGTAATGAAGGCTTAATTTGCTGTAGCGTATCGCCAAATGCATGACTTGGCACAACAACCAAGATCACTTGGCTTGCAGTTACTGCGGTGTGTAAGTCGGCTTCAAGGTGTAAAGTGTCAGGAAAAGTGACATCAGGTAGGTAACGTTGATTTTTCCGCTCAGCTGCAAGCGTGGCAACGTCATCGCTATTGCGACCCCAAAGTGTCACTTGGTGACCGTTTCGGGCTAAACAAATAGCAAGGGCGGTGCCATAAGACCCCGCCCCTAATACAGTAACAGCTGAATTGGCTGTACTCATAAGTTATGCGTCTGCAGTTGCCTGTTCAGCTTGCGCTGCACGTTGCTGCATGTATTGAGCAAATAACGCATCAAAGTTCACAGGTGCAAGGTTAAGCTGTGGGAATGTACCACGGTTAACTAAGTTAGATACCGCTTCACGTGCGTACGGGAACAATACGTTCGGGCAGAATGCGCCAAGCATGTGTGCAAGTTGTACTTCTTCAACTTCAGCGATAGTGAAAATACCCGCTTGTTGAATTTCACATAAAAAAGCCGTTTCTTCACCGATAGAAGCTGTAACAGTCAGTGCTAATACTACTTCAAACACGCCTTCGTCTAATTTATTAGAACGTGTATCAAGGTCAAGCTTAACTTCTGGTGTCCATTCTTTTTGGAAAATAGCAGGTGAATTAGGCGTTTCAAAAGACACGTCTTTTGTGTAAATACGTTGAATCGTAAATTGTGCGCCAGTTTCTTCTTGTGCTGCTACGTTCTGATTTTCTTCGTTCATGATAATTCCTAACTTTTAATCGTTTTTATAATAAATGCTTAAGCGTTTAACTTAGCGTCAAGTTTGCCTTGGGCTTCAATCGCCATCATGTCGTCACAACCGCCGATATGCTCATCATTAATAAAAATTTGCGGTACTGTGCTCGCGCCACCTGCTTTGGCAATCATTTCATCACGTAACTCAGGCTGTACACCAATGTCGATATTTGTAAATTGCACACCTTTATTTGTTAGCAACGCTAAAGCACGCTGACAAAAAGGGCAATACGCTTTGGTATAAAGAACAACATTACTCATAACAATTCCTCTATCGGCCTAACTAACTTAATTAGCGACCTGTTGTCGTTGGTAGACCAGCACTTTGCCATGCACCCATACCACCAGATAAAACATAAACCGATTCAAAACCAGCTTTATGCATAGCAGTTGCGATACCTGAGGCTGTCATGCCTGTGGTACATACCAATATAATGGGTTTACTCTTAGACTTTTCAAGGCTTGAGAAGTCAGATTGTTTCGCTTTTTCAGGGCTAATATGCTCAGCGCCTGCTATACGGCCATTATTAAATTCTTTTTGTGCACGTATATCTACAACGACACCGTCTTCACGGTTAATTAATAACGTTAATTGTTGCGGATTTATTTGACGAATTGCTGAAAACTTACTTTTAAACCAGCCGCCCACGATGAGTGCAACTAAAGCAACCCAAGCTAAACTTAATATCGGATGATTACCGACAAATTCAATATATTGATCCATGCGTCTTCCACTATGAAAATTGTCCCGCGCCTGTAGCACTGGGGTTAAACGTAAGGGCAATGCCCTAGCCACGCAAGTATACGTGCTTGATTAGAAATTACCAGAGAGTGAAATATTTTAATATGTCCCTTTGATTGCTGATCATAACCACAAAACACGGTATGCTAAGGCTAAGCAGGAGCTAATTTTCAGGAACAAAAATGACACAACATAAAAAACCTCTCGTATTAATGATTTTAGATGGTTGGGGATACCGTGAAGATACCCAAAGCAACGCAATTTTAGCGGCAAATACCCCTGTTTTAGACGAACTTTGGGCAACTCGCCCGCACACCCTAATTTCTGCATCAGGTTTAGATGTTGGTCTTCCTGATGGGCAAATGGGCAACTCAGAAGTAGGCCACGTCAACTTAGGTGCTGGCCGAGTGGTTTATCAAGATTTCACCCGTATCACTAAAGCAATAAACGACGGTGAGTTTGCACATAATCCAACACTAGTTGAAAACATTGATAAAGCAGTGAATGCCGATAAAGCGGTGCATTTAATGGGTTTATTAAGCCCAGGTGGTGTGCATAGTCATGAAGATCATATTGTAGCTGCAATTGAATTAGCTGCAGCGCGCGGTGCTAAAGAAGTGTACTTTCATGCATTTTTAGATGGCCGAGACACTCCACCACGTAGCGCAAAAGCGTCAATTGAACGTATTGAAGCACTGTTTAGCAAATTAAACTGTGGTCGCTTAGCATCGATCATTGGCCGCTACTATGCAATGGACCGCGATAATCGCTGGAACCGAGTAGAGCAAGCCTACGACCTAATGGTCAGTGGGATCGCACAACATAGCTACGAAAATGGTGTTGATGCATTAGCTGCGGCTTACGAACGTGATGAAAACGATGAGTTTGTTGCTGCAACTACCATAGCAGCACAAGGCCAAGACGCAGTACAAATTAATGACGGTGATACGGTTATTTTCTTAAACTTTAGAGCCGACCGTGCTCGTGAAATGACCCGCGCATTTGTTGATAAAGACTTTGACGGTTTCGCCAAGAAAAAAGCCCCCGCACTAAGCGGCTTTGTTATGTTGACCGAATACGCAGCAGACATCGACGCACCAGCAGCTTTTGCCACAGTCCCTTTGACTAATGTATTGGGTGAATGGTTTGAAAAACACCATAAAACACAGCTACGTATTTCTGAAACCGAAAAATATGCACATGTGACGTTTTTCTTCAGTGGCGGACGTGAAGATGAATTTGAAGGTGAAACCCGCGAGCTGATCCCATCACCACAAGTTGCGACTTACGATTTACAACCTGAAATGAATTCAGAAATGCTCACCGATAAACTCGTCGAAGCGATTAAAAGCGGTAAATACGATGCAATTATTTGTAACTATCCAAATGGCGATATGGTCGGTCACTCAGGTGTATTTGAAGCCGCAGTAAAAGCCTGTGAAGCAGTCGATCATTGTATTGGTCGTGTTGTTGCTGCCCTTGAAGAATTTGGTGGTGAAGCATTAATTACAGCTGATCACGGCAATGCTGAACAAATGGCTAACCTTAAAACTGGCCAAGCGCATACCGCACACACCAGTGAACCGGTTCATTTCATTTATGTTGGTCGTGATGCAACACCAAGCGAAGGCAAAGCCCTCAGTGATGTTGCGCCAACCATGTTGCACCTAATGGGCATGGAACAACCAAGCGAGATGACTGGCACACCAATCATGACATTGAAATAAACCATGAACAAAAGTATTAACCCATTAATTTTTAGTACGCTCGTTGTTACTGCGTTAATACTCACTTCATTAGTGACGGCCCCTGCCGTCGCTAATGAAGATCGTACTAAAAAAGATCTCAGCGAAATCCAAACAGCATTAAAGCAAAGCCAAGCTGAACTTGCCGCCCAGCGTAAAGACATCGAAAAATCGCAAAAGAACCTGCAACAGCACGAACTCGAGATCGCAAAAAATGCCAAGGCACTGAATATTGCCGAGCAATCAATTCGCGATACTGAAAAACAACAACAGCAGCAACAGCAGCAAGCTGAAGCACTTGAGGAAAAACGCCTAGAGCAGCAACATGCACTCGCCGCACAAATTAAAAGTGCCTATATGTCTGGCGGACATGACTACTCTAAAATGCTATTAAATCAAGAAAATACTGCACAGGTTGAACGCACCTTAAGTTATTATAATTACCTCAACAAAGCGCGTATTGAGCAAATTGATGAGTTAAAAGCACTCCTGATTGAAATAGCGGATGTACAAACCGAACTTGAAAAAACCAAGCAACACTTAGTTGTGCTCCATAAAGAGCAAGCCAATCGTCATCAAGCACTCATTGCAGCGCAACAACAACGAAAAGCCAACATCAGTGAATTAAAAACCAAGCTTAGCTCAACCAAAAACTCAATTGATTACTTAAAAGATAATGAAAAAACCCTAGTAGCTACCTTGCAAGAACTTGAAAAAGAAAAAACTAAAAAGGTTGAGTTGCTGGGCCTATCAGCCAATAAAGGTAAATTAAACTGGCCAACAAAAGGTAAAATTGAGCACAGCTTCGGCCAACATAAGCACGGTGGTATTGACTGGAAAGGCGTATTAATTGGCGCTAATGAAGGCAATAATGTGCATAGCGTCCACAACGGTCAAGTCGTGTTTGCTGATTGGTTAAAAGGCTACGGCTGGGTTATTGTTATTGACCACGGTGAAGGCTTTATGAGTTTATACGGCCATACTCAAACCTTACTAAAAGACGTAGGTGATATAGTACGCCAAGGCGATATTATCGCTTTAGTTGGTCAAAGCGGCGGACAAGCAAATTCTGGTCTATACTTTGAAATACGCCACAAAGGACGCGCAGTAAATCCTGTAACATGGTGCAGACGCATTTAATTGATTAAACAGCTGCACCCCACTGGGAGCAGCTGATGCTAAATACACAATTACAAATACAGCGGTTACAATACCCTGTTTTTAATCGCATTCTAATAAGCTATTTATTACTCGTTAGCGTTTTTTTGTGCCTGAGTTTTAATTGCTTTGCAGTGACCTCGGTGGGCGATTTAAAAAGCCAACAAAAAAACGAAATCCTCTTTAATATCCATGCCTATTATGTTGAAGACTTAGCTTTACAACAAAGCTTTGAAAGCAGCCAACAATTTGAAGCCCTGCTTGCACAGCTAGACCCATACTCTAAGTACCTTGATGAACACGAGTTAGAAGCGCTATTTAGCAGCACTAACGGCCGCTATACAGGCCTTGGGATTGAAGTAAAACAGCAACAACAAAAAATTATTATTGTAAATACGATCAAAGATTCTCCCGCAGCCATTGCCGGAGTACAAATGAATGATGTGCTACTTGCCGTTAATCAGCAAACGGTCGCACATAAAGACATCAATCAAGTTGCACAAATGATTAAAGCGAGTGACACAGCAACGGTTACCTTAACGATTGAACGAGGTAATTCACCACAAGCCATTTATTTTACTCTGACTAGATCAGAAATTAACTTAGAGAGTGTCACCAGTTCATTATCAGAGTTTGGTATTGGTTATTTGGCAATAAATAGTTTTACCAATCACACCTTGCATGATGTTGCGCGGCAAATAACAGCACTGCAAAGCCATTACGGTAATCCACTTACAGGCTTAGTGCTCGATTTACGCGACAATCCAGGCGGCACATTACAAAGTGCTGTAGCGGTATCGGATCTGTTTTTACAAAGTGGCACCATAGTCACCACCAAAGGTCGCTTTTATGATGCAAACCAGCACTTTCGCGCCAAAAAAGGTGATATTTTAAATGGTGCGCCAATCGTCGTACTTATTAATGAAAACTCGGCCTCAGCAGCAGAGATTTTAGCCGCTGCACTTAAAGACAATCACCGTGCCACACTAATTGGCAGCCAATCATTTGGCAAAGGATCGGTGCAATCTTTGATCCCATTAGGCAATGGTAATACAGCACTAAAACTAACCACTGCAAAATACTTTACCCCCTCAGGACAATCAATTGATGGCATTGGCGTAACCCCTGATGTGGCGATTAATCAATCAACCCTTTCGCAAATTGATAAAGTAGTTATAATAAAAAACGAACAAGGAAATGACGATCAGCTATGGTCACGCACAGACTCAGCTGATCCACTGTTATTAAAAGCACAGCAGCTATTAACTATGAAATAAAGCTTTTAGCTCACTATAAAAAAGATAATAAAAATTATAAACGTGAAAAAATTAACTTGGTTGTTCTGGCTTTTTTTTAGCTTGCCTACGCTTGCCGCAAATAAGCAAATAGCGATTGTAATTGATGATATTGGCAACCATCAACGCGACCTCGAAATCCTAAATTTACCAGGTAAAATATCGTTCTCGATTTTGCCTCATACCCCGTATTCGCAAATTTTTGCGCGCTTAGCCAGTAAATCAAATAAAGAATTACTGCTACATATTCCCATGCAAGCACTCGACAGCAGCAAAGCACTAGGCCCCGGCGCACTTACCAGCGATATGAGCAAAGAACAATTACAAATCACCCTCGGCAATGCGCTTGCAACCTTACCTCAGGTGAAAGGTGTAAATAATCATATGGGCTCAGCACTTACTCAAGAAAGCCTGCCCATGAAATGGACTATGGAGGTGCTGAAAAAGCGCAACCTGTACTTTTTAGATAGCCGCACCACAGGCTTAAGCCAAGCGCAAAATGTTGCCAACTTATATGGCGTTGAAAATGTCGGCCGCCATGTGTTTTTAGATAATATTCCCAATGAGAAACAGTTACAATTTCGCCTCAACGAACTAAAGTATAAAGCCGAACGTTATAACTTCGCCATCGCGATTGCCCACCCTTACCCTGAAACCATTGAATTTTTACAGCGCATGCTACCCGAACTTGAACAACAAGGTTTTGAACTCGTGCCGCTATCGCAGCTGGTAGAGCGAAAATATATACAACTCGCACAAGCTGAGCATAAAGGGGTTAGTGCGAGGTAGGCTCTAAAGTTACAAGGGAAAAGGTTCTAGGTACTAGGTTCTAGGAAAACAGAATAGTCCGTCGTAAAATTAACCACGTAGGTTGTGGTTGAGAGCAACGAAACCCAACGATGGAAGAATCAAATTGGGTTACGGCTTCGAGCGATAACCGGACGCTGATAAAGTTAAATTTATTCCTACCTCTTTGAGTACGAGCCTAATTTTGTCCATAGCATTATTAAACGCCGTTTTGGGGCAAAAATAACATGCTTAATTCCTAGCTGTTTTAATTACTTGTTTACAAAAGTAATTATTGGTGAAATTATCAGGGTATGTAATATACGCCGTTTTTGTGTGTTATAAACCATCAAAATGGTGTTCAATAAACTGTTATGCTGCAAGGAGCTATTTTCAACAATGACGGATAGTGTAAAAATTATATTAAGAGATAAATTAAGAAAGGTGCTACTACCTGACTTTACTAATAAACTAACATGGTTGTTTGGTTTTGCTGGTATTGCTTTGATTGGTGGCCCTGCAGCTTTAAAATTTGTTGGGAAAATATCCACTGACTATTTTGGCTTTCCAATCGACTTAAATTTTGAGAGTGAAGATAACACTATTTATGGTATCGTTTTGTGTGGATTTGCTTTGATCCAAAACATTACTTACCAAATATACAACATTATTGTTGAATCAAATAAAAGTAATTCTGAAATTGATCATGTTACAAAAGAAAAAGAAATACTCGAAAAAGAAAATAAATACTTAGAAACGGTTAGTGCCGTTAATGTTATAGCTCAAATAAATGCAATGAAAGAGCTGCACGAAATAGAAGTAAATGACTTAAAAATCCAATTACAAAAAATTAATACTACTGGCAGCAATGATCAGGTGTTACATTTTGAACGAGAAATTCAGAATAAAGAACAAGAAATCTCAAACTTACTCTCTACTATCAAAATGATGTCTGATCAAACTTCAGTTTCAGTCGGAAATAAATTTGTTATAGGTGTATCGCCATTTGAATACCAAGGAAAACAGTTTATTTTTGGTGTTATAAATAACATTCATATGCACTTCCCTCTTGAACATATTCTATCCGCCTTAGATGGGGTAAGTTCTAATCCTAATGCCCCTCTGTCAAAATACCCTGAAAAAGACAAGTTTGTTTTAACCCTCAATAATGAAGGTTCGTTCAAAATGACTATTTCAGAAGGTGAGCTGAATGATTTAATATCAAAAATACGAGGTGTAAAAACAGCATAAAAAGCTTGGTAAAATTCTAAATCGCACGACGAACATTTAACAAGAAACTATGGTACCAATGTTCGTTTATTGGGCCTGATGTTTCATATTTTTATAATTAAATTAATTTCTCACCAGTGGCTCTTAAGATAATTTCTTTTAGTGCATTACCTAATTAAATTATGTTTATAATAGCTTGCTTAACCGCTTTAGTTATTTGAAAACTATAAAGATTGTATTAACCGTAAATTACTTATGAGTAACGTAGCCATATATTTACTTAGTTTGCATGAATGGAATGAAATGTGTCATATTTTTTAAAAGAGATAAATGATGATTACAAAGGAATACTTCAAGGTGATGTATTTAAAGTCGGCTCTAGTTGTGGTGATATTTTTGGGCCGCTAGAAGACTTTGCTGTTGTTATAACTGCGGACTGTGACATTGTAAACAAGAAGATGGGCGACTACTTCACAATCCTTCCTATGATTAGCACTGAGAGCTACCTCAAAGAAATCTGGCTAAAGAAAATTATATCCGATGAAAAGAAGTCTTATATACACAAGATAGTCGAGCATATGAATAAAGCCCCAAACTTCAAGGCACTTGAATGTAATGATATGAGCGTATGTGAGCTTGAAGATTGGATGAGTAGCGAGACAATAGAGTTAATACTGGCACAATTAAATATCGAGATTTCAACAGGTAAAAATGGAATAAAGGATACTATAGATAAATACAATGAGACTTTGAAGGTAAATTGTATTAGAACGTTTGTCCTTTACCGCAAGTACCTAGGAAAACCGAATAGTAAAATTGACAAAGAGATTAAAGAAGCAATTCAAAAAAACATGAGAGCTGAATTTCAGTTTATCCCCGACTTAGGTTTAAGCTCCGAAACTGGGATGATATTAAAATTGAGAGACATTAGAGCAATTCATAAAAATAGAGTTTTTATAGATGGTATGGAGTTAAAAACAGCTCAAATAGATCCGAATACTTGTATTGAAAGAGTCGGCCGCTTTTCAGATTATCTCAGATATAGTATTACTCAGAATTTTGCTAGTTTGTTTTCACGAATTGGAATGCCGAAAACATTTGAAGATGATATGGATGCTTCCTTGAGTTTAATCACTGAATCTATAGTGGAATAAAAATATATGATTAAAACGCTAATAATTGATGAAGAGACAGTGAACGTCTTATCATACGCTTCAATAAAACCATTATGGTTTACGGATTATCAGATTCCACTCTCACTCGAACAAAGAATTAAGCGAGTTCAGATTAGTGATAAACTGTTCCTAATATCAGAAAAAACGACTTCAGAAAGCAAATTACTTGTCATTAAAGTTAATAGTAATGGGATATTTTCGGAACTTGATAATAAAGATAAAAGTATCGCATTTGATCGAGTAATCACTATAGCGCTCAGCCAATTTGGTGAATCAATTTCACCCGGCAAAGGTTGGGGACGCTATGTTTCAGGGAAGAAGCTATCAATTTATGCAACAAAACGCACCCAAAAAAATAAAAATCGATTGTATTTTGATACCTCACCCATAGATACTAACCACATTTTTGCCTACGCATTAGATAGTAATAATAATGGCTTTGAGAACATTGAAGTCGATGAAAGCTTATTTTTAGATTCAGTCACATTAATTGACGAAGCAATAAATTCTAGCTGGCAAAATACAGTCGAAGCTGATGATAAAACACAGTATGGAATAGAGCTTACTGAGGATTTGTATCGCTCTTTTGGTGAGTGCTTGAATTTTGAACAGTGGTATGAAAATAAGCTTACTAACGAACAAAGAAGCTTTGTTGATAAAAGCTATGACGAGCCTGTCCGGCTGAAAGGCGCTGCTGGTACAGGAAAGACTCTAGCTTTAGCTGTAAAGATTCTTAAAGATGCATACAGGTTTGAAACTGAGAAGAAACAGAAACGCTTACTATTTGTTACTCATAGTTTCGTTACTGCGCAGTTAGTCGAAGATATGCTTAACTCAATGGATTCCGAAATGAATTGGAAATTTTTGGAACACGTGAAAATTAAGATAGTTTCTTTGTATGACTTGGCTCAGGAGCTACTTAACTACAATTTAAAAAAGTTTACTCCAATATCTAAAGATGGTAAAGAAGGCAGGAAATTGCAGTTTGAAATACTTGAGGAAGTATTAACTAAAAAACTTTTGGAAGCTAAATTTAAAGTCGGAGTGTTAGGTAAATGTGGGGATAATTTTAAGTCAGCTATGGAAAGTAAAGAAAGCAGGAAACCCTTATTACTTGAAATTCTTAATGAATTCGCATGTGTATTAGATGCTGAAAATATAGTTATGGGATCAGACAATGGTGATAAATATCTGACATCATCTCGTGAAAATTGGCAAATGCACTTGCCAACTGAGCATGAAAGACGAGCAGTACTAGAGCTTCATATGGGCTTCAGAAAGTATTTGAAAGATTTAAATGTTCTGAGTATGGATCAAATGATTGCTGATTTGAATCGATACTTAATGTCACATGAATGGAACCATATATGTGAAGATGAAGGCTATGATGGAGTATTTGTTGATGAACTTCATTGTTTTACTAGACCTGAAAGAATGGTTTTCCATGAGTTATTTCGATTGAATAAATCATTTGAAACTAAAAAATTACCACTTTTTATGGCATATGATATTAAACAAAGTGTTGATGATAATTTTATTTGTACTGTCAAAAAAGGCTCTGGTAGTGCACTAATAAACTCCACTAATGTTGGTAAAACTAATTTAGTAGAGTTGACTCAGGTATTTAGGTATACACCAGAAATCGCAAAGTTTTTAAGCGATCTTGATGGTTCTTTTCCTGCTCTTGATCTTGCTAGTGAATGGAGTGAGTTAACTTTAAAGACTAATACACCAAGTGGTGCAATACCAAAGCTATCATTATACAGTGATCCAGTTGATCTTATTGATAACGTTTTCAAGCTTGCCAGTAGACAAGCAAGAAGCCTTTCAGGAAAGAAAACAGTCGCTATTCTTTGTTCCAATTTTGATTTGTTTGAAGAATATCTTATTGCCGGTCGTATCAAGAAGTACTATGAGCCGATCAGTTCAAGAGATGATGTTACAAAATTAGGCCGATTAAAAGGAAAGTGCATCTTTTCTATGCCAGAGTATGTCGCAGGTTTACAATTTGATATGGTTTACCTCATAAATTTAGATAAAGTTGAAGTTGATGAAGACAATCCAAGTTGTGGCGCTTACAGGCGGTTTGTTTCAAGAGTTTATTTAGGGGCAAGTAGAGCAAAAGAAGAGCTGCATATTTCTGCATGCGAGTCTAGGCAAGGTTATTCACCAATATTACAGCCAGCCCTATCTAGTAATAGCCTTTTGATGAGTTAAAAATGACTTTACTAAATGAAATGCTAGGTGAAAACCAATAATCAACTTAATTACATGTACGTAACTTGAAACTTACTTTTTCAAATGATTAAAAAGGCCGTTGCAGCAATGCAATGGCTTTTTTGTGGGTTATGATTTATTTTTAGAGCCGGAAGGGCCAAATTTTGGCTTCAAACATTATAACTCCTGACCGTCTGCAATTGGCACATTCAAGACAGTCGATAAGTCAAAACTTTGTAGTTTATAGGTTTGGATATTTTTAGTTGGGTTTCGCTGCGCTCAAACCAACCTACGTTGATAACTCTAAAGCGCGGCGCCTCTAACCTCTTTGTGAATAATAAACTTAAAGTTCTTTTTCTATAATGTTTTGCAAGAGGACAAAGAAAATAGCGGTGGCAGCGTTTGTCACTTATGGCTTAAAACTTATCACTTAGAACTAAAAAAGCTAGCGGGGCTGTATCCGCCCTACTAGCTATATCAACAAGCTACAGGATAAAAGTGGCGACTTTTTCATTTAAGTCAGTGGCGCGGTCTTTCAGTACCTTTGCTTGGCTTAAATGCGTTGTTGCTGATGCCGTGATTTCATCAGTGACATCTTTAATTGCGACCGTATTTCGGGTTATCTCATTTGTTACTTGAGTTTGCTCTTCTGCTGCGACTGCAATTTGCCCCGCCATGTCGGAGATCTCATTCACTGCTTGAGTAATTTCTTCTAAAGCTTGTGCTGCGGCATTGACATCGTGAACACTGTTATTAGCTAAACTTTTACTGCTATCCATCAAGCTAACCGCTTTTTTAGTGGTATTTTGCAACGTTTCAATCGTGGTATAAATCTCTGCAGTAGAGTTTTGAGTACGATGTGATAACACGCGAACTTCGTCTGCGACAACAGCAAAACCACGGCCTTGCTCGCCGGCACGCGCCGCTTCAATCGCAGCATTTAATGCCAGTAAATTAGTTTGCTCTGCAATCTCCTGAATCGTCGTTAAAATACTTGAGATTGCTTGTGCATGCAGGCTCAGCTCACTGATCACAACTGTGGTTTCATCAATTTCTGATGCCAATGAGTTAATCGTGGTTCTGGTTTTATCAACTAAGCTTTTCCCCTGAATACTGCTTTGCGCCGATTGCTGGGATGCAGCAGCGGTATTTTCAGCGTTAGCTGCAATTTCATGAGTAGCACTGGACATCTCTGTAACTGCGGTAGCAACCATTGTAACTTCTTGCTGTTGGCGCTGTAGTTCATTAACGCTTGATTGATTGGTTAACAGACTTTTCTCTGCATCTGAGTCTAGATCAGTCGCTAGTTGACGAATATGACTGATCAGCTGATGTTGACTACTTACAAAACTATTAAAGCTATCAGCTAACATGCCGACTTCGTCTTGGCTGTCGACTGTAATACGCTGAGTTAAATCACCATTGCCTGCAGCAATACGAGATAACGCTTGCGACACGCGACTTAGTGGCCCTAGTAACAAACTTAACAACCAAGAAATAGATAATACACTAATGATCAGTGCTAACGTTGCCAGTCCTAACTGGGTGACCATCAAGCTAACTAATGGTGCCTCTAACGTTTGTTTGTCGAGTACAAAAACTAGCTGCCAATCTGTATTGGGGATTTTTTCACTCCAAATTAGCTTATCCCGAGCTTCAGTTTCAAAATAAACAGGCGTAAGTTGGCCTGTTTGGCTACTTGATTCTATTAGTCGGCTGCTTAATTTAGTCTCAATATTGGTGATTTTACCCATCAATTTACTTGAGTCTTTATAGGCGATCACAGTACCGTCTTCATGCATCATGATGGCATAACCGTTTGCCGGTAGAGACATATTGCTAACGCTATCGACAATACTCGCAATTGACACATCACCGCCAACCACACCATTACGCGCTGGATGAGCTATGGTAACGACCAATAGATTAAAGGCAACATCCAAATAAGGCTTGGTAATTATGCTGCTACGAGCTTGCTGTGACTGCTGATACCAAGGACGTGTTCTAGGATCATAACCTGAGCGGTCAATGCTGGGATCAGAGTCCACCATCAGCCCGTCGCGGTTACCAAAATAGGTTAATTGAAAATCGCCAGATACCTGTGCTTGCTGCAATGCATTAAGCGTATCACCTTCAACTTTAGTGGCGACAGAAGCGATCACTCGCTGACGATCGGTTAACCATGCTTCGATACGCGCGGCTTGCTGTTTACCTGCTTGCCTCACACTATCAACACTGTTTTGCAGTAACAACGCTTTTTGCGTGGAGTAGCTATACCATGACAATAATACAACAACAATTACGAGGGCGAGAACAACCGATAATAATATTTTTTTCTTTAGTGAATATGAATTCATATTGAGTGCTAATACTGACTTTAATTAAATTGAAATACGGATATAAATACAGCTTGGGGTTAGCTTAATTTAGAGTATGAATTGAGAGACAATTCTCAATCTTGTTCTATTTTCGCATACAAGATTTGAATAATAAATTAAAATCAGTGATTTAAGTGAATATAAAAAGAATCATTATTAATTCAATGTAAAACTTAAATTAATAACCTAACGAGTGTAAATAAATAGCACGGTATAAATACTGCAGGTATATTTTTATTTAAAATAATTGTAACGCCTAGGGTCTGTTGACCTTTGCGGATTAATATTTGTTCAAACTAGGGGCAATTTAATCGCGGCGCGAGGTTTGTAACCTAGTGGGCTAAGTAAAAATCGAGTAACAAAGAGTTAATTGCCCCTAGGCAGAACCCTTCGGGCAGCGCCTGTTTGGCATTGATGCTGCGTTATAGCCTATTTATGGGGAATAACCACACCACATAGACTCTGCCTTGCCTAAATACCAAACAGACTGCTGCAAATTCAACCTTGAAAGATCAACAGACCCTAGTCATTATATTAAATTAAGCAAAAGTAATAGCCGTGACGACGGAGCAGTCGCCCTGTATGAAATCCATATTATTTTTGCTACTTATGACTTATCGCTTAAAACTTATAGCTTCCCTAAACGCAAAAAGCCCCGCATTTTCATGCAGGGCTTTTAATAATTTTGTAAAACTGTGATTAACTCATTGCAGCTTGTAACTTTTTCATCGCTGTTTTTTCAAGTTGACGAACACGCTCTGCAGATACGCTGTATTTTTCAGCCAGTTCTTGCAGTGTTGCTTTATCGTCTGATAACCAACGAGCACTAACAATGTCTTGTGAACGTTCATCTAGGGTTTTTAACGCACTAAATAAACGTGTATGAGATTGCTCTTGATATTGTTGCTGTTCAACTTCTTCAGCTAAATCATTACTGCCATCAGTTAAGTATTGCACAGGCGAATAGGTACTAGTTGGTGCGTCATCGCTGTCGTCACCGGTTAAATCAAAGCCCATGTCTTGGCCGCTCATGCGCGATTCCATTTCACGAACTTCTTTTTCACTCACACCTAGCTCACTCGCTACGGTAGCAACTTCAGCTTGGTTAAACCAACCTAAACGTTTTTTGTTTTTACGAAGATTAAAAAACAATTTGCGTTGCGCTTTAGTGGTCGCAACTTTAACAATGCGCCAGTTTTTAAGTACAAATTCGTGTATTTCGGCTTTGATCCAATGCACTGCAAATGAAACCAAACGTACGCCCACTGATGGGTCAAAACGTTTTACTGCTTTCATCAGGCCGATATTGCCTTCTTGAATCAAATCAGCTTGCGGTAGACCGTAACCTGAGTAACCTTTAGCTATATGTGCAACAAAACGAAGGTGAGACATGATGAGTTGCTTTGCAGCGTTAAGATCGCCATCTTCCTGTAAGCGAGTCGCTAACTCTTTTTCTTGCTCAGCACCTAGCATAGGTATAGTGCTTACCGCTTGAAGGTAGCCGTCCATACTTGCGCTTTGCTGTCCAACTGTGAGTGCCATTGCGTATAAATCTTTACTCATTTTTCACCTCAGTGATAAACATTTGAAACCATCTTAGCACTCTTTCACTTAGAGTGCTAACTTCAATGTAAAACTTTTTTTCGATTGAAGCAAGTGGTTTTTTAGTGTTTTTTATTCTACTTTAAACGCCTGAATAAGCGATGAATTCTAGCTTTGCGGTCAGTTGGTTATGATAAAGCAATTCACCACAACCAACTTAATCAATGATTATAAACAATAATTGTTACACTTTATCGGGTTCGATTTCTTTTATATATCGATTAACAGATAAGTAAGAGCCAACAAACCCTAAGCTGGTTGCAAGTAGCACTAACGCGCCAAATTCGCCTAAGCTTAAGCCGATTAAATTAAAGTTAGTTTGATACACTCCAGCGACTTGGGTGACTGCAGATCCAAGCCACCACATCATGAGGGCCACACATATAAAAGCAAACAAACCACCAACAATGCCATACCAAATGCCGGTCCATAAAAATGGCGCATGAATAAAGGTATTGGTTGCACCGACTAGCTTCATCACTTGGATCTCTTCTTTCTTATCCATAATTGATAAGCGAATAGTGTTGCCTATGATCAAAGTTACCGAAGTCAGTAATAACAACGCGATGGTGATCACGCTTTCTTTTAACAGGCTTAATAATGCATTTAAGCGCTCAAGCCAGGCAATATCTAATTTACCAAAATCAACTTCACGCTCTGCTTCAAGCTTTTTTAATAATGCTTGCGCGGCGTTTGGTTGACGATGGCGAGAAGTCGGCGTGACGATAACAACATCTGGCAGAGGATTGCTATCTAAATATTCAAGTGCTTGGCCAAACCCTGATACTTCTTTAAATTCAATGAGCGCATTTTGTTTAGAAATAAAAGTGACATTATCAATTTCTGGGTAGAGTGCTAAGCGTTTAACAAGCGTTTTTGTTTCTTGTTCACTCATGGATTCTTTTACAAATAATGAAATCTCTGCAGCTTCTTCAAAGCCACTGCTGACCTGCTGCACATTTTTAACCACTAAATACAAGGTCGCTGGTAAGGTTAAACTTAAACCCAACACCGCAATGGTCATCATTGACGCCATCGGTGTGCGCCACATTTCCCCTAGGCTATATACACCTTGGCGAAATATATTCAGCACAAAAAAATAGCCGGCTGCAAAAACTGATTTTTTTACTCGTTCATTTTGGCTTTTTCGGCCTTTGAATAACAAACTCATAGTGTTGCCTCTGCCAATGGATCTTGACTCATGCGACCATCTTTTAAGGTTAAGCTACGGTATTTCATTCGCGAGATCAGCCCTAAATCATGAGTGGCAATTAAGACTGTAGTGCCATGATTATTAAATTCTTCAAACAAACGCAAGATATCCATGGAAAGCTCAGGATCTAGGTTACCGGTTGGTTCATCTGCAAGTAATAATGGCGGAGAGTTTACAATTGCCCGGGCAATCCCAACTCGCTGTTGTTCACCACCAGAGAGTGTTGAAGGGTGGCATTTTACTTTATCTAGCAAGCCAACTTTATCAAGTGCGCCATGCACACGCTTTTCAATTTGCTTATGATGCGTACCTTCGATAATTAGCGGCAAGGCAACATTATCAAAAATAGTGTGGCGCTCTAATAAACGGTGGTTTTGAAATATGATACCAATATCACGGCGGACATAAGGAATTTGCCGCGATTTTACTGCATTTAAATCAACGCCATTAATAAAAACATGACCCGCCGACGGGCGTTCCATTAAACTAATGAGTTTAAGTAAGGTACTTTTACCGGCACCACTGTGACCTGTTAAAAAAGCCAATTCACCCGGTTTAACATGGAAATTAACTTTTTCCAGTGCTCGGTGACCACCGGGATATGTTTTGCTGACTTGCTGAAAATTTATCATTTTAGTTATCAATCATCCACAGCTGAAAAGGGAGCAAGCTCCCCTTTGAAATTTAAACTTCGTCCTCATCTTGGCTAAATAGCGCATCAATGAAGTCATTACTATTAAATTCACGTAAATCATCAATGCCTTCACCAACACCAATATAGCGGATCGGAATATTAAATTTATCGGCGACGGCAAAAATAACCCCACCTTTGGCTGTACCATCTAACTTAGACAATGTAATACCGGTAAGGCCAACACACTGATTAAATAAGTTCACTTGGCTAATTGCATTTTGCCCTGTGCCTGCATCGATGGTTAGCATCACTTCATGCGGTGCATCGGGATCAATTTTCTTCATCACCCGGGCTATTTTTTCAAGCTCTTGCATCAAGTTGTCTTTATTTTGCAAGCGACCAGCTGTATCTGCAATTAACACATCAACGTTACGCGCTTTGGCAGCTTGAAATGCATCAAATATCACTGAGGCACTATCAGCACCGGTGTGCTGTGCGATTACTGGGATTTTATTACGCTCGCCCCATACTTGTAATTGCTCAACCGCAGCTGCACGGAAAGTATCACCTGCAGCTAACATGACTGATTTACCTTGATCCTGAAATTGCTTAGCAAGTTTACCAATGGTCGTTGTTTTACCAACTCCATTAACACCCACCATTAAAATAACAAATGGTTTTTTATCAGCAGGAATTTCTAATGGCTGTTCTGCCGTTTTAAGCATCGCCGCCATTTCTTGCTTCATTAGCTCATATAATGCATCACCATCCTTTAACTGTTTGCGGTTAGCCGCATCAGTCAAACGATCGATCAGCTTCATGGTGGTATCAACACCTAAGTCGGCTGTTAATAGCTGAGTTTCAAGATCTTCAAATAATTCATCATCAATTTTCTTACCAGTGAAAATCGATGCAAAGCCAGAACCTAAGTTTACTTTGGTTTTTAATAAGCCTTTTTTAAGACGAGCAAAGAACCCTTCTTTTTTAGGTTTTTCAGCTGTTTTTGCTTCCTCGATGGCAAGCTCGGCCGTTAATCGCTCTTGCTCTAAACGCTCAGCTTCCGCCTCTTCGGCAGCAATACGTTGTTGCTCTACACGTTCAGCTTCAGCTTGCTCGGCAGCAATACGCTCTTGCTCTACACGTTCAGCTTCGGCCTGCTCGGCAGCAATACGTTGTTGCTCTACACGCTCAGCTTCGGCTTGCTCTGCTGCGATACGCTCTTGCTCTACACGTTCAGCTTCGGCTTGCTCTGCTGCGATACGCACTTGTTCTACACGTTCAGCTTCAGCTTGCTCGGCAGCAATACGCTCTTGCTCTACACGTTCAACTTCGGCTTGCTCTGCGGCAATAAGCTCTTGCTCTAAACGCTCAGCTTCGGCTTGCTCGGCAGCAATACGCTCTTGCTCTACACGTTCAGCTTCGGCTTGCTCCGCGGCAATACGCTCTTGCTCTAAACGCTCAGCTTCCGCTTGCTCAGTAACAATACGCTCTTGCTCTAAACGCTCAGCTTCGGCTTGCTCTGCTGCGATACGTTCTTGCTCTAAAAGCATTGCTTCTTCTTGCTGCACTAAACGAGCGGCTTCATCGCGGCGTTGTTGTTCTGCTTGTTCTGTTGCTGCTAATTCAGCATCTGTGATGGCTTGGCGTTCAGCATCACGTGCCTCAGCTTGCTCTACAGCAATACGCTGTTGTTCTAAGCGCTCTGCCTCAGCTTGCTCTGCAACAATGCGCTGTTGTTCTAAGCGCTCTGCTTCAGCTTGCTCTGCAACAATGCGCTGTTGTTCTAAGCGCTCAGCTTCCGCTTGCTCTGCAACAATGCGCTGTTGTTCTAAGCGCTCAGCTTCAGCTTGCTCTGCAACAATGCGCTGTTGTTCTAAGCGCTCAGCTTCCGCTTGCTCTGCAGCAATGCGCTGTTGCTCTGCGCGCTCAGCTTCCGCCTCTTCTGCAGCAATTCGTTGTTGCTCTAAACGCTCAGCTTCAGCTTGCTCTGCGGCAATACGCTGTTGTTCTAAGCGCTCAACTTCCGCTTGTTGGTTATCGGCCTCTTGGGCGGTCTGCTCTACTTGTTGGTTTTTATCTGACTTACCAAAACCAAACCAAGACAGGAATTTATTTTTTTTTGCCATACTTGCTAATAACCACTTATAAAAATCTGATAAACTAACGGTAATACTTTGTGTATTCGCTGCATTGCTTTAAAAGCACAGCCGCTAATAACCACAACATATTGTCTAAGATGCTCATAGTAACACTTTTAGCGCAGTTGAAAAATGACACGCTACTATATGATTGCAATATTATCTGAGCTGGATTCTAGATACCATTTTTTAGTGAGCTAAATGAGAAATAAATCACCACAAAAACAAGTGAGTAATAAAGCCAGCGATGGCGTTATTAGGATCATCAGCGGGCAATTTCGTGGCCGTAAATTACCAGTAAAAGATGTGCAAGGTCTTCGTCCAACCACAGATCGTATCAAAGAAACGGTATTTAACTGGTTAATGCAAGATACTCGCGATACTAAAGTACTCGATTGTTTTGCAGGTTCCGGTGGATTAGGTTTTGAAGCACTCTCTCGTTTTGCTCTCAGTGCACGCTTTTTAGAGATGGATAAACTCGCCGCCAACCAATTACAAACTAATATTGACACGTTAAAGCTCACTAACGCTGAAGTAATTTGCACCGACAGTTTGCTTTATTTAAGTAACAATACTCAGCAACAACAGTTTAACTTAGTGTTTATTGATCCACCTTTTCGCCAAGGTTTAGCCCAAAAATGCTGTGACTTACTTACTGAAAATGACTGGCTAAGTAAAAATGCCCTCATTTATGTTGAAGTAGAAAGTGAGATGAGTGCGTTGCAAACGCCTAGCAATTGGCTGTTATTAAAAGAAAAAGCGGCGGGACAAGTATTTTGCCGCCTCTATGAACTACAGTAAAATTAGTAACATAGAAATATTTTTTGTTTCCACTTGGAGCAGACAATATTTATCCTTTACATGTGGTGCGGCTTCGGATTACAATACTGCACCATTTTTGAACCACTTGATCATTGTTTGATCAACTTGAGCAACGCTCATTATTTAGGTAGGTGAATTTTTAATGCCAGTAATTAAAGTAAGAGAGAACGAACCGTTTGACGTAGCACTTCGTCGCTTCAAGCGTTCATGTGAAAAAGCAGGTATCCTTTCAGAAGTTCGTCGTCGCGAGCACTATGAAAAGCCAACAGCTGAGCGTAAGCGTAAAAAAGCTGCAGCGGTTAAGCGTCACATGAAGAAGCTTTCTCGCGATAACGCACGTCGCGTTAAATTATATTGATCAGTATTGGTCTTGTATAAATGAGCCTTTTAATAAAGCTAAAAGATGCGCAAAAAGATGCGATGCGAGCGAAAGACAAATCTCGTCTTAACCCAATTCGTATGGTGCTTGCTGCAATCAAGCAGCGTGAAATTGACGAGCAAATAACACTTGATGATGACGGTATTACCGCAGTATTAGTGAAGCTTGTTAAACAACGCCGTGATTCTTACACTCAGTATACTGATGCTGGCCGTGAAGATTTAGCCGAAATTGAAGCCAATGAGATTACAGCTCTTGAAGAATTCTTACCTCAACAATTGAGTGAAGAAGAAATCATAGCTCTTATTGATGCGGCTATTGCTGATACTAACGCAGCAGGTATGCAAGATATGGGTAAAGTAATGGGTATAATCAAAAGCAAAGCTGAAGGTCGCGCCGATTTAGGTAAGATCTCTGGTTTAATTAAGCAACGATTAACTGCCTAATACTCCCACATACAGATGTATGATTTAAGCAAACCGAGCCATGTGCTCGGTTTCTTCGTTTTTCGCTTTAATAAAAATAGCATTTGTGTTCAAATCTAAATTGTAGAACTAAATTATCTGATATTTCGTTCACCTTATTTTCTATTTATCTCAGGACTACACTTTACTAATGGCTGGAAAGATCCCACGTAATTTTATAGATGATTTACTTGCCAGAACCGATATTGTTGAGCTAATTGACTCCAAAGTTGGCTTAAAAAAAGCGGGCAAAGATTACCAAGCCTGTTGCCCTTTTCATAACGAAAAATCCCCATCATTTACCGTATCTCAAGACAAACAGTTTTATCATTGCTTTGGTTGTGGTGCGAACGGCAACGCTATTTCATTTGTTATGGAATACGACAAGCTTGACTTTGTTGATGCCATTGAAGAACTTGCAAGCATCCTAAATCTTGATGTACCTCGAGAGCAAGGCACCAGTAATGGCCCAGAGCGTACCGCAGAACAAAAACGCTCAGATTACGATTTAATGCTCCATAGTGCGCGTTTTTATCAACACCAGTTAAAACATCATGCTAATTCAGCAACCGTAATAGACTATGTAAAAGGCCGAGGCCTAAGTGGCGAAACCGTTAAAAAGTTTATGATTGGTTATGCCCCCAGTGAATGGGAAGGCCTTTGCCAACAACTTGGCCGCAATAAAGCACAAAAAGAGCAATTAGTTGAGCTAAAGCTGGCCTCAGAGAAAACCCCAGGCCGCCAATTTGACTTCTTTCGTGATCGCTTAATGTTCCCTATTCGCGATAAACGTGGTCGTGTTATTGCTTTTGGTGGCCGTGTGATGCAAGCGGATCAAGGACCTAAATATTTAAACTCGCCAGAAACCCGTATCTTCCATAAAGGCTTTGAACTATATGGATTATATGAAGCAAAACAAGCGCATAAAAAGCTCGACCATGTACTCATAGTTGAAGGCTATATGGATGTTGTGGCACTGAGCGAGCAAGGTATTGAATATGCGGTAGCTGCGCTTGGTACTGCCACCACCAC
This sequence comes from Pseudoalteromonas sp. SG41-2, assembly GCF_014164535.1. Taxonomy (NCBI): domain Bacteria; kingdom Pseudomonadati; phylum Pseudomonadota; class Gammaproteobacteria; order Alteromonadales; family Pseudoalteromonadaceae; genus Pseudoalteromonas; species Pseudoalteromonas sp. SG41-2. The sequence continues at coordinate 117,415 of NZ_JACJFK010000003.1, read as the reverse complement.
TGAACACATGCATACATTGTTTAGAGCCACTGACCGGGTAATTTGTTGTTATGATGGTGACCGCGCTGGCCGAGATGCCGCTTGGCGTGCACTCGAAAATGCCCTGCCCTATTTAAATGATGGCAAAGCGCTACTGTTTGTATTTTTACCAGACGGTGAAGATCCCGATTCATTAGTACAAAAAGAAGGCAAAGAAGCGTTTGAACTACGTTTATCTCAAGCCGATGATTTTACTAAAGTGCTATTTAATAAACTCAGCCAAGAGATTGATTTAACTACCGATGCAGGTAAAGCTAAGCTTCTTAGTGCTGTGCTTCCGTTGGTTGAGAAAATCCCTAGTCAGTTTTATCAAGAAAACTTATTAGAGCACTTAGGTCGATTAATAGGCCGCACTAAAGAGCAGTTAAACAATCGCTTAAAAACACCTAAACAGCAGCATGCGATTGAGCGAAAATTTAAAATTACGCCAATGCGTCGCGCAATTGGGTTACTAATTCAGCACCCTAAATTAGCCAATACAGTGCCTTATTTAGCTGATTTAGCACAAATGAATATTGCCGGTATCGCCTTGCTTATTAGGTTGCAACATTGCGCTTTACAAAAAAGTGACATTACTACAGCGCAATTAATTGAATCATTTCGAGAAACACCCGAGTACGAGGCGCTCATTAAGCTCGCTACTTGGCGTCATGAGATCAATGACGACCGTTTAGAGGACGAATTTAAAAATACTTTCAGATTTATTGAAGATCAGTGTTTAAATTATCGACTCGAGACCTTATTAATAAAAGACAAGACCCAAGGACTTACGAGTGAAGAAAGACTAGAATGTTTAGCCCTTACTCAAGCGTTAAAAGGGTCGAAAAGACACTAACAGCTAGTCAAAAATGAATTATGCTGTTATACTGTGCTATTCACTGCGTCAAATAATACTTAGCTTGGCTTAATAAATAAGCAAGCTGGCGCCTGTTGTATCAACTTATCAGAGTGGAAGAAACAATCTCTATGGATCCAACTCCTCAGTCACAATTAAAACTTCTGATTCAAAAAGGTAAAGAGCAAGGTTACTTAACTTTTGCAGAAGTTAATGATCACCTTCCACAAGATATTATCGATTCAGATCAAGTAGAAGATATCATTAGTATGATCAATGATATGGGTATCAAGGTTAGCGAAAACGCGCCTGATGCCGATGAATTGATGATGCAAGAAACAACAACAGATGAAGACGCAGCGGAAGCTGCAGCCGCTGCGCTTGCTACTGTAGATAAAGAAATCGGCCGTACAACGGATCCGGTTCGTATGTACATGCGTGAAATGGGTACTGTTGAATTGCTTACCCGTGAAGGCGAAATTGTTATCGCTAAGCGTATTGAAGAAGGGATCAACCAAGTACAAATCTCGGTTGCAGAATACCCTGAAGCAATTACATACCTACTTGAGCAATGGGATAAGTTTGAAGCAGAAGAAATGCGCTTAAGCGACATTATATCTGGTTTCTTCGATCCTAATGAAGATGCTGCGCCAATCTCTGCTACCCATATCGGTTCTGAATTAAGCGAAAAAGAACTTGATGATGAAGATGACGATGATACTGATAGCGATGATGAAGACGAAGAAGAAGTAGATACTGGCCCAGATCCTGAAGAGGCTCGTGTTCACTTTGAAAATCTTCGTGATCTTTATAATAAAGCGCGCGACACGTTTGATAGTAAAGGCCGTTCACATCCAGAATCGCAAGCTGCGATTTTTGAGATTGGTGAGCTGTTTAAAACCTTTAAACTAGTGCCGAAACAGTTTGATCGTATGGTTAACAACATGCGTGAAATGATGGACAGAGTTCGTGTTCAAGAACGTATCGTCATGAAACAAGCTGTACAAATCGCTAAGTTACCGAAGAAAACTTTTGTTAAGCACTTTGCTAATAATGAAACTGATGCTGCATGGATTGATCTTGAGATTGCTGCGAATGAAAAACATTCTGCAAAATTAGAAGAAATCAAACCAGAAATCATCCGCTGTATTAATAAACTATGTGTAATCGAAGAAAGCACAGGTTTAAGCATTGAGCGTATTAAAGACATCAACCGTCGTATGAGCATTGGTGAAGCAAAAGCGCGCCGTGCGAAAAAAGAAATGGTTGAAGCTAACTTACGTCTTGTGATCTCAATTGCGAAAAAATACACCAACCGTGGTTTACAATTTTTGGACTTAATCCAAGAAGGTAACATTGGTTTGATGAAAGCTGTTGATAAGTTTGAATATCGCCGTGGTTATAAGTTTTCAACTTATGCTACGTGGTGGATCCGTCAAGCAATCACCCGCTCTATCGCCGACCAAGCGCGTACAATCCGTATTCCGGTGCATATGATTGAAACGATTAATAAACTTAATCGTATTTCTCGTCAAATGCTGCAAGAAATGGGTCGTGAGCCAAATCCAGAAGAATTAGCAGAACGCATGATGATGCCTGAGGATAAAATCCGTAAGGTACTTAAGATTGCTAAAGAGCCAATTTCAATGGAAACGCCAATCGGTGATGATGAAGATTCGCACTTAGGTGACTTTATCGAAGATACCACTATTGATTCGCCAATCGACTCGGCAACAATGGAATCTCTTCGTGGCGCTACCAATGATGTGCTTGCTGGCTTAACAGCCCGCGAAGCTAAAGTATTGCGTATGCGTTTTGGTATCGATATGAATACCGACCATACCCTAGAAGAAGTAGGTAAGCAGTTTGACGTAACGCGTGAGCGTATTCGTCAAATCGAAGCGAAGGCACTACGTAAATTACGCCACCCTTCACGCTCTGACTTATTGAAAAGCTTCTTAGATGCTAAGTAATTAGCAAATACAGATTTAAATTTAAAAGGCCGCTGTAGCGGCCTTTTTTCTATTTACAGGAAATAATTATGGCTTGGATCCAAATCCGTATCAATGCTAATGCTGCAACCGCAGATGCAGTAAGTGATCTATTAATGGAGGCAGGTAGTGCGTCTGTTACCTTTATTGATGCTAAAGACACCCCTATTTACGAACCAAAAATCGGCACTGTGGTGTTTTGGGCTGACACGACTGTAATTGGTTTATTCGAAGCTAACCACGATATGAATGCGGTGATAGCTCTATTACAGCGCCATGATGAGTTAAAAGACACCTTAGTGTACAAAATAGAGCAACTTGAAGACAAAGACTGGGAACGTGAATGGATGGATAACTTCCACCCAATTCAGTTTGGTGAAAAACTATGGATCTGCCCAAGCTGGCGTGATATTCCCGATCCTGATGCCGTCAATGTACTGCTTGACCCTGGCCTTGCTTTTGGCACTGGCACTCATGCTACCACCGCTTTGTGCTTAAAATGGCTTGAAAGCCAAGATTTGACCGGTAAAACTGTGGTCGACTTTGGTTGTGGCTCTGGAATTCTAGGTATCGCAGCTATCAAACTTGGCGCTGAGCGCATGATCGGCATCGATATCGATCCTCAAGCCCTTGAAGCAAGCTTAGATAACGCACAGCGTAACGGCGTTGCCGATAAACTCGAAGTATACCTGCCAGAAAATCAGCCTGAGTTTAGCGCCGATATCGTGGTGGCCAATATTTTAGCTGCGCCACTGCGTGAATTACACAGTGTGATATTAGGCTTGTTAAAACCAGGTGGTAAAATTGCCATGTCGGGAATTTTAGAAGAACAAGCGCAGTCGGTAGCAGATGTTTATGCCCCTTTTTTAGCGCTTGATGATATCGCTGTTGAAGGTGAATGGACACGAGTAAGTGGCATAAAAAAAGCTTAACTTACTGGGATCGGCAATTTAGAGTATTAACGTAAAACCTTCAGGTAAAGCCTGTAATTAACAGGCTTTACCTATTATTTACACGCCAAAAAACAGAATGATTTCTTACCACAAATTACTTCTGTATAAAATTCACACAAATAAAGCCATTCGTCAAACTGTTATCAAATGTCAATACGCAAAAGTCAAAAAAAAGTCACTTTTGTTCAATTTATAGCCTTTGATTTTTGCAAAAAAAACCGTAAACTTAGCGCCCCTTGAAAAGAGGCCTATTGAATACAGTGCGTATCGGAACATATCAATTAGAGAACAATGTAATTGTGGCGCCAATGGCGGGAATTACTGATAGACCATTTAGACAACTTTGTCGCCGCTTAGGTGCGGGGCTAGCTGTGTCTGAAATGCTATCGTCAAATCCTTTGGTATGGAAAACCGAGAAATCGATGAACCGTATGGATCATAGTGGTGAATCGGGAATACGTGCGGTGCAAATCGCAGGAGCTGATCCCGAGCTTATGGCTCAGGCTGCACAATTCAATGTAACTAATGGTGCACAGATCATAGATATAAATATGGGGTGCCCAGCAAAGAAAGTGAACAAGAAACTCGCAGGCTCAGCCCTATTACAGTTTCCTGATTTAGTGGAAGAGATTATTGATGCAGTGGTTAGCGCTGTTGATGTACCTGTAACACTAAAAATCCGTACAGGATGGGATCAGGACAACCGTAACGGTGTCGAGATTGCGAGAATAGCTGAACGTTATGGCATAGCTTCATTGGCCGTACATGGGCGTACACGCGCATGTATGTACAAAGGTGAAGCTGAATACGCCACTATTAGGGATATTAAACGTTCAGTGTCGATACCTGTCGTTGCAAATGGAGATATAACGTCTCCTGAAAAAGCAAAACAGGTTTTGGACTATACGGGTGCAGATGCCATTATGATTGGTCGAGCCGCCCAAGGTCGCCCTTGGATTTTTAGGGAGATAGACCACTATTTGCGAACCGGTGAACATTTACCTGTGCCTCCAATTGAGGAAGTACGTGGTATTTTGATGGAACACTTAGTGAACCTTCATGCGTTTTACGGCGAACCAATGGGAGCGCGCATCGCTCGCAAACATGTATCTTGGTATTTGCAAACCCATGACAGTGACGGTCAGTTTAGGCGAGTATTTAATGCTCTCGATAATCCACAGGCACAAATCGAGACATTAGAGCAATACTTTAAAACACTAGCAGCTAACTAAGAAAGAAAGAGATATAAACAATGTTCGAACAAAACGTGACTTCTCCATTTATCACTAACCCTCATGTTCAGTCACACGAGAAACCGCAGCCATTACGCGATGCAGTGAAGAAAGCTGTTCATCACTATTTAAAACAGCTTAACGGTCAAGATGTGCAAGACGTTTACGACCTTGTTCTTTCAGAGCTAGAAGCACCATTACTTGAAGAAGTAATGACTTACACACGTGGCAACCAAACACGTGCGGCAATCTTACTAGGTATCAACCGCGGTACTTTACGTAAGAAACTAAAGAAATACGGCATGAACTAATACCGTGTTGTGATTTATCACAACATTCGTTTGAAAAAGCACCTTCGGGTGCTTTTTTTATATCTTTAAAAATCCTCAAAAAAGCGTCTAATTGCAAAATCCTCACTCTGTATACCCAAATGACTTGTGTATAAATATCGTTTTTTAAGCGATATTCAGTTAAAATAGCGCCTTTCTAAGCTAGCTCAAACACTGAGGTAATCAAACTACAATGGATACACATCGTCCAATTCGTCGCGCACTACTAAGTGTGTCAGATAAAACCGGTATTGTTGAATTTGCTCGCGCTCTTGAATCACAAGGCGTAGACATCTTATCAACTGGCGGTACTTGTAAATTACTTGCTGATAACGGCATTAAAGTCACTGAAGTATCTGACCACACAGGTCACCCTGAGATCATGGATGGTCGCGTAAAAACTCTTCACCCAAAAATTCATGGCGGCATTTTAGCGCGTCGTGGTCAAGATGAAGATGTAATGGACGCTCATAACATCTCAGCTATCGATATCGTTGTAGTTAACTTATACCCCTTTGCGAATACAGTCGCTCAAGAAAACTGCAGCCTTGAAGATGCCATTGAGAACATTGATATCGGCGGCCCAACGATGGTGCGTGCTGCGGCCAAAAACCACAAAGACGTGACTATTGTAGTAAACGCCAAAGATTACGACCGCGTGATCAGCGAAATGCAAAGCAACAATGGTTCAACTACATACAAAACACGTTTTGATCTTGCCATTGCAGCTTACGAGCACACCGCGCAGTACGATGGCATGATTGCTAACTACTTCGGTAAGATGGTTGCTGATTACACTGATGAAGCAGCTGAGGAAACTAAATTCCCACGCACTATCAATATGCAGTTTACTAAAAAACAAGACATGCGCTACGGTGAAAATTCACACCAAGATGCGGCTTTTTATGTTGAAAACGACGTTCAAGAAGCGTCTGTTGCAACTGCCATACAACTGCAAGGTAAAGCACTTTCTTTCAATAATATTGCTGATACAGATGCAGCTCTTGAATGTGTGAAAGAATTTGATGTACCAGCCTGTGTTATTGTTAAACATGCTAATCCTTGTGGCGTTTCAATCGGTGACAACATCCTTGAAGCCTATGATCGCGCATTCAAAACCGATCCTACGTCAGCATTTGGTGGCATCATCGCCTTTAACCAAGAGCTTGATGCTGATACCGCTGAAGCGATTGTGTCACGTCAATTCGTTGAAGTGATCATTGCACCTAAAGTATCAGAAGCTGCTGCACAAATTATTTCGGCTAAGCAAAATGTACGCTTACTAGAGTGTGGCCAATGGTCAGGCAAAGCGACAGGTCATGACATCAAACGCGTTAATGGCGGTGTACTCATCCAAGACCGTGATTTAGGTATGGTAACGCAAGGCGACTTAACGGTTGTGTCTAAGCGCCAGCCTACTGAGCAAGAACTTAAAGACTTATTATTCTGCTGGAAAGTGGCTAAATTTGTTAAATCAAACGCCATTGTTTATGCCCGTGACGGTATGACCATTGGTGTAGGCGCAGGCCAAATGAGCCGCGTTTACTCAGCTAAAATTGCCGGAATTAAAGCCGCTGATGAAAACCTTGAAGTTAAAGGTTCAGTAATGGCATCTGATGCGTTCTTCCCATTCCGTGATGGTATTGATGCAGCTGCAGAGGCTGGTATTACTGCGGTAATCCAACCAGGTGGTTCAATGCGCGATGAAGAAGTTATCGCTGCCGCTGACGAAGCTGGTATGGCAATGGTGTTTACTGGCATGCGTCACTTCCGCCATTAATCACACAAAGAGCTAACTGCATCAGTTAGCTCTTTTTGTTTGCTACAAATTCACGTATTCTGCTTATTCTATAACCTATTCTAAAAATATAATGTGAAGGAACAGACGATGAAATTTGCACTAAAATCTCTACTTGTTGCCACCCTTGCGATGACATCAACTATGGCTATTAGCCATGAGCATGGCCATGATTCAGCATTAAATAATGCAGTTAAATCAAGCGAGCGCAGCAGTGATCGCGATCAATACCGCCACCCTGTCGAAACATTAGAGTTTTTTGGTTTTAAACCAACTATGACTGTTGTTGAGATTGCGCCTGGCGGCGGCTGGTACAGTGAAATTTTAGCGCCAGCACTGAAAGAGCAAGGCACTTATTATGCCGCGCATTTCCCTGCTGACTCATCGGTGGGTTATTACCAACGAGCTCTAGCTGGCTTTAAAAAGAAAATTGCTGAAGATGAGCGATTCAATAAAGTAAAGCTGACTGAATTCGCCCCTTCAACACATTTAGACATTGCCCCGGCGAGCAGCGCAGACATGGTGTTAACCTTCCGCAATGTACATAATTGGTATATGAGCAAAGATAAAGACGCCGCAGCTAATGCATTTAAGTCTTTTTACAAAGCACTTAAACCAGGTGGTACTTTAGGTGTGGTTGAGCATCGCCTACCTGAAGCGCAAGCTGATGAAATGCAAAAGTCATCAGGTTATATGAAGCAAAGCGTGGTAATCGAACTTGCTAAACAAGCAGGCTTTGAACTTGCAGCAAGCAGTGACATAAATGCAAACTCACTTGATACAGCCGATCACCCACAGGGTGTATGGACCCTTCCACCAAGCCTTAAACTTGGCGAGCAAGATGCCGCTAAATATAAAGCTATTGGTGAAAGCGACCGCATGACGCTGAAATTTAAAAAACCGCTTTAAATAGGATATTCGCCATGAATGTATTAGTCATTGGCAGCGGCGGCCGCGAACACGCACTTGCGTTCAAAGCCGCTCAAAATACAAAAGTAAACACTGTTTATGTTGCACCAGGTAATGCCGGTACAGCGCTTGAACCCAAGCTTGAGAATGTTGCCATTAACGTTGAAGATCTCGATGGCCTACTTAGCTTTGCACAAAACAATAATGTTGAGCTAACCATTGTTGGACCTGAAGTACCATTAGTACTTGGCGTGGTAGATAAATTCCGTGAACACGGTTTAGCTATCTTTGGCCCAACAGCAGGCGCTGCGCAACTAGAAGGCTCTAAGTCATTCACTAAAGACTTTTTAGCCCGTCATGCTATCCCAACTGCGGATTATCAAACGTTTGAACAAATCGCCCCTGCGCTTGCTTATTTAAAAGAAAAAGGCGCGCCGATTGTAATCAAAGCTGATGGTCTTGCCGCAGGTAAAGGCGTCATTGTTGCCATGACTGAAGTTGAGGCTGAAGATGCTATTCGCGATATGCTAGCCGGTAACGCTTTTGGTGAAGCTGGCAGCCGCGTGGTAATCGAAGAGTTCTTAGAAGGTGAAGAAGCCTCATTTATCGTGATGGTTGATGGTAAAAACGTATTACCTTTTGCTACCAGCCAAGACCACAAACGCGCTTATAATGGCGATCAAGGTCCGAACACTGGCGGTATGGGGGCATACTCACCAGCGCCAGTGGTAACCGATGAAATTCATCAGCGCATTATGAACGAAGTGATCTACCCAACAGTAGAAGGTATGGCAAGCGAAGGCCATCCTTACACTGGCTTCCTCTATGCTGGTTTGATGATCGATGACTCTGGGACCCCTAAAGTAATCGAATACAATTGCCGTTTTGGTGATCCTGAAACACAACCTATGATGCTTCGTTTACAGTCTGACTTAGTTGAACTGATTGAAGCAGCTAATCGTGTTGAACTTGATAAAACGACGATTGAGTTTGACTCACGCGCAGCAGTGGGTGTGGTACTTGCAGCTAAAGGCTACCCTGATAACTACCCAAAAGGTGATGCAATCAGTGGCTTGAAAGTAACCTACCCAGAAGGCGAAAAAGTCTTCCATGCGGGTACTAAGCAAGACGGCGATAACGTAGTGACTGCCGGTGGCCGAGTATTATGTGCAACGGCGCTAGGTAACACAGTTACCGAAGCGCAGCAACGTGCCTACCAACTAGTTGATGAAATTAGCTGGCAAGGTATGGAATACCGTACAGATATTGCTTATCGCGCTATTGCTCGCGAAAAATAGGTCTAACCAGCAGCTATTAATAATAAGCGCAGTTTATCTGCGCTTTTTTAGTGCTACACTAAAACCGTGATGTATTACATATAAGTAGCACCTTGGAACAACAGCCATTTAAATACCATATTATTGCATTGTTTATTTTGAGCATACTATTGTTCATCGTATATACGTTTGCGAATCATTTAGCCACCCCTACTCGCTATACAATCAATAAAACAGCTGCGGTTTATTTAGCGCAAAGCTATCGCATAGATCCATCAAAATCATTAACACTTACAGCATTTTTAGACGAATCTAATTCACGTATTGCAGAGCCCTTTGACACCATTCCATGGGGGCTAAAATCTCAAAACTATTGGCTGCTGATGAAGTTAGACAATAGGACAGCAGTATCAAAAGAGCTTTACGCCCACTTTGATAATCCGATGATTGATTATTTGACTGTTTATCAACTCGATAACCAAGGCCAGTTAATTAACACCTTTAATTTAGGCGATCGGCAAACAGGATTAAGCTTATTTGAATACAGTGTACCGCATATAGAATTTACTGTTGCCGCACAAAACCAGAGTTTTTTGGTCATAAAAATAGACACTACAGGGATCAGTAAAACCCCAATTAACTTATATGGCGAGGCTGAATTTAAAGATTTACTCCGTGCACAAACCGCTATCTGGGGCATTTTTGTTGGCGTACTAATCATGGCGGCTTTATATAATTTAGTACTGTATTTTGGTATTCGTGATCGGGTTTATCTTATTTATATTGGCTACATACTGTCAGCGTTGATCCTAATGGGCTCGGTATTAGGCTTTGGTTTTTACTTATGGCCAGTATCCTTACAAAAGCTTTTTAACCTCCATATAGTGGTAAGTAATTACGCCATCGCATTTTTTACGCTGTCATTTTGTACTATGTTTTTACGTTATCATAAAGATAAATGCTGGCGCTATAAACTAAGCCTAATACTATTGGGCTTAATGTTCGTTTTAGGGTTCGCCAGCTTTTTCATTGTTGAATATATTTCTTCGCAAATATTTTTTGCTGTGTTGGTATTACTCTATATTGTTTGTATTATTTTAATTTACAACAAACTACTTAGCGGCTTTCGTTGGGCTAAGTTTTATATGATCTCGTGGATCCCACTGATCATTGGCGCTGCAATCCAACCTTTAGAACTAACAGGCGTATTAGAATATAGCTTCACCACCCGCCATGCTTTTTTGGTTGCGATTCTTTGTGAAGTCATCTTAATGGCTATGGCGCTTGCCGATAGAGTGCGCTATCAACGAGAAAAGGCGTTGTACCACGCCACTCATACAGAACAAACCAAGTTATTAAACAGTGCTATGCTAAAACAAGCCTATATGACTTTACAGCTCAATCAGCGCACAGCAAGCTTATGCTTAATTAGAATTACTGATTTTAATTCTCTCAGTCATATTTTAAATCAAACTCAAAGCTGTCAGCTCGTTGTTGCTATAGCTAAATCTCTTGAGCTGCAACTGAGTAAAGAGCGCGAGTTTATCAATTTAGATAGCAATTTAGATACCTATCCGCGGATTGCCGATTTGAGCAACGGTGTGCTAGCATTCATTTCAATTAAAACTCAAAGTGCGCAATCACTGCATGATAAATTAACCAAAATCCGCAAAAGCTTACCGAAGCATCATCCAGTGCAAGGGTTTGATTTACAGTTAAACTACGCAATGGGTTATTGTATCCTAGATGGTGAAAGTGGCTTTGATACATGGTTGCAAAATGGCTATTTTTCATTAACCGAAGCGCCACAAACAAGCTATCCAAATAATCACTCAAAAGTAATGCCTGTCACTATGAACATTAGCTTAGCGGCTGCATTCCAAAATGCCTTAAAAAATAACCAGTTAACTATTTATCATCAGCCACAAATAGATTTACGCAGCGGCCAAACGATTGGCAGTGAAGCCTTATTGCGCTGGCCTAATGCTCCTTATGAACAAATCAATATTGAAGCTTTAATTCTATTAGCTGAACGTACTGGTCTTATCAATGAACTTACATTATGGGTGCTCGATCAGGCTTGCCAAGATATCGCTAAGTTTAATCACGCAGGTTTTTTTAAGCATAAAGTAAGCGTTAATTTAAGTGCTAAAAACTTAATGATCCATAATTTAATTGAGAAAATTGAAAACACTTTACTCAAACATAACGTTCCTGCTAAACAACTTAAATTTGAACTTACTGAGTCAGCTTTAATTGCAAACCAACAGCAAATGATTAGCTTAGTTGAACAATTAACCCGCCTTGGTATTGAAGTGATTTTAGATGATTTTGGCACTGGCTATTCGTCACTAAATTGTTTTGTTAGCTACAACTTTTCAACCTTAAAAGTAGATAAATCATTTATTATAGGTCTCCCTACTCACAGTGCTAATCGAGTAATTGTTAAGGCTGCGATAGAAATGGCGCATAGTTTGGGTTTAAAAGTTACCGTCGAGGGAGTTGAAGATGTCACAACACAACAACTTTTAAAGGCCATGGGGGCAGACTACGGGCAAGGCTACTATTACTCCAAAGCCATCGCTGTGGATGACTATTTGCTGTGGTTAGCTGAAAATAAACAAGCTAATTAAGTAAAATTGCCACATGTTTAAGGATTACTGATAGAATCCTCTTTTTCACATCTTTAGGGGCGTAAAGATGCAAGGCACTATCAAAAAATTAAAATCATCGCTAACACAACCGATTCAGTATCATTTGCCTGTGGGTGATGAGTTGGTCGATCTTAATGCCTATATTGGCAAGCAACTTACACTGACTTTTAATGGCGCTATTGTATGTTCTAGCTGCGGTAAAAAAACCAAAAAAAGTTACTCGCAAGGTCATTGTTTTGTATGTATGCGTAAGCTTGCTAGCTGCGATATGTGCATTATGAAACCTGAAACATGTCACTTTGACCAAGGTACTTGTCGTGAGCCACAGTGGGGCGAAGAAAACTGTATGATCCCACATTATGTCTATCTTGCGAACACGTCAGGGCTGAAAGTGGGGATCACCCGTCATACACAAATTCCAACCCGCTGGATTGACCAAGGTGCAACGCAAGCACTGCCAATATTCAAAGTACAAACGCGCTTACAATCAGGATTAGTTGAAGTTGCCTTAGCACAATTTATTGCCGATAAAACCAATTGGCGTAATATGCTCAAAGGACAAAGCGATGTCCTTGATTTAAAAGCTGCTGCGGCAGAACTTATTCCACAAATTGCCGATAAACTAAATGAACTTGCAGAGCTCTTTGGTGCTACAGCGATAGAACAACTTGATGAAGAAGTGGTTGAATTAGAGTTTCCAGTTACTACCTACCCAACCAAAATCAGTTCATTTAATTTTGATAAAGAACCGGTCGTCAGTGGTATTTTAAACGGTATTAAAGGCCAGTACTTGATCTTTGATACTGGCGTTATCAACATTCGTAAATTTACTTCTTACGATATCACCGTAGGTTGATTTTGCAGCTGATAAAATTCAAACCATTGCCGCTGCGCTAACGGGCGGCAATAGTAATAGCCTTGGATCACATCGCAGCCTAAATCCAATAAGTAACTATACTGGGCAAGCTTTTCAACCCCTTCAGCGATAACTTGTAAATTAAGACTATTCGCCATTGCCACTATCGCGGCAACAATCTCACTATTACCGTATTCATCGGGTACTTTAGCAATAAAGCTGGCATCTATCTTTAATGTATCTATGGGTAATTTTGTAAGGTAACTCAGTGCCGAATAGCCGGTACCAAAGTCATCTAGCGCAATCTGTATGCCCATTTTTTTAAGTTGCCACAACTCTCTTTTCGCCTGACTAAACGAGCTAATAAAACTACTTTCAGTTAACTCTATTTCAAGACAATTTCCCGATAAATTATAGCGCTGGAGCATTTTTTCAACGTTACTTGATAAACTTCCCTGACTAAGATGGCAAGCTGAGATATTAATTGCCAACCGACCAGCCGTTATTCCTTGTTGTTGCCATAATGCCAATTGCATGCCTGCATTATTGAGCACCCAGAGATCCAGCTTTACAATTAGACCGAGTTCTTCCGCCAATGGAATAAACTGTGCAGGCGATATTATGCCAAGCGCGGGATCTTGCCAACGTAAGAGTGCTTCAACACCTTTGATAGCTTTACTTCTTAAACACTGTTTAGGCTGAAAATATAGTTCAAATTCATCATTTTCGAGCGCATATTGAAACCGGCTCATCATCGCCAAGCGCTCTAAAGAGCGTGCATTCATCGATGCTTTAAATAACTGAAATGAGTTTCTACCCACTTCTTTAGAGCGATACATGGCAATATCAGCATGTTTTAGTAAAGTTTCACTATCGAGACCATCATCAGGATAGACCGCTGCACCGATTGATGCTGTCGCGCCTACCTCAAGCCCTTCGAGCTGAAAAGGAGTGTTTAAGTTATTTAAAATTTGATCGGCTAAACTAATCACAGCGCTAATGTCTTCAATCTCGCACAGCACCACAAATTCGTCGCCACCTAAACGTGCTAAAGTATCACCTTCACATAATACGTTTTGCAGCCGTATTGCCACCATTTTTAATAACTCATCCCCAGCGCTATGCCCTAAGCTATCATTGATTTCCTTAAACCGATCTAGGTCAATAAACATCACTGCTAACATGTCATTATTACGATGTGCAGCAGCTAATGCCATAGTTAACCTGTCATTAAATAAGCGCCTATTAGGCAAGCCAGTTAGCTCATCAAAATAAGCTAACTGAACGATTTTGTCTTCTGCAGTTTTACGTTCAGTGATATCGCTAAAAATCGCCGCATACACTAGCTCATCATCATTTGGCTCGCGGATAGCAATAATAGTTAGCCATTCAACATACAAATCACCATTTTTTTTACGATTGCATATTTCCCCTTGCCACACACCAGTTTGGGTAATGGATTGCCACATTTTTACGTAGAAATTTTTACCGTGCTTTCCGGAGCTTAGAATTCTAGGGTGTTTGCCGACCACTTCATATTCTTGATAGCCAGTAAGGGCGGTAAAAGCAGGATTAACTTGCATGATCACACCATCTTGTTGGGTGATCATAATGCCATCAAGTGACGCATCAATTATTTTATTCGCGAGATACAAATTACGCTGTGAATGCTGAAGATCCATATCACGTTGTTCAAGTACTTTTTCAAGATCACTGCAATAAGCGCTTTCTATTTCATTAACAAGATGCTCAATGGCGAGCACCCCTTTAATCTCCAAATCGTCACTGACCACTAAATGGCGTACATTGTTAGTAGACATTAACCGATATGCATCGAATAAACTGCTTTTTGAGCTTACCCGATACAAGGGCCGACTTGCAAAACTCCAACATGACGCATTACTATCGGGTTCGACGATCAAATGCAGTAAATCTCGCTGGGTGATAATGCCATGTTCGTCTTGCTGCTGGTTATACACTAAAATAACTTGGGCGGTTCGCTCGCGCATCATTTCAACGCCTTCACTGAGCGTCAAATAACTAGGTACCACTAACACATCTTTATGATATTGCTCTTTGATTGGTCTAAATTGTAAATAGTGATCAAGCCCTTGATTACGTACAATATCACTAATACTAATAACGCCGCATGGTAGCTCATCATCATCCACAACTAATAAATGACGAACACTGTGTTGATAAAAAATAAGCGCGGCATCACACAGTAATTGCTGACAGGAGATTTTCAATACCGGGCTACTCATTACGCTTTGAATTTCAATATGTTTAAGGTTGCTGTCAGTAAAATCTAGTTTAATGCAATCTGCTTCAGTCCAAATACCAACGATTTCTTGCCGTTTTTTTATAAAAATTGCACTTATATTATGAACCTGCATCAACCGTACAGCATCAACTAAAGAGGTATCGGTGGAACAACATACTAATTTCCTTGAAAAGATATCTGATACCTGTTGAGGGTGGCGAGTTTGTTTCATAATATTCGTCCTTAGTATAATACGAACTATAATTATATTATTATATTGCTCGCGCTATTTGATACAGGACAATAAATACATGCATACTTACTTCCCTTACTTGATATGTAGTGACAACGAGCTAGAAATTATTAATGAACAACGGGATTTAAATGACTATCTACACAGTTTAACCGCTGAACAACAGCAACACTGTGTGATATTGAATAAACAAGGCGAATATTTTGATTTAGCATTTAACCTTGCAACACCGCTGACTAACATAGAGTTAGCTCGCAGAGTAACGCAGCACTTAGCACAAGAAGGACACTGCTGCTTAACTAAAATAACCAGCCTAACAGCTTCCCAAGCATTTGATCTATTAGGAATAAAATAGCACGTTTAGTTGCATCAGCCGTTTTATCCATGAGTTTAGTCGCCTGTGGTGGCAGCGATAACAATAAAGAACAGCAAACCCCACCAGCGACTTCTACACCGGTAACCTAGTAATTACAGTTTATTTATTACAAATAAAGAAAAAGCTTACTATCATGAACACGCCTTTAATATTGATTTAACGCATATCGTTTACAGTGATAAAAATGATATTATAAACATCTCGTTATACTCAGCTCAGTAAGGCATATAGCAATGAGTACACCTAATTTATCAAGACGCATGCGCAGGCTTCGCCACAGTGACGCAATGCGACAGTTAGTACGCGAATTTGATTTTAATATTGGCGATCTTATCCATCCTATTTTTATCGAAGAGTCGTTAACTGAAAGTCTAGAAATATCCACTATGCCTGGTATACAGCGCATTCCTGAACATGCATTAGCCCAAGAAATTACTGAACTGCATAGATTAGGAATTCAGTATGTTATGCCTTTTGGCATATCGCATCATAAAGACAGTGTTGGCAGTGATACATGGCACGATGATGGTTTACTGGCACGTATGATTAAAACAATCAAACAAACATGCCCCGAGATGATGGTAATACCCGACATTTGTTTTTGTGAATATACAGATCATGGACACTGTGGCGTTGTTGAAGATAATCAAGTTTGTAACGACGAAACTGTTGCTAATCTTGTAAAGCAGAGTGTGTGCGCAGCAAAAGCAGGTGCCGATATGCTAGCCCCATCTGCGATGATGGATGGTCAAGTTAAAGCTATTCGAGCAGGCCTTGATAATGCAGGGTTTGAACATGTTGCCATTTTAGCTCACGCCATTAAATTTGCTTCATCTTTCTATGGTCCATTTAGAGCTGCTGTTGATTGTGAATTAAGCGGTGATCGCAAAGGCTATCAAATGGATTACGCAAATATTCGTCAAGCGCTTCAAGAAGCCCTTCTTGATGAACAAGAAGGCGCTGATATTCTAATGGTGAAACCAGGCACGCCCTATCTTGATGTCCTTAGCAGCTTGAGAGAGAAAACAAACTTACCTTTAGCTGCCTACCAAGTTGGTGGTGAGTATGCCGCTATTAAATTTGCAGCATTAGCAGGTGCCCTTGATGAAAAAAAAGTGGTATTTGAAACACTGACCGGCTTCAAACGTGCAGGCGCTGATTTAATAGTGAGTTATTATACAAAACAAGTTGCACAGTGGTTAAAAGAATAACCGTTGTCACTTTTTGGGCATGTAACATTTTAGAACACGCTAACCCTATATTGGCTTAGTTTAAACCTACGTAAATATCTTAACGTGTTACATGCGCAAAAATTAAAAAACAAAACTTGATCTCGTAAATCATAATTTGTCTTGTTTTATAGAGTGGGGATAAGTAATGTTTGCTGTGTTTTTACAAATATTGCTCATAGATAACCGATAAAAAGAGTCAATAATCACCACAACTTTGAATAATCAAGGAAGTACTATGTTCAAAAAATTTACTAGTAAGCTTTTCGGTGAAGATAAACAAATAACCATCAAAGATTTATTAATAGTTGCTTGCCAAGGCTATAACCATACGCAAACAGGCTTAGCCGCTAAGGTTGCTCATTACTTAGTAACAGGAGAAGGAGCTGATTGTCTTAACATATTAAATCAACTACCTAATTCGCGCCATTCGCAACTGCCAGGCCACTACTCGGTAAATAATAATGGCGAGTATGATAGACGCTCTTTAGTAGCCATGCAGCATGTTTTAAAGTCAGCTACAGGCCATCAAAACGACTTTTTACATCGTTTAGGTTTAGTAACAGAGGCGATTGCAAAGCATCACTATTTAAATCATATGGAGTCTAAACTAACAGGCTGGTTTGCCTTCTTACTGTTTTATTTTAACCAACACACTGATTTTGAATATGACACCAAGGCAACTCAATTCCCTAGTCGTGATGAACTGCTTACGCTGCTAGAAACGTATGACCAACCGCTGTGGTATATTGATGCCTATATTCTTGAGCGCTCCTATGCACAAAGAGGCTTTATCTATCCAGATCATTTGCTAGCTAATAGTGATTGGATAACGATTTGTTCAACACCTGAAAAATGCCAACAACTACAAAAAATCGACGCCAGCGGTCGTAATACGCTTTGCCAGTTTCTACTTAAGCAGCCGGTAATTCCAACTTCGTTATTACCGTTTTTAGCACAGCTTAGCGCTGATAAGTCCAATCAAGTACGTCTGTCAGCGAACAGTGTGATCCGTAAAATCGATGATGCACAATGCCTTGAGTTTTTCTCTGAACATTATGAAAAGGCTAATGCAAGCACACGAACTCACTGGATAAGCAGTGTGGTTGAGTGTAGTAATGCATTAACATTACTTGAAACATGGCAAGCCACTGAAAAAACAGCATCAGTACACACTAAACTTACACTCGCCATTGAGCAATATCAGTTAAAGCAGCAAAGCGACAACTTTGATTGGCAGTTGCCTGCATACACAAACGTGAACTTTCACGGTGATTTCCCAGCGCATTGGGTTGAAGACTGTATGCAAAGCTTAGAAAAGCTAATTGCGCGTTCTGAACGATATATAAAAAACAGCAAGCCCGAAGCACCCGGCAGCTACTGGGCAAAGGCGATAGAGCGTGAAAAAGAAGAGCTTGCGGTATATAAAACGATCACTAAAGATGATGTTGTTCAAGCTTTAAACGCTCTAGAACAAGGTCAAAAGCTTGGTAATGACATCTTTTATGACATTATCGATGAAGCTAAGTTACTCAAACAGCCAAACATTGCAATAGCACATTTTTTTCAACTGCAGAAAATTGGCAGATGGCACATTAATAATCTGTTAAATGCAGCCAATACGAGCAAATTACTGCAAGAGAATCTTAGCGATGTTCGCCAATTACTGCCATTACTAGCAGAATTTAATTTTAGCGTTTGTGACTTAACGAACATACTTGTAAGTTCCCATGGTGAAGAGTTGGGTACTCGCCCATTGGCGTTAGAATCAATTGATGTGTGGCCCTTATTCGCCGAGTACCCAGAAACAATAGATTACGCACTTGATGGCCTATACACAAAGCTCATCCAGCAAGGAGATGACACAAAGCCAACGATTATCGATCGCCTCGACTCCAAGGATAACTATGATAACTATATGGTTATCAACCAGACGCTGGCTTTATTAGCTGATTTTCCTAAACTTCCTCCCCATTGGTTACAACGCATCTATCAATTAGCGTTTGATAGTCGAAAATCAGTGCGCTTCACGGCACAAGCGACCGCACAAAAGCATGGCATCGTTGTTGAGCGAGTCAGCAAAGAATTACTATCAAGCGGCAATGATACTCGCAGTATTGCTGCAAAATGGCTGCAAACACTGGCGCTCAGTGATGCCCAACCAGCACTACAACAAGCAATTAGAAAAGAAAAAGATACCGCAATTCGTGCGCAAATGTTAGATGCCTTGCAGCAATGTGGCGGTGATATTAGTGAATTTACCTCACCAACCGCATTGGCTGAAGAAGCAGCTGCAGGGCTTCAAAAAGCAGTGCCTAAAAATATGCTTTGGCTGCAACGAGATAGGCTACCTAGCTGTAAATTTGTTAATGGTGAAGCAGTCGACACTGATATTATTTATTGGTGGTGTGTGCTCGCCGTTAAACTAAAACAGCCTGAAGGCAGTAACTTGCTACATTTGTATTTATCACTGCTTGATGATAATAGCCAAGCACAACTCGCTCACTGTTTATTATCAGCATTTATCTCCCAAGATACACTTTGCCCCACCGAGCAACAAGCGCATGAATACGCCCAAGCTCATAAGCAGCAAGAATTTGATATGTATCAACGTTGGGCTCAAAGTGAATGGGGGAAACAGTACAAAACGCATACTTTGGAAGATGCATATAATGCGTGTTACAAACAGAAAAAGTCAGAGCTATTAGGTAGTGCTATTAAAGAAAAAGGTTTGCTCGCCTTAATTATTGGCGGTAAACCGAATGAGCTTTTAGCCCTACTACAACCCTACATGAAGCAGTATTATGTACGTCGAGCGCAGATTGAAGCAATATTGAGTGCTATCGCCAATATTAATGATCCGATAATTATTCAATTTATGCTGTCGTTATCGCGACGTTACCGCACCAAATCAATACAAGAGTTAGCACGTCAGTTAGTTGATAAAATTGCCCAGCGAAACGGCTGGACGACCGATGAACTAGGCGATCGCACTATTCAAACTGCAGGCTTTGAAAACACGCAAGGGCCAACACCTTTTAATTTAGGTCTGCGTACATTGCAACTCCAGCTAAGCGATGATCTTAAATTTCAATTACTCAACGAAGAAGGCAAGGTGCTTAAGTCACTGCCGCAAGCGCGTAAAGATGATGACGATGCAGCCATCAGCGAAACTAAAAAATGGTTTAGCAGCTGTAAAAAAGAGCTAAAACAGGTAATAACGCAACAAACTAGTCGTCTATATGAGTCTATGGTTACTGAGCGTCATTGGCCTGCGAGCGACTGGCAAGAATATTTACATCAGCATCCTATCATGTTTCGTTTACTGCAACGTACGCTTTGGCAAGTACAGCTTGATGATGGTTGGCACAGTTTTCGCCCCACAGAAGATGGCGCACTCATTGATACAGAAGATGATGAAATTGAATTACCAGCCCAGGCTAGTATCCGCTTGCTAAGTGGTAATCAACTCAATAGTGAAGCAAGCCAAGCTTGGCAGGCCCACTTAAAAGATTACAAAATTAAACCGCTGTTTGAGCAACTCAAGTCGCTTGAAGTAAATATAGCTGCAGAACAGTTAGCATTGGATCATCATAAAGGCTTGATGACTGATACCTTCACACTACGCAGCTTATTGACCAAAAAAGACTACAAGCAAGGCGACCCTGAAGACGCAGGATTTTTTGATCATTACTATAAACTGTTTGATCAATTAGGACTTAGAGTTCAATTTGACTTCAGTGGTAACTGTGTCCCCGAAGAGAATGTTTCTGCAGCTATTTATAGCATCACAGTATGGCAATTTAATCCAAAAGCACGTGGCTGGAACCGCTATGATGCATTACCGCTTACTCAAGTCCCTGCTAATCTGCTTAACGCTATCGCCTTGGATTACGAAGAGGTGGCGAAAAAGTGTCATGCAGATCCACTGTGGCAGCAAAAGCTACCGTTTAATTAGCCGCTATAACAGTAAATGCTGGCCACATTAACGATGGCCAGCGTTTAGAAATCAAGATGATCTATCTAGCAAGGACGTTTTATGCTTAATACGTTAAACACGCCTCCGAACACAGACATTGCTGAGCTATTAACTCTTGCCTGTAAAGGCTATGAAATAGCAGAATCAGGTCTCGCTCATAACGTTACACATTACTTATTACATGGGGGAAATCCCCGTTGTTTAACTACTTTAGCACAGCTTCCCGATACAAAAAGTAAACAGGCACCTGGTTGCTATGACTGGGAAGCAGCAGAAGCGATGTGGCAAGTACTCATGTCTACTCAAAGCCAGCAACTGGACTTTTTGCATCGCTTAGGTTTAGTCGTTGCTTGTTTTAACGAGCCCTATTTTGATGCGTTTAGCCATGTACTTTCGAGCTTTGATAACTGGTTTGCCTATCTTCTAAACTTCCTGAACAGACAATTTAAAACGCATACAGCGTCATCTGTAGAGCAATTACCCAATCGACACACACTGCTGGAATTATTAAGAGTATATCAATTACCTAGCTGGTATATTGATGCTTTTATATTAGAGCGTAATAACAAGTATGTTCCAGCAGAGTATGCCCAATATTTACTCGCACATACCAACTGGCTAAGTGTCAGCAACAAGCCTGATTTCGACCAACAGCTACAACAACTTCATAGCGAAGGTCGTTACATTTTCTGTTGTCAACTGACAAAGTACTGTGAACTACCCAACACCTTACTACCGCTAGTAATGACATTAGCGGATGATTCCACCAACAAAGTACGTCAGGCGGCGGCGCTTGCCTTCACACGCCTTGATACAGCAATGTGGGTCAACTACCTTAAAAAACACTATCAAAGTGCTAACACCACCACCCAAGCCCATTGGATTAAGCTTATTAGCCGTTATGATGCAGCGCAACCACTTTTAACTCAATGGCTAAGTGAAACAAAAAGTAACGTGTTGCAGCAACAGATCACACAAGCACAGCATGAATATCAGCTGATACAAAAAAGTCAGTATTTTGATTGGCCACTGCCAAGCCTCCCCCCCCTTTCTATCAGCCATGATTTTCCAGAGCGTTGGCTTGATGTTTGCCAGCAAGTGTTAAGCACTGAAATAGCCAAAGCGGAACAAGAAATTGCAACGGCGCAGCAAGCACTTTTGGATTATCCGCAAAATTGTCACCAAAGGCAGCAAAGTTTGGCATCTGATCGTGACGACTTACAAGGGCTGCGCTCACTTACGCCAGAACAACTTGCCCAAGCGCTTGCGCAACTACAGCAACGCCAAATACAAACACAGCCCGGCTACGATATTATTTATAGGCTAGTTGATAATAAATACGCAGCCCAAATTATTGGCGAAGCTAAACTGATGAACCAAAGTGATGCTCAACTAGTGCACTTTTTCCTATTAGCTACTGGTTTATTTTATGGGCTTTCAACGGTACTCGAAGAGCCTCACCCTAGTAAATTGATCCAACGTGATATCAAAGATATACGCCAGTTACAGCCAGTACTGCACCCTTTTGGTATTAGCCCTAGCGATTTAACTAATTACATCCTTGATATTAGACATGAACCTAGTGGCAGCCTCCCGATAGCTTTAGAGTCATTTGAAATATGGCCGCTATTTGCACACTATCCACAAACCATGGCGCTAGCACTTGATGGCCAACTCAGCAACTCTGTATTTAATCAAGACACCGGAACATGGGCCATCGAGCCACTTCTCAATGATCGTATCGATAGCACGCGCATTACTGAACAAGCCTTGGCTTTATTAGCTGATTTTCCAGCGATACCCCCCTATTGGCTCGAACGCATATATCAACTCGCCTTTGATAATCGCAAACAAGTGCGCAAGTTAGCGCAATACGCCGTGCAGCAGCATGAATTGCTCATTGAAAAAATAACGACAGGTTTAGCATCAAGCAATAAAGAAACCCGCAGCCTCACTGCACAGTGGTTAACTCACCTGCAACACCCTGATGCGAAGCCCGCACTGCAAGACGCGATCACCACAGAAAAAGATACCACTACTCGTAACCAATTATTGGATGCGCTACAACAATGCGGCGGTGATATTAGCTATTTCATCACCCCCGCTATTTTAGCTGAAGAAGCAGCTACAGGGCTCAAAAAAGCAGCCCCTAAACATATGGCCTGGCTACAACAAGCGATGTTACCCACCTGCCACTTTCGTCATGGCGACCCTGTGGAGCCAAGCATTATCTATTGGTGGTGTGTGTTAGCCGTAAAGCTTAAACAACCCCAAGGGAGCAACCTATTAAGGTTATATTTATCACTACTCGATGATGACAGTCAGGCTCGCCTAGGCCACTTTTTATTATCAGCTTTTATAAGTCAAGATACGCTTGCCCCTTCTGATCAACAGGCGCATGACTATGCGCAAGCGAATAAGCAACGCGAGTACAACAGGTACCAAGATTTAGCGCAATATGATTGGGGCCAAGAATACGCTACACGCACATTACTCGATGCTTACAATGCATGTTACAACTTATATAAATCTCAATTGCATGGCTCGGCTATTAAAGAAAAAGGCTTACTGGCATTAATCAATGGTGGTAATCCCCAAGCGTTGCTAGCACTGATCCAGCCGTATATGAAAAAACACTATCTGCGCCGTACACAAATAGAGGCGATGATCAGCGCTCTTGCCCACATTAACGATACGGTGATTATTCAATTTATGCTGTCGATAGCCCGCCAACATCGTACCCAATCAATACAAGCGTTGGCGCGCGAGTTAGTTGGCAAAATTGCAAAGCGTAACAGCTGGACGAATGATGAATTGGCAGATCGCACCATCCAAACCGCTGGCTTAGAGCATATACAAGATCCAACACCGTTTAGCTTTGGCAATCGCGCTTTACAACTGCAACTGAGCGACTCACTTAAGCTGCAACTACTAAACGAAGAAGGCAAGGTGATTAAATCGCTGCCACAACCACGCAAAGAGGATAGCGAAGAGCAGATCAACCAAACTAAAAAATGGTTTAGTGGTTGTAAAAAAGAGCTAAAGCAAGTGATTGAACAACAACATGCCCGCCTATATGCTGCCATGATCACCGAGCGTCACTGGCCTTTAAATGAGTGGCATGAATATTTGCACCAACATCCGGTGATGTTTCGCTTACTACAACGCACCTTATGGCAAGTACAACTTGATAATGATTGGCATACCTTTCGCCCGACTGAAGATGGTAGTTTAGTCGATGTAAATGATGACGAGGTTACGCTAATATCGGGTGCAAATATTCGTTTGCTCAGTGCTAATCAGCTTGATAAAGCCGCCCTTAAAGCATGGCAGCTACACTTAAAAGATTACAAAATAAAGCCACTTTTTGAGCAGCTCAAATCCGCTGATATTAGTGTTACACCTAAGCAAATTTCATTGGAGCATCATTTGGGCCTTATGAGTGATGCTTTTACTCTGCGCGGTTTACTAACCAAACTCGGTTACCAACGCGGTGAAACAGAAGATGGGGCGTTTTTTAATTACTACGAAAAATCATTTGAGCAGGTAGGACTTCGCATTCAATTTGAGTTTAGTGGTAACTATTTACCAGAGGAAAATGAACCCGTTGCCATTTATGGCTGCAAAATATTGCAGCAAATTCAAGGTTCTAGCACGCGTAATCGCTATAAAACGATACCACTTGCGCAAGCGCCAGCAAATCTACTCAACGCTATCGCACTGGATTATCAACATGTTGCAAAAAAATGCCATGCAGATCCTAATTGGCTATCAAAACTACCGTGGTAATAAAGTTATTTATACTTCGTTGTTTGCCCTGACTCCGGTAAAGAACGCTATATACAGTCAGAACTGTAGTAAAGGACGTACCTAATGAATGAACAGATTATTCGTGCTCGCGCCGAACAACGCTATCAAGTTGAATTAGCACAGCTCATTGCCACTGATAGTGGTGCTCACCCGAGCGGCTGGCAGCTTTCAGCAAGTGCCGTAAAACGCTTTATTTGTGGCGATAAACAGCACAATATCAGCCGTAAATATTATGGTGATGATGCACTTGTTGAACGTGCGATTGTCAGCCTAATGGGCAACAATGGCCTAATGATGGTTGGCGAACCAGGTACTGCAAAATCAATGTTGTCAGAGCTACTCGCGGCGGCGATAAGTGGCACCAGCGAGTTATTGATCCAAGGTACTGCGGGGACGACTGAGGAGCAAGTTAAATATAGTTGGAATTTTGCCATGCTGCTAGCCAATGGCCCAAGCTTTGATGCGCTACTAAAAAGTCCTATTTATACTGCTATGGAGCAAGGTAAATTAGTGCGTATTGAAGAGATCACTCGCTGCCCGCAGGAAATCCAAGATGTGCTTATTTCCTTAATGTCGGAAAAAACACTCACGATCCCAGAGCTGGGGATCGCCATTCAAGCCAAACCGGGATTTAATGTAATTGCCACCGCCAACTTACTCGACCGCGGCGTAAATGAGATGTCGAGCGCCCTTAAACGTCGCTTTAATTTTGAAACAGTGCCAGTACTTAATGATGTAAAACTAGAGCAAGAGCTTATTTTATCTCAGGTCAATGCCCGCTTTATTAACGAAGCACAGCAACCACAAATTAATGAAGAGTTAGTACAGTTATTAGTACAGGTATTTCATGACTTGCGTAACAACCTTGGTGCACAATCTTTAGATGCTACTTTATCAACTGCCGAAGCGGTCAATATTGTGCATTCTTGTGCCTTACATAGCCTCTATTGGCATCAACCCATGAGTGCTGAGCAGTTAGTACAACAGATGCACGGCACCTTGATTAAAGATAAACCCGATGACATTAAAAAATTGGCTCACTATCTTGATGCTGTTGTACGTGAACGCAAAGAGTGGCGTGCTTTTTTTGATGCAGGTAAAGCGTTGTGGATGAAATAACACCAGATAACAACGGCTTTAGCCAAGCATTAGCAAAGTTCAGCCAACGTTATTTACATGATGAAAAAGTACGTTGGTTACCTGTGCGCCATCACAGTCCTGCTTGTGCGCATTTTGCTTTAGCTCAATTAAACGCTTGGCAACCAGATGTTGTATTGATTGAAGCACCGCACAGTTTTGGGCAACACCTTGGCCTATTGCAAAACAAGCAGGTGGTGCCACCGATTGCAGTTTATCAACAGCAAAGCTATTTTCCTTTCGCTGAAAATAGCCCTGAGTGGCAAGCACTGCGCTGGGCTGGCGACAACCACGTGCCAGTACAATTTATTGACTTAGACAGCACTGACGAGCAGCAAGAAGAACCACTTGATCGCTACAGCGATGCCCGTATTTTAAGCTCAAGCTATAGTCGTCAGCTACAACAAACCATGGGTTGCCGTGATGCCGATGAGCTTTGGCTGCGCTTATTTGAGCTACAAAATTTTGAAAGTGCGAATGATTTTTTTGAGCAAGTATTACTATTTTGTGCTGCTAGCCGCCTTTATTATGATCAAAAAAGTTTGCAGCAACTAGGCGATCTAGACCGCGAGAAACAAATGCGTGCCTGCATTCGCGCAGCTAGTCATGATTATCAACGCATCGCGGTAATGACCGGCGGTTTCCATACCAGTGCACTGTTTGATTACGAGCAAGAATCAACTTCTATTCGTAAAAGTACTGAGGATAGTTTTGTGATCCGTTACAGCGATTCTTTACTTGATGCTCATCAAGGCTACCAGGCGGGAATGCCCTACCCTGCGTTTTGCCGTTGGCTGTTTGAACAACGTTCATTATCAGCCAGTGATTGGCTACTGTATTTATTAGCACAAATGCCTAAGTTAACGCTTATAGCTAAACAAAATGTTTTTGAGCATCTAAGTCAACTCTCTCAGTTGCGGGGAATTGTGCGCGCTGGTTGCTATGATCTACTCGATTCTTTAGGAAGTTGCCAATTTAAACAACAAAGTAGCTCGCGCGACTATCGACCTTGGCAGCAGCTGTTGCGTGGCGAAAACATGGGACAACTACCAGCAAATCAACGTAATTTGCCATTAGTCGATGATGTATTAGCCCATTGCAAACGTGTGCAGCTGACAATCGGCACTGTTAATCGCAGTCATTTCTCTTTATATGAATTAACCGAGCGGCAACGCCAGCGCCGCCAACTATTGAGCCAATTACTATTTTTAGACATCGGCTTTTGCCAATACGAACAAAGCATGCATGCCTTTTATAATGTACATACAGCCGCAAAGCACGAAAGCTGGCGCTACCATTGGACCCCTTCAGTAGAAGTGGCGTTAATTGAATTAAGTACTTTAGGCGGCACTCTCAAAACAGTTGTACAGCATCGCTTGGCGCAACAAAGTGAAAGCGATTTGCCACAAATGCTTGATAAATTAATACTGTCACTTCAATTAGGCGTGCAATATCAATTTAACTCGGTTGCAATAACCCGTGAAATAAACGATTGCAGTACCATAAAAATACTATCAGATAGCTTCATTAAGTTATATCGCACCAGTAAGCACCCGCTTTTCAATGACTACCACCAGCAACTCGACGCATTAATTACACCGTTGTGGCGTCAATTAAGCTTTCACTTGCCCTCGTTAAATCAACTACCTGAAGATGAAGCGCTACAAGTACTGTTGTCATTACAAGCTATTGCACGCCAACAAATGGATGTACTTAAACAACCTTGGCGTGAGCGTTTACACTGGCTAATAGAACACAATGAACACACCCCTACCCTTTGGTTTGCGCTTAAAGCGTTGGCTGTAGACTTAGATGAGTTAGACCCTGCCTCTTTATTAAATGAACTACAACGCTATAGCGGCGACCGTTTCACTATTTTGCACACACTGCTGACGGTTGTGCCCCATTGGCTCAATCATCAAAACGGGCTATTGTCATTACTCAATCACAGTATTGAGCAACTCGATGATGAGCAGTTTGTTGAGCAGTTACCACAATTACGTGGGCTATTTTGCGATAAAGATGCACGGGAAATTGATGGTATTAGCCAGCAACTCGGTACACTTAATCAATGGCAACAGCAATTAAATTGGCTCAATGAAGATATCAGCGAGCATGATGTAAACCAAGCAATGTTATTAGATAAACAATTACAACAGCAACTGCTTGAACAAGGATTAAGTGCATGGACTACTCGCTAAAACAGCGCTGGCGTCTAGTATTAGGGCGCTATGCTGAATCACTCGATACCAGTTTATCAAGTGAGCAAAATCAACAAGACCAAGTCCTTGAGCAACTCTACCAACAGGGTTTAAAAGAGCGCGGCCTTCAAATCTCTGGCGGCTTAGAAGCAAGCCAGCCATCGGTAGTACAGTGGCTCGATAACGCTGAAAAGCTGTTTCCTAAAAGTGTTAATGACACCTTGCAACATCAAGCATTAGAGCGCTTTAATCTTAAGCAGCTGTTAGAAGAACCACGAGTACTACAAAATATTTCACCCTCTATGGGGTTGTTAAAGCAATTAATGAGTATTTCAGCGCATACCAACCCTAAATTACAGCAGCAAGTGCAACAAATCATTACAACTGTAGTAGAGGATTTGCTAAAGCAATTACGACCACTGTTTAATAACAAGCTCAATGGTAAGCTAAATCGCCAAGCGCACAGTCCACAAAAACGACTTGCTAACTTAGATTGGCAAACAAGTATTCGCAAGAACCTTAAACACTTTGATGGCAAACGCGTGCTATTTGAGCGCATTTACTTTCATGCTCGCCAGCAACCACAATTGCCTTGGCACGTTGTTTTATGTATCGACCAATCAGGCTCTATGTCCAGTTCTATGGTGTATTCAGCGGTGATCGCTGGTATTTTAAAACAACTACCGTGTATTAAACTCTCGCTGGTGGTATTCGATACACAAGTCGTAGATCTGACCGAGCAAGCTGACGACCCAGTGAAAGTATTGCTCTCGACTCAACTTGGTGGTGGCACTTTAATTGCTAAAGCATGGCAATACTGTGAGCAGCTAATCGAGACTCCTTCGCGTACCATTATTGCTACCGTGTCTGACTTTTGTGAAGGTGGCCCTGAGCAAGCAATGTTTCAACAAGCTCAGCATCTTATTGATAGTGGGGTGACAATGTTAGGCATGACCGCATTGAGCCCTGAATCAATACCTTTTTATGATACTAACGCAACAGCCAAACTTAGCCGTATGAAAATGCAGATTGCTTCATTAACGCCTGACCACTTTGCAAATTGGCTAGCATCCACGATGGGATTACAAAAATGAGCAGCATGAGCATAAAACAATAATGGATATCAGTATTTTTGAAACCCTCGCCAGTGCGGGGTTAGTCCGCCGAGCACAAAAAGCGCTCGATAAATCCAGCCCACATATAAGTGACGCTTCGCCAATTCAGTTTACATTCGAAGGTCAGCAAGGTGTACTGGATTTACATAATCCTAATAATAGCCAATGTGATTGCGCCGCAAATGGTATTTGTAAGCATATCATTGCAGCCAGCATATTTACTTGGCAACAAGCGCCAGTATCTGCAGCAACGATTGAAGAAAATGAAGTGCCGCAAATCGATACTAATACGTTATTAGCCAGTGCTGGCAAAGTAAAAATACGCCAGCTTTATCGTCAAGTTCAGCGTCGTTGGCAAGCTGACATCGTGCAACAAGGTGCGCAGGTTTGCATTACTATCAAGGAGCACACGCTCCATTTTACTAACGTAAACACAATTAATGATATTATCTGCAATGAAGATAGCCAAGCATACGCACTACTGGGCGTTTACTTGTGGCTTGAGCAACAAGGTGAAATGCTGCAATGGCCCGACTGGTTGCAACTAGAACAAGAGCACCAAAAAACACTATTAAACCAAACACAAACGCAGCTTAAGCAGGCATGCTACGCTGAGCTCATTATGCTTGCAGGAGTACCCTTAGCGCAACTGCGCAGTGAATCACTGCTCACTATTGAATTACTGCAGATCCCGATGGAAAAGGCAGGCTTTAACATTGCACCACTAAAACGTTTATGCGGCACACTCGCACGCTATCTTAGTGGTGAACATCTGCGAGACAAACGCACTGTTTTGCTTGAACTAGCACACGTTTTGGTGATGCTTGAACGCCAAGAGCAAACACAAACGCAAGATGTTGAACATATTTGTCCTCCACAGCAGTTGTTATGTTTAGGCGGTTATCCGTGGCGTCGTAGCAGTGGCGCACATGGATTGACGTTGGTTTTACAAGACGAATACGGCCGCTTTATTACGCTTGCCGAAAGTCGCACAACAACCGAGCAAACACTTAACTATAGCCAAATCTGGCAAGCAAACCAATTACTTGAAGGTGCGCCTTCTGGCAGCAATTGGTTTGGGCAAACACAACGTATTTCAAACGCTCAGCTCAATGGTTGGCAACGTCTTCGCCAACTTAAAAAGACCTATGTTGAACCAAGCGAACAGCCACTAAAGCCACAGGCTATTAGTGATATAACCGAAATTGATTGGCAAAGCGACTATATATGCTTTGCTCCTAGTCATGTTCACCAACACACATTTGATGAAGCCACGCAATGCATGTTGCTCAGTTACCAAGATACGCAACGCAATACGCTCTTTTTTAGCCAGCCCTACACTAAGCTGACACACCATGCGATCAATAATATGATGCTATTTAAGCAGCAATTACCACAACTTATTGTGGCACGTATTGAGCGCGATAGTACGCAGTGGCAGCTACGTCCGATTGCTGTAAAACTGGATCGTTGGATTAATCTCTATTTTGATGATTTAACCGACAACAAAACAACTAATATATTTAGCAACTGGCTTGCAAAACAATCTCCACAGCCGCAACTGTCATCGCCAAGACGAGATAAAGTGCAGCAATTTTTGCTAAAAGTGCTCGATGAATTAGCGCAAAGCCATAGCATGCCTCAGCAATCACACAGTGAAATGGCGCAAAAATTAGGACTGCGCACGTTGAGCCATTTTTTAAGTAATTCTGGGCCAGAACATCGTTTAAAAGCAGCTTACTGCGCCGAGCAGCTACTACAGTTAAGCAGTCTTAAACCTGTAAAGTTCAATGAGCTGCAAAACTAAGTGCTGATTAAAGTTCAGCTATATTATGCATTTTTTTAGGGAGTATTATTGAGTATAACAGTAAGCACTTTCGCGCTGCCAAAACGGTACGCATGCTTGTAATTGGAGTCGGGAGATCCGCATGGGTTTTGCCCCTACACGATTAAAACTGAGTAATGGTGAGCAGATCATCGCTAACGGGGAGCTTAATTTTATCGATATAAACCAAGTTGATGCAACGCAAACAAACGTAGGCAAGTTACCAAAGAGTATGAATAAACTTCCTTCTGTTTAATCATTTTCAACAGCAAATTACCTCGTTCATCGCAACGCCCTAACAGGTCCTATATTTTTCTAAACTTAGCGCGTTGCAACAATCTCACCGCGAAAATAATAATGATATTTATCGTAAGCATCCGAATGAGTTTGTTCATCATATTGAGTGACTTTAAAGCTGTCAGCATCGACTTGTGTCATCGGCTTTGCCGACTTATATTGAGTTACGTAATAAACAGTCTCACCACTGCGATAGTAGTCGCGTTGAAAAATTTCAAAATTGCTGGGATCAGCCCCCATCAATACATGACTATCTTCACCATTTAAGTAAAAAATATGCTGATTATCGCTAGCAAAGTTCTCGTCTAATCGTGTAAAACTAGCGGTATCTACATCAATGTCAGTTAAGATGGCTATATTTGCGTAAAAGATATGTTGCTGGTCTTTACCGTAACTATCATCGATAGGTTTAAATGACTGCGCATCTATTTCAGGCACTGGCTCATCGTTATGGTAAATGACTTGTCGGCCTTTCCTTCCAGAGATATTCCAAAAGCTATAAGAATAGGCCTTATAACTTTTAGGATCAGCTCCTGCAACAATACGCTCGCCTTTAACCACTTGCGAATCATTAATCCAATAAAGATCAGTACCAATAATCTTAGCCTTTAGATTATTAGAGTTAACACCGCTAATGGCGTTACCACAATAGTAAAGGTGCTGTTTATCTTTGGCGTATAATGCAGCGTCATAGGTATTCAAATTGGCTAAACTGTAAGTAGTAAAGCTTTCAGCGTCAGCGTTTTCTATTAACTTAGCATTAAAGTAAACATGCTGGTCAACAACGCAATAACCCGCATTGGCAATACCTCGAAGCAGATTACTGATCATACCCGTATAGCCAAATATCACAAAGAAAAACCCAATAACAACAGCACTTATCAGCGCCATTTTATAACTATCAATACCAAAATAACTGCCGCCAAATAAACCAATAAGCAAAAATAATGGTACTGGAAAACTTAATATGAGTATGGCAGAGAACACTTTTTGCTTATTATTCGTCGCGCCAGGGGCACCGAACATCATCGGCGACATCATCATCATGCTTCCCCAAAAGCACAGTGCCAACGTGACTAAGATATTAATTACTACAGACATTATCTTCCTTGTTTAATTAGTGGTATTGGTATCATACAACAACCAATATTTTTACTTAATTGTAGAATGAATATAAAGCTACTCTTCTGCTTGTGTAAACACTCTAATATGTTCTATAGCACTGCGCCCTAGCGCTGATAAATTATATCCTCCTTCTAAATAAGAGATAATCCCTCTACAGCCAGTACTTTTTACCATGTCACACAGCTGTTGTGTCAACCAGGCATAATCGGCCTCAACAAATTTGAGACTTGCCATATCATCTTCAAAATGCGCATCAAACCCTGCGCTGATAAACAATAACTCTGGCTTAAACTCTGTTAATTTAGGTAACCACTGTTGGTTATACAACGTTTTTAAATCATTGCCATCGCTGGCTATGGGCAACGGTGAATTAACCAATGTATCGTTATTTTCAACGGCGGTATTAGGGTAAAAAGGATGCTGAAATAATGAGCAAAGCAACACATTGTCATCATCGATAAAAATGTCTTGCGTGCCATTACCGTGGTGAACATCAAAATCGACAATCGCAATGCGCTTAATCCCTTTACTTTGCGCGTACTTCACCGAGATTGCTAAGTTATTAAACACACAAAAGCCGGCAGAGGTTGTACGGTTTGCATGATGACCCGGTGGCCGTACGGAGCAAAATGCGGCATCGAGATTATCCGCTAATATTTCATCGACGGCTAATAGCCCTGCCCCTACTGCCCGCTCAATTGCCAAAAATGACTCTGGGCATAACCAAGTGTCGCCATCAAGTGATACTAAACCTTGTTCCGGGAGGGTGTTTTCCACCAGCGATACAAGGGCCTCATCATGGGCTAATAAGTAATGCTCACGTAATGCTTTAGGCGCTTGCTTTTGCTGCACGGCAATATCCAAGCCACTGGCCAAAAGACGATCGGTAATAGCATCTAAGCGCTCAGGACACTCTGGATGATCCGCGATCATTTTGTGTTTACGGCAAAAAGGATGAGAAATAATCGCAGTACGCATAAATGCTCCAAATGAGTTAACGACTGTAACTATAACAAAGCCACCCTTTGGTGGCTTTGCGACTTTGGTTTACTATTTAGCTTGCAAATGAAGATTTCTAAAATCAAAACTGAAATCAGTCACCGCTGTTGATACTGCACGCATTGTCGCTTCATTCACACGATTTTTAGTGCTCATATCAAAGCTAATATACGCATCAGCTTCGAGTAGCTTTTCATCCCACTTGACGATAAATGTGTTGCCCGTGTAATGCTCAAGCTGCCCTTTTAAACGTTTAGTATGCGTGAAATCAATACGTAGCTTACCGTCCAGCTCTTCAATAATAACATCACCATACCAATCATCATGCAAAGTGCCGGTGTAGCTAATATTTGGTAACTGTGGTTGATAGTCTGCAGGAGCGTCCGGCTTAGCATTAGCATACGCTTTTTGCTTACCTTCAAAATGCTTTTTAGCCAACTCTGCTACCCAGTCTTTATCTTCAAGTTCAAGGGCGTCTTCAAGCACTTCATGAGTAATAGCAGAGAGCGCACCGAATGCTTGCTGATTAGATAAAATAACAATCCCGAGGTTTTTCTCAGGCAATAACGTCACCTGCGATACCATTCCTAAAATACCACCACCATGGCCTAATTTTTTAATACCGTGGTAGTCTTCAATGCTCCAACCTAAACCATAACCTCTAAATTGCTGATGATAAGCCTCATAAGCGCTTTTTGACGCCAGTGAGGTAATATGTGGATGCCACATTTGCTCTTGTTGTTTTTCACTAAACAACTGCTCGCCATTTGGCATTTTACCATGGGCTAATTGTGTACGTAGCCATTGGCTCATATCATTCACACTGGATGCAATCGCGCCGGCACCACGAAAATCCTCTAAGTAATTAACGAAAAATGGATGTAATTGACCATCCATAGGAATATGACCCGTTGCCCAGTTATTATTACTTTTTGGAATACGCGAAAAACCAGCGCGTGAGTTATCCATGTGCAAAGGCTGGAGAATATTCTTTTCAATATAATCATTCCAGCTCATACCTGAGACCCGCGCGACTACCTCGCCAGCGGTCACAAACATCAAGTTGTTATAAGCGTATGTGCTGCGAAAGCTACTAGCTGGTTTTAAATATTTAAGGCCTGCGAGAATTTCTTCGATTGATTTATCGGTGTCAGGCCAAATCATTAAATCCCCTTGGCCTAACCCTAAACCACTACGGTGACTTAATAAATCACGGATCGTCATTTCGCGGGTTACATAAGGGTCGTATAAACGAAATTCAGGAAGGTGATCAATTACCTTGTCATCCCAACTAAGCTTTTCTTCATCAACTAATTTTGCCAATGCCGCAACCGTAAATGCTTTAGTATTTGATGCAATACCAAATAAGGTGTCTTTATTCACCTTGCTACCAGTATCTAAGTTACTAACACCAAAGCCTTTAGCAAAAATAACCTTATCGTTTTCAACAATCGCCACGGCCATACCCGGCACATCAAAGCGCGCCATTGAATTTTCAATCACTTGATTGATGTGCTTGGTATCAATATCGGCATAGCTATTAAATGCACAGCCTGCTAATAAGGTGGCCGCAATCGCTAGTTTAGTTAATTTCATAACAATCCTTGGAGTTATCATTTTAGTTTTTATTTTTGATGTACAGCAAACTCAATGGCTGCACGCGCACTGTCACTATCTTGGCAGGTTGGCCGAGACTTTATGGCATCACTGTACGCATTTGGCACACCAGCTTCAAGCGCACCGCGATGAACGTGCTGCATATACCAATCGTAAGGCAGTATCTGCGCATCAGTGGTGTTGGCAATATAACAATGCGCCGCTACTTGTTGCCCATCAAGTAATGTTACTTGAATATCCACGCAGTCATAACGGGGCCCTTCGATGGCGTCTAAAATCGTTTTTTCTGCGTCATTGAGTTGATATACCACGCCATATACTTGCGCGTTCTTATCATTTGATGGGCGTACATTGCCTTTTCCTGAGCCATCAGTACTTACCATATCAAAGGTTAACTCGTAACCGGCTAGTATTGCCGTACCAATACGAGTAGCGTTTGGTAAACGCGCCAATAAACGACTCGACGACATATTTGAACCAAACGAAAAATTATATACAGCCATATTCACCTACTACAGATTTCTGTTAAAACAACACTTACACTACAATTCTTATTGCTAGAGCGATCAAAATCACGCCAATACCACGGTCAAACCAATAGCCACTTTTTTGAAAAAAACCGCGAACACTAGGCTTTGATAGCACCAAGGATAGAAACGAAAACCACGCCCACGTTGCCAATGCCATATACAGCCCATAGCCTGCTTGCACAATTAATGGCGTTGACTGGCTGATCACTAAAGTAAACAACGACATAAAAAATAACGTGGCTTTTGGGTTTAACGCATTGGTTAAAAAGCCGCGACGAAATGCAATCCAACTGGATTCAACACCTTGAGATTGAAGAACAGTTTCTTGCTGCGCTGGCGCCGGTCTAGCACTTCTAAGCGCTTGCACACCAATGTAGGCCAAGTATGCACCCGCTAAATATTTTAATGCCATAAATACGTTTGGCGATTGCGTTAATAAAACCGCAACCCCGAGTAAGCAATAACTAACATGTAATAAAATAGCCAGGCCTACCCCAAAGCTGGTCCACAATGCATTACGACGCCCCTGCTGAACACTTTGTTTAAGCACAATGGCAAAATCTGGGCCAGGGCTTGCTACAGCAAAAAAGTGTGCCAGTGCAATCAATAAAAACTCATCTAAATAAGCCACGATTACCCCGCTTTTTTATCATCAAGCGCTAACAACAACGGATTAGCAGTACTATTAACTAAGGCTTTTA
Organism: Pseudoalteromonas sp. SG41-2; assembly: GCF_014164535.1. Taxonomy (NCBI): domain Bacteria; kingdom Pseudomonadati; phylum Pseudomonadota; class Gammaproteobacteria; order Alteromonadales; family Pseudoalteromonadaceae; genus Pseudoalteromonas; species Pseudoalteromonas sp. SG41-2. The sequence goes on along the minus strand of NZ_JACJFK010000003.1, from coordinate 81,085 downwards.
TTTCTTTTTGCGCCTTTTTGAATTGGCTGCGTAAGTGCGGCTTTAAATGCTTTTTAGAATCTTTATAGCCTTTAAAGTGGCAAATAAGGGCATGCATAAATAAGGTTTGCGGTTCACTAAGTGCAGCTTGCCTGTTCGCATAGGGGTTGTAACACGAGCCACAGCCCCCTTTAAACTGATACACCGTATTGCTCATCATTACCCCAAAACCTAAAAAACATGCCACGGCATCGGCGGCTTGTGGTAAAAACTCTTTACCGCCTGGTGGTAACACGCCCACATGGTGGATCATAATTGTCGCTAAAGTACCGGCAAAGCTGGCCACTAAATCTTGTGGCTGATTAATTTGATTTGGATTAAATGACACATTAACCGTATGGCTTGGCGGCACAATTAATTGGCTATTATCACCACGTAACTGATTACTAAAAGCAAAATGAGGAAATACTTGCGGCTGCAATTGCTGTGGAGCCACCAGCGTAATTGGCCAAGCTTGCAGCCCCGCATAGCCAACCACTCGCTCAAACACTTTACTGGCCATTTCTTCAATGCTTGAAACTGCATCGGGAAAGCATTGGTGGTTTGGCAAAACTAATTGCGAGTTATTAATGAAATAATCGCTGTCAAAATTTTCCACCGCCCACACAAAAGTATCAATCAGCCATTGCTGCTCTTGTTCATCTAATAAAGGTTTGCTTTTAAATAACGCTAACATAGTTTGCTCTTTTGCTTATTCTTGCTCTTGTGCCCATGCCCATGCTTGGGTGTTATACAATGGCACAGTGGATAACGCATGATGATGACTGCCGGTTGACTCTTTAGTTGAATACGACAGATATAACAGAGTTCGCGTTTGCGCATCATAAATTCGACGCACTTTTAATGATTTAAATAAAATACTTTTTGATGATTTAAATACCACCTCACCCGACTTACTACGGTCAATCGCTTGTAATTGGTCGGCAGTAATTGGTCCAGTTTGGCGACACGAAATAGACATATCAGAAGGATCAGCAAAATCTAAGTTCGCTTCGATATGGCTAATATGACAGGTTACGCCTTTTACTAGAGGGTCTTGTTGCGAGTTAACTTTAATATCTTTAGTGGTAAATAATCCCAAACTAACTGATGCAACATCATCAGAGCAGCCCGCTAAGGTGATCAATAAACCTGTCAATACGCCTATCATTATAGGTTTCATATATTACTTGCTCCATGTAGGGGTAAACGATTCGTGGCTTACATTTAATATTCAGCTATGTTTCAATACTAACTTAAATTAATCACAACAACGAGCACGACACCATGAAAAAAGTATTTGTTTTACTGTGCTTACTGTTAGTAAGTCAGAGTGCGTTAGCTGGTTATTCACTGAGTCTTTATACTGGTAAAAGCTTTAATCAATCATTAGAAACTAAAAACGGTTTAGCTATAGAGCTCAAAGATAGTAACCATCTTGCTTTTAGTATTGATAGAACAATTGACTCAGCTCGTTATGGTTTTTACTTTTCAAACACCGAAAGTGACTTTCAATCCTCCCCTGATAAAAACGTTGAAATGCAGTATTTTATGTTTCAAAGTGCTGTTGAAGTCCCTTTAAGCAACCACATTAATAGTTATGTCGGCGCACAAATTGGTGCAAATTACATAAGTCCTAACTTCACCAGCTCTGATACTTTCTTTGCCAGCGGCCTGTATGGCGGTTTAGAATACTTATTTAGCGATCAAGCTCGCATCTTATTTGAAACTCGCTGGCTTGCAACGATCGTCAATAATGCCAGTAACGTTTCATGTGCATTACCAACAGACGAAAACAAGCAATGCTTGTGGCATTTTGATGGTGATGTACTCAATCAGTTTCAAACCAGCTTAGGTTTCACATATCGTTTTTAGGGGAGCAAATAGATAACATGCCACATATCATCATTGAACATTCTGAAGATTTACCGGTATTACCGCAGGTATTGGTTGAAAAAATTCATCAAGCAACGTTTAACAGTGGCTTGTTTGAATTAGCAACGATTAAAACTCGCGCTATAGCCTATACACATTATCAATTGGGCGATGGTAAGGAAGGTTTTATCCATATTGGCGCACACATTATGCAAGGGCGTACGATTAAACAAAAGCAACAACTCAGCGAGCAGTTGTTAGACTGTTTAAAAATATACTGCCGAGAATCAGACAGCTTAAGTGTTAATGTTCACGATATGGAACACGAAATTTACCGAAAGTGTTAAATATTTAAAGTAAATTTCAATCTCTAATCAATTTGCAATAACAGCACCATCTTCGAAAGAAGGTGGTCTTAAATGCCTTCCTTGGTCGCGTCAGATAAAAGTGAATAAATCTTAACTTGATCTGTCAGATTCGATTAACAGGACTCAATCAAATCTGACAGTCGCATATGTGCCAATTGCGGTCATTGGTAACGCTCACGTAATAGCCGCGAGCTTGCTAACACCCTTATTGACTCGCTTGTTATGCGTTTTTCCCTATTGCAAATTAAGCTGAACTTTATGAACAACTTCTACCACTATTGCTTCTAGGTTGGTACCGAGTTTTAGCTCCAAATTCGGACTGGATGTATATGGAGAAAGAGCTTGTTGAATAGCAGGGTAATTTTCTTCAACAGTCTTTTGTAACTGCTTGACTGTTAGATACAAAGAATCAGACTGCACAATAGCACTGGTTGGGTGATTACTTGCTGAGTAACCACCTCCCATAGGCATATACTCAGTACCATCGTTTACCACTATGGTAGTGTTTGCAGCTTTATTCCTTAAGGCTCTTCTTTCCTTAGTTGTTAAAACTGGCGATTGAGAGTTTGTTTTCAAAACATATGGCTTCAACACACTTGGCCAATTATCATGCATCACCTGAATTAAATCAGTATTAGTCCAAGTCACCACCGAACCATCAGCTTTTTCATGCTGCAAGATGTCGATCAGATAAGCATCACTTTCACTAAAGTAAATAAAAAGCAGCTCATTACTTCTACTCTCATCAAAGTGCAAATGATGTATTCCCCACTCTGAGAGAAGTAAATCAGCAAACTTAGATTGATTCAATTTCCTTATTCTATTACTTGACAAAATATTTATGTCATTACCATGTGACAGCTTGTTAACTATCTCGATAATTTCACTCGACTCCGACAGTTTGTCTGATACATGGACATTCCATTTGCGTACAGATATACGCCGAGTATAAACAGTAAAAAAGTGATGCAATAGATTGTGTAAGTCGTAGTTTTCGATCTTATCTTTTAATTCATCAGAACGTTTATCTTGTTGACGTAATTGTTCTGGCGAAGGGACATTTAAGCCGCATTCCTTAAGAGCTGCTTGAAGCTCATCTGACAAATCCGAAAAAAAATTAATGTTCATTTATTATCTCAATGCCCTGAAAAATGCTTAACGCCTACTTAAGTGTGAGCAACGCTACCACAACACTCGACTGTTACATCGTAAACACAAAAGCTCAATCAGACCAAAACCGCCGAGCGTTGAGAATCCGTCTTAAAGCGTTTGTTATAAGTTACTCCATCAGAGCCCACAACTCTTTCTTTAAGTCACTAAGCCCTTGATTTCCATACCTCAGATTCGCATAATTAATCACATTTTCTAATGTTGGCTTATCATTGCAAAATACAAATCTTTTTGCTTGTAAATAATTTAGTACTGATAACTTAAATGCCCAATCAGCTACATTCGTAATCTTTAACTGCGCTTGGTAATTAAAATTAATATAAGCTAAGTTAGGTGACCAAGTAAAAATAAACTCTTGTTCCAAGCTTACCCCGCGACCACTAGTGATAAATGGAGCATCAGAGCTGACAATTATTTGTTCTGGAAGGTAAACTTGGCACAACTTGTGGTATTTTTTTTTATTAATGTAAACGCCCGACAATGGAAAAATAAGACTCTTATAGACTTTCATGAGATTTTTTTCTTCGCCAAATACAAATGGAAGATAAATGTCATGCTTTATTTCATTCAAAAACTCAGGAACAAGGTTAAAGTCTATGATTTCAATTTGGTTAGACTTTTGCAAAAAAGAGCTAATAGATTCAGATAGGTAGCTTTCTGTTGTGTTTAATTCAAAATATCCGTCATGTATAGTCAATCGCCAATAGAAAACTGAAATAAAGTAGTTAAACAGCCTAAAATAATAAGGCTCATCCATTAATTTATCCAGACTACATAAATACCTTGTTTCTTTTAATTTGTCTTTATCCCTAATTTTTAACTTTCTTTTTTTTATTTCTTCTAACTTATTACAGTAACTCGTAGTAACTTTAAAGAACTCCGACATTATTGATTCTAGCTCTGAAAAAGACTTTTCAATAAAAAAGTCCTTTTCACCAAGCATGTCTAAAGTATTTCTGTGCCTTTCGCAACATATTTCCTTAGTTGTTTTTGGTATTACAACACGGTGAAACTCTTTATCATAGGAGTACACACGATATAATTTTTTCTTTTTTGTGAACTCAAAAGCAAACGACTTAAGATAAAACTGTGGCAAATAATGATGAGATACAGGCTCTTTTGACATCTGCTTTACTTCCTATAACTTATAACATTCTTTATCAAAGGACTCTTTCCCTATTTTAGCGCGAAAACATTCTTATTTTATGAGCTTTTATTAATAACAAAAACTATAAGTTATTGCCACATATAAATATTATGCTTAATGTAACTTATTTAAATATGTAAAAAAGGGGAAAGTACCCTCTTAGTCTTAATTAGCTGACGGCAAGTCTCCTGAATGACCGCTGTTCGCTCATAGCTGCCTGTCAGATTAAATCTAAACCTATTCGTCAAAACTGCAAAATCAGATATGAGCTACTACAGATAAAGAGAATGCAACTCTCACTTATAAGTAGATAGTAAAGGTTTATAATTAATAGAGTGACTACCAGTTTTGCATTTCTATTAGCCGAGATTCTGTACGGGCATATTCAAATGCTAACTTTTGACCTTGATATAAATCAGCAATGCCAACCTCGCTACTCAGTATCAATAACTTGCCACGGTCGTAAAATTCATCCACTAAGGCAATAAAGCGTCGCGCTTCATCGTCTAGTGTATGTTCTTTTAAATCTTGTTTTTCACGCTGATAGCTATCTTCAATACCATGCACTATTTGCTTACCTGTCGCCGCAGCGCCCATTACTGGTACATTACAAATATATACACGCTGATAGTACTTTGCTAAATGAATATAATCAGCGGTACTACGCGGGCCTGAGCACAACGCCATAAAATCAAACATAATGGCATTATTGCTGAGCCTTAAACACGCTAGTTTACGCCCGTAAATAGTAATATCAGTTGCTGTTTGTAAGTTATCTGCAAAAGCCAAAAAATCAGCATCCAGTTCAGAGTTAGCCGAGCTGTTAAAATAATGAGTCGCGTGCTTTCCAAAACGAAATCGGTGGTCAACAGTGCCAGTGACATTAATAATATGACAATGCGCTTTAATTAACGCTATGGTGGGTAAAAAGCGCGCTCGCTGCAAGCCGTTATAATAAAGCTGCTCAGGTTGACAATTTGACGTAGCAACCAAAACGATGCCTTTGGCAAACAAGGCTTTAAATAACCCAGCCATGATCATAGCATCGCCAATATCAGAGACAAAAAACTCATCAAAACAAATTAGTTTCAGCGTTTCTGACCACTCATTGGCTATTTTATCCAGCGGGTTTTTAACCCCTTGCAACTGTCCTAGGCGAGTATGTACTTGAGCAATAAAATGATGGAAGTGTAACCGTGTTTTTTGTTTAATAGCTACAGTCTCAAAAAACACATCCATTAGCATCGATTTACCCCGTCCAACAGGTCCATACAAATAAATGCCCTGCAAAGATATCGATTTTTGCCACCAATGATGCGGTTTATCAATGGCAATTGCGAGATTGTCTAGTGCATTCACCGCCGCTAATTGGGCATCATCAAATTGCAATTTACCGGTGGCTATTTGCTGTTGATAATATGCTAATATTTGTCCGCTGTGTACTGTCATGCGTTATCACGATCCGTTATACTCGCCGCCATTGTAGTCGACTAGAAGTGTGAACCCAATGAAATTCCCTTGCCGCCTAGATAAATTTATTAGCCATCTAGCAGAAACGCCACGCACCAAAGCGAGGGCAGGAATAAAGCGTAAAGATGCCAGCGTAAATGGCGAGGTGATCTGCGCTTATGATCATCCAATCACAGCAACTGATGACGTATTGTGGCAAGGTAAGCCGCTAGTTTTTTTAGGTAAACGTTATTATATGCTGAATAAACCGGTCGGTTATGTATGCGCTAACAGTGACGAGTTACACCCAACGGTATTTGATTTACTCGATGAACCTAACATGAGTGATTTTCATGTTGCAGGTCGGCTTGATCTCGATACGACTGGACTTGTGATCATTACCAATGATGGCGATTGGTCACATAAAATCACCTCCCCAAAACATAACAAATTCAAGACTTACCTAATTGAAACGCAAGAACCTCTAACGGATGATGCGCTGGAAAAACTGCGCCAAGGGGTGCAATTACACAACGAAAAAGAGCTAACCAGACCCGCAATTGCTGAGCAACTTGCCACATACCGTATGCGTTTGTCGATCTGCGAAGGTAAATATCATCAGGTTAAACGTATGCTCGCCGCAGTCGGTAATAAGGTAGTTGAATTACATAGAGAAAAAGTAGCAAATATCGAGCTTGATGAGACCCTTGCCAGCGGAGAATATCGACTCTTAAGCGCAGCAGAAATTTTACTTTAAATTACCTACAGTGGAAACTTGAGTAAAAATCACGTCTAATTCCGTTATTATTGTTAATTAAAGCTAACATCTAGCCGACAAACATGGTAGAAAATCATGGTCATAACAATAATAAGGGGCTCGATGTGCTGTCAGGTTTAGCATTAAGAACTAAAATAATCTTGTTCGCTGGAGCAATGTTTATAGCACTCAATGCTATAGCATTACTGGGCTTACAATCTCTTCGTCACGCTAGTGAAAACGATAATATTGCCCGTATCAATCAACTCATGAAAAGCACGACAAATATTGTCGAGCAATTTGAGTTACTTGCTAAAAATGGGCAACTAACCGAGCAACAAGCGCGTGACTTTGCCACGCAAATGTTGCGTGAAAACAAATACCACGACAGTGAATATGTCTACGTAGTGAATGATAAACTCGACTTTATTGCTACACCTCACGATCCGCAGCTACACAACACCAGTTTTAATGATTTCAAAGATGCCAGCGGTAACAGTATTGGTCGTATGGTTGAACAATTAGTCGGTAATCAAACCAACAAAATTATTACCTATCATTGGGATTCTGTCCGTGATGGTGAAACCGTTGACCTAACCTCTGTGGTGCAAAAAACCCCTTACTTTGGTTGGTATGTTGGTACCGGGATCAGCGAAAAAGAAGTTGATGAGCGTTACTGGAATACCGCTAAGTGGTTACTAGGCTTGTCACTACTTATTGCCCTTGCTTTAACTGCTGCAATTGCTCGCTTTGGTATTTCTTTAAGCAACGCGTTAGGCGGTGAAGTCACTGAGGTAATTGGTATTGTTAAGCAAGTTTCTCGTGGTAACTTAAATTCGCATATTCGTACTGACGCCCAACCTGAAAGCATTATTGCTGCCATGCACTATATGCAACAAGGGCTACGGGGTGTAGTTGGCAGTATTAAAGATGTTACTGATAGTCTAAAAAATCAGAGTTTAGATAACGAATCCCGCTCAACTGAGCTTGATAAACTGACCCGCAGCCTAAACGAAGAAACCCATATGGTCGCATCAGCTATCACTGAGCTAACAGCCTCTGCGCAAACAGTGGTTGAGCATGCCGAGCAAGCCGCCTTTTCAGTACAAGAAGCCGAAAGCCAAGGACAAAATGCCAGTCATTTAACTGCTGAGGCAGCAAATACCATAGCTCTTTTAGAGCAACAAATTGACAGCGCTGGTAATAACATCCAACTCCTTGATGATGAAGTAAATAATATTGCAAATGTGCTTACTGTTATTCAAAGTATTGCCGAGCAAACTAACCTGTTAGCACTCAATGCAGCCATTGAAGCTGCCCGTGCTGGTGAACAAGGAAGAGGCTTTGCGGTCGTTGCGGATGAAGTACGTCAACTAGCGCAGCGCACGCAAACTAGCACAGAAGAAATTCGTACTATGATCGGTAAATTACAATCCGCCACGAAAGATGCAAAAACTTCAGTTAACTTAAGTATTGCCACCAGTGAACAAACCGTAGCGAAATCTAAAGATGCCAGTGAAGAGTTGCAGCGTGTTGCTGCATCTTTGAGTGCCATCGCACAAATGAGCCATCAAATAGCCATTGCAGCTAAAGAGCAGCTCGATGCAGGGGAAGACACAGCAAGACGCATTGTGACCATCTCTGACACCGCCTCACAGACCGCAGACCTATCGCATCAAGCCCATGCTGCAACGGACTTGATAAAAGGACTGACGAGCGATTTAGAAGCTGAAACAGGCAAGTTTAGATCCTAGTAATTGGTTACCTAAAATTAAAAAGCCCGCGTTAATTACGCGGGCTTTTTAATTGAATTGATTAAGTTAAGATTTAATTTGTACTAAATCAAAATCAGCCATACTTGGTACTATCATTTGTAATCGTGATTCGGTGACATCAAGCGAGTTTAAACATTCACAGTATTCTGAGGCTTTTAACTCTAACTGTTGAGCTTTTTTCTGCAGTGACTTATCGATTTCTTTTGAAATAATATCCATGCGCTGTCCCATGTCATTAATACGATCTTCAATATTACCTTCGCGGGACTTAAATGCATCACCTAGAGAAACTAAAATAGCGCCGAGAGAGCCATGAACGGCAGAGTGAATTTTTTGACTGATCTCTTCGGTAAAAAAATCATCAATTTTAGATAGTGATTGTGGGGCAATAAAAAAGAAATCATCACCGCGTTTAAATTTATCCATTAAAGCGCGCTCAACATATTGCAGTTGCGTTTTTAGCACTTCCGACTCTTTGTCCGACATACCTTCAACAACTTGCTCTATCGCACTTAAGCCAAGATTAACACCGTCAGTTGCCAACTCTACCAACTCAGGCACCGTATCGCGAATACCCGCGCTAAACTGTTTTAACACTAGGGTTTCATCTGACGTTAGATCAATCCAATAGCCACGGATAAATAGTTGATTATCATTATTTATTTGTACGCGGGTTTGGCCCTTATCAACAATACGAATGACATCATCAGTGATGATCAAACCATGCCTTAGCTCTACTTCACACACGGCTTTAGCGCTGACATTAAGACTTGATAGTGCTATGGACATCGCCAATATCGAACGAGATAAAAACGCCATAAACACCTCAAAAAGACTAAAAATGGAAGGCGGCTAGGTTAACAAAAAACCAGTTTTATGCAAGAGAAACTAGGCCCTAGCTTCTAGGGCCTTGTAGTTAACATTTAAATTGGTGATCCTGGTGGAATTGGTAATGCAGTAAAATTTGTAGGCCAATTGCCGGTAGCCAGAAACTGTTTAATTTGATCGGCTAAGTATTGCTTAAACGCACTTTCACCAACATCAGCACTGCTAAGTAAAGACTCTTGCTGATACGCCTTACTCAGTTTTACTAAGTAATAACGCAACTGAGCTTGCACCTCTGGAGCAACTTTATCACTGGCGACTAAATCAGCAAACTGCTTTGCTGTTAATAACTGCACCCGCTGAGTGATTTTACCTGCCATGCCTTTTTTGCTCTGAATCAAAAACACCTGCTGATAAACTTTTGCAAGCAGTTCATCTAAGCTAAAAAATGCATTACTGCGCGCTTGTTGCTGTGCTAAACGATTTAATCGTTGGCTATTTAGCAATAACGCTAAACTATGTTGTGCAGCCACTTCGGGTAGCGCCATTGCATCTAAGGTTAAGCCAGTGCGGCCAACAATGCTTTCTCGACTTTTAGATTCGCCATAGGCCTTGGGTGGAATTAGCGCTAACACTGATTCTGGTAATACTAAATTGTCAGCATTTAGGGTCGCTAAGATGGCCTTTAAAGCGAGCTGTTGAGTTGCCTTTGCAACAACTTGTGCACCTTTTACCATACCTTGACCACGTACTTCGTAATCATAATCAACACCTGCAATCAGTTTTACAGCAGACTCGACCTGATAACGATGGAATAAATACAGCGGCACCAGCATCTCTTCTAGCTGAGATAGTGAGGTTCCTTCTTTGATATTGTTAATACCAAATTTAGCGAGTGCTTGTTGTCTTACGTCAAGCACTCTTAATAGCTCTTCACTTGGCGAACTGCCGTTATCCCATAAATGTGCTGTTGGATGCGCGCCACCTTGCGCTCGTGCATCACTATCAGAAATAAACTCCAGCCCTTTAGCTTGGTTATCCGCTAAAATTGCACTTAGTTCTGCATCTTCATCAAGGTTACGAAAATCACTGTAACCGTACTTTATAACTTGCGTATCCCACTGCCCCATACCTTGTGCATAACCTCGGCTCACATCGAGTTCACCTTGGTCATTAAAGCCCACTAGTGGGTGCGGATAATCCATCACCGAAGCACGATCAGCCACTGATGCAGAGAAATTATGCGCTATACCAAGTGTGTGACCAATTTCGTGAGCACTGAGCTGGCGAATACGATCAAGTGCCATTGCTTGTAACGTTTTTGCCACTTCATTACCTTTTAAATAAGGCGCTGCAAGTGCTTCAGCAATTAAAATATCTTGGCGCACACGCAGTGAGCCTAATGTAACGTGACCTTTTAAAATCTCACCTGTACGCGGATCGATCACCGAGCTGCCATAAGACCAACCGCGCGTTGCACGATGCACCCACTGGATCACGTTATAACGCACATCCATAGGATCGGCGTTATCTGGTAACACTTTAACAATAAATGCATTTTTATAACCCGCTTGAGAAAACGCATCATCCCACCATTTTGCGCCATCGAGTAACGCTGTTTTTACCGGCTCTGGTGCACCAGGATCTAAATAATAAATAATCGGCTCAACGGGTTCGCTAATAGGTAAGCTTGGGTCTTTTTTCGCTAGACGATGACGCGGGATATAACGTACCAACATTGATTCACTTAATGGCGCGGCATAATCTTTATGTTCAATACTCCAATAACCTGATTGCGGATGAAACGCACGTGGCGTGTAATTATCATCAGGTAACTGTATTAAAGAGTGATGCATATGCACGGTTAATGCGTAAGGGTCAGCACTGACCTGACGAATATACTCACCCGGTTGAGTGCCATTAAATGTCAGCACAGCTTCAAGTTCAGTATTTTTCATAAACGCTTTTGAGCGATCCATATTTACTGCACTGCGACTTTCATCAAGGCTAAAATTGCCTTGTTTACGTGCAGCAAGCGTTCGACCCACACCATGTACATCGCTCAGTAAATAGGGCGTGTAATCAATCAATACAGCTTGCGGGCTTTGTGCAACCACTTTAAAACCCGCTAAAATACTTGATGCAAAGGCTTCTTGAATACTTTTTTGTTCGGCTTTATTGCTGGTATTTGCACGGTAGTAGGTATTAATAGCCCGTAACATCACTTTATCGCCAAAGCGCTCAAACTGTACTAGATGCGTATTGCCTAACTGGCCGCGATCAAGGCCAATATCGTTAGAGCCGACACCATAAGGCAAGCTTTGCTGTAATAAAAATTGCTGCTTGAGTTTATCAACTTTTAAATAAATTTTACCGTTTTGAGTGTCGTAATAAAAAGAGAAGTAGCCCGGAAAATGATTCATTTGTTCAGTAAAATCATTAATAGACTTAATTGCTGCGTGCGCTTGGGTTATCATAGTTAGCAACACAGTAAAGAGTATGTAACGTATCAATGGTATTTTTTGCATAATCTTATCTTTGTTATTCGCGTTTTAAATACGGTTAAGGTGTGTCCAGTATAGGATGTTGCACCTAAAATACAGTTATTTAAGACGAAATTCAGCGCTTGCTGTGATGATCCCTCTCACCCTATGATTATCATGGCCCATAACGTTATCAGGAAAATAGAATGCGTAGACTACCTCCGGTATTACTTGAAGACGGTTGCCCTAGAGAGTTAATCTCATTGATCAGAACGATTTTAGCGGCCTGTAAAGAAATTTCGTTCCGCGTCGGCCAAGGTGCCCTGTCCGGTGTACTAGGTTCAACGCTTGATGAAAACATTCAAGGCGAAACACAAAAGAAACTCGATGTTCTGACCAACCAACTACTTAAAGATATTTTACTGGAGTCAGGCTACGTAAAAGCGATAGCCTCAGAAGAAGAAGACTACACCGTAGCTGGCAACCCGAATGCAGAATATATCGTTGCGTTTGACCCACTTGATGGCTCATCAAATACCGATATCAATTCATTGGTTGGTACTATTTTCTCAGTAATGAAAGCGCCTGAAGGCTCAGATCCTGCAGATCAAAGTATCTTTATGCAACCGGGTAAAAGCCAAGTCGCTGCGGGATATGTATTATATGGCCCATCTACAGTGCTTGCATTAACGACTGGCAAAGGTACACGTTTCTTCACGCTAGATAAAACACACGGCAGCTTCTTATTAACTCAAGATTTTGCCCAAGTACCAGAAGAGACCAACGAATACGCCATCAATGCGTCAAATCAACGCCATTGGCAGCCTGCGATGCAAAACTACATAAATGACTTAATGGCTGGCGAAACAGGCCCACGAGCGCGTAACTTTAACATGCGCTGGATTGCCGCCATGGTCGGTGATGTTCATCGCGTGTTATGTCGCGGTGGTATTTTTACCTACCCAACCGACACTAAAGATCCAAACAAACCAAATAAGCTACGCCTACTTTACGAAGCAAACCCAATGGCTATGCTGATCGAGCAAGCCGGCGGCATCGCTTCAACTGGCACAGAACGCATTATGGATATTCAACCCGACGCTATCCACCAACGCGTAGCGGTAATTTTAGGTTCGAAAAACGAAGTAGAAACCTGCTTGGGATATCATAAGTAATAGACTGCAGGATAAAGGAGCTAGGTAAAAGGCTCTAGGCAAGTGATTTCCTCAGGTAACAATCGCATGGTAGGCGCGGCTTTATGCCGCGTTTTTTATTTTCAGCCATATCAAAGCGAAGTTAGCCGCAATATCCCTAGAACCAAGCCCCTACTAACTTGCTAATAATTCAACCAACTTCGCCACTTTACTCTTATCAAGCTCGCCCATTTGTTCGCTGTTGCTGAGGGCATAGATAACCCCTTCGACGGCGCTATAGTCGATATCGGTTCTAGATTCTATAACATTCGCCCACAACTCCAGGTCATCTAAATCAATCTCATCTGCTTGGCAGCGAGTGAGCACATCCAAAACAGTTGCAAGCGTCAATACGTAAATTGGGCCCTGGTTATCTATTGTTGATGCAACAATAATACTTATGGCTTCGTCTTTGTGTTTACCAAAAGTGACGAATTCTGCTAACGCTTGTGCTCTGTTCATTTTTAATTATCTGTTATCCTGTAACTGACTATTTCATTGAAGATTAAAATATATCTAATGACTATTTTAGCCTGCTCGCAATGCCAAGCGACTCTTAACTGCAATGTTGATGATATCAATGCCTGTTGGTGCAATGAGCTGCCTGCTATTTTACCGCTTGATAGTACAACCACCAGCTGTTTATGCAGAGATTGTATCTTGGCGAAAATGAACCAATTTCTAAATACTCTCTATAAACGCCCTCTCAAAGAACAACTTACTTTCGCAAAGCCTTTTCACAGTAACGATAATTTAATCGAACACCTCGATTATGAAATGCAAAATAGTTATATGGTATTCAGTCGTTGGTTTTTCTTAAAGCGCGGAAAGTGCTGTAAAAACAACTGTAAAAACTGTCCTTACAAAAACACTTAGATATTTATTCAAAATAACGGCATAAACATACAAATAAAGCATGACGAAAAGAATAAAAATACACTATAATTGGATATAAATTCACTAAATATCCAATGTATTTTGTTTAAATAATCAACTTGGCTTGATTTTTAAGCATAAAATCACTGTAACTTATTCGGAAAATGAACATGAACACCTTTAGGCCAGCACTTCTTGCATCAGCTGTTTCTGCTATTTTATTTAATAGCCACCATCTTGCTGCTGCGCAGTCAACAACCCAAGCAGAAAAAGCAATAGAAACAATTCAAATTACCGCGACTCGTCGTGCGGGCTCAGTGCAAGAGGCACCACTTAATATTACCGCCCTTGATGGTGATGTGATCAAAGATCAAAACATTGGTGATCTTGAAGATGTGGCACGCTGGGTGCCAGGTTTAACTATTTCTGATCAAGGTGGCCGTGAAGGTTCACCGATTATTGTCCGTGGCTTAAATACTAATACTTCTGATCGTATTTCTGATGGCGGTACAGTTGCCACTTACGTGGGTGAAATTCCACTAAATATTGATTTACGCTTAACTGACGTAGACCGTGTTGAAGTACTTATTGGCCCACAGGGTACTTTATACGGAGCTGGAACATTAGGTGGTGCAATTCGTTACTTATTAAAACAACCTCAGCTCGATATTACCGAAGGCCAAGTCACTGGTGATGTGTTTAGCTTAAACGAAAGTGACGGCACTGGCGGTGAGTTTGGTTTAGTATTTAATACGCCATTAATTGACGATGTATTGGCAATCCGCGCTAGCGTCAATTACTACACCAACCCAGGTTATATCGATTATAACTTCGTAGTACAAAACCCAGGCGTATCAAACCCAAACCCTGATTTTACCAACCCACAAGATGTCAGTGCTAACTTGCGCAGTGTCAGTGATGTAAATGATGAGCAAATTACCACAGGTCGTGTATCACTTCGTTGGCAAGCCAGCGAAGCAGTAGAAGCAACGCTAAACTATTTTTATCAAAAACAAGAAAATGGCGGTAATTCTACATCGCAATATAATTCATTAAGTGACAGCAGTGGCCTACAAGGGATGGTTGGCCAGTATGAAAATGCCGCGCGGATACTTGAGCCTGGTGAAGAAGAAAACGACTTATTAAGCTTGGAAATTAAAGCGGATTTAGGTTTTGCTGAACTTGTATCTGCCTCTGGTTGGTCAAGCTATGAGCAATCTGGACAACGTGATCAAACTGATTTGCTTTACGACATATGGACTGGTTATGCAGAATTTCCAGCGTTTGTTGCGCAAACCTTGGATACATCAAAACGTGATAGTTTCACTCAAGAAATTCGTTTAGTGTCTAGCTCTGATAGTGCTTTTAACTGGATTGTCGGTGGTTACTACAACAAGCTTGAAACTCACTCAGACGATCGCGAATACACACCCGGATTAACTGAGTTTTGGGGCGATGATATTCCTAATCTACAACAAGATCTCGAGTATATTTTAGTCAGTGACTCTGAAACCACTGAAAAAGCACTATTTGGTGAAGTAGGTTATGCGTTTACCGATCAATTCAATGTAACCCTTGGTGCGCGTTTTTACGAATATGATGTATCCACTACTTCAGGCTCAGCCACACCGTTGTATTCAGGTGATTTTTCATCATTAGATCAACTTGCAATGGTGAATACGAGCGCCAGTGATAACGGTAACTTATTTAAATTTAACGCTAATTACACTTTTGAAACTGGTGTACTGGCCTATTTTACCGTTAGTGAAGGCTTTAGGATTGGTGGTGGCAACGGCCTAGCTCCTTGCCCTGATGTGTTACCTGAACAACAAATTGTCTGTGCTCTACCAAATGAAATTGGTTATGAACCTGATACCACTGTAAATTATGAACTTGGTTTTAAATCGAGCTGGTTTAAAAACCGCCTACACTTTAACGCGGCATTATTTAATGTTGATTGGAAAGACGCGCAAATCGGTAGCACAACCGTAAATGGTCAGGAGTTGATTACCTCAAATGCAGCTACTGCTAACTCTAAAGGGGTTGAAGTTTCAAGCCGTGCAATCATCGCGGATAACTGGACTGCTTATGCCACATACGCTTATGCCAAAGCGCAATTAACTGAAGATTCTCCTGATGTATTTGGTGCAGGAGTACAAGGCGGTGAAGATGGCGACCGCTTGCCAGGTGCGCCTGAGCATCAATTCTCGTTTGGTCTGCGTTACGAACAAGATGTATTAGATAATAAACTTTTAAGCGTAAATTACGGTATAACAGCACAGAGCGATACGATCACTAAAATTGGCTTAAAAGCTGATGGTGAAACGCTTGCAGGCTATGCCTTGAGTAACTTATCTGCCAAGCTAACCGGTGATATGTGGTCGGCCACTCTCTATGTTGATAACTTATTCGATAAGTACGCGTTCACCTCTGTACGTCGAGATAAGTCTTGGATTGATTCGAAAGAACTTCCTGAACTACAACGTGTGTATGGTCACTACACTACAACACCGCGTACTATCGGCATGAAGTTTACGTATAACTTTGAACTGTAATAACGGTTATCTATAAATTAAAAAAGCCTTGGTGTTTTACGCCAAGGCTTTTATGCTTATTGCCATGCTGACATCGATACAAAAAAACCTACAACAACAAATTGAGCACGCTATTAATCATAGCAAGCTTAATGACGCGCATTTATTACTGATCAGTAATATTAAAAACACACCAGATGATCACTTTAGCTATTTTTTGCTGGCGCAAGTAAATGTTGCAGCAAATGATATAAGCAAAGCAAATAAACTCTTAAACAAAGCGATTAGTATTACGCCCCTACCTTTATATTTTGCTCACTCAGCCAAGTTTGCCGTACTGCGCGGGCAGCTGTTAGATGCGCAGCAATATATAACTGAAGCAATAAAACATCCATATTATGAAGTTATTGAATGCGATTTAATTGCTAATGTACTGACTCGTTTAGGCCATTATCCACTGGCGCTCGAGTGGCAATTACGGGCCTATCAACAAGCCCCTAACAATCCGCAAATAAGTTATAACTTAGCTGTGGCCTATAAAATCATGGGGCAATTGAATGATGCTATACAGCTACTGCGTACACTTACAGAGTTACATCCGCAGCATCTTCAAGCTCACTACTCGCTCGCTGAACTTAACAATAACAAGCAGGCTAAGCAGCATTTACAACAGCTGTTAACTTTAACCGAATACGCTAAAACGCCGATGCAGCAACAATTTCTGCACCATGCGATTGCACTCAATTACGAGCACTGCGCTGATTATAAGCAAGCCTTTGCCCACTTTACTACAAGTAAGCAAGCGATCTGTCAGCATGTAAAATATGATGCGCAAGCTCACAAAGCATTTTGCCAGCAACTAATAACCTTAAGTCACGAGTATACGCCGCCCTTAAGCGACAGCGATTTTACCCCGATATTTATTGTTGGTATGCCGCGCTCAGGGACTACTTTGCTAGAAAAAATAATGAATCAATCAGATTTGGTGCAAGGTGTTGGTGAACTCAATGATATTGCCCAGCTTTGCCAAGGTAATAATGCTCAGGCATTAAATAGCGTGGTGCTCAATGATGCATATAAAAATGCTGCGTTAATGGCGCAGTTGAGTCAGTATAAACAGCGTATTAGTCAACTAGTAGCACCACAGCTACGCAGCTGCGACAAACAGCCATTTAATTTTTACTATATCGATTTAATTTTAGCGGCTTTCCCGAAGGCTAAAATCATTTGCATGCAACGAGGCCGAAAAGCTAGCTGTATAGCTAATTACCGCCAACTGTACAGCCCAGCCAGTGCGTTTCATCACTATAGCTATAACCTGCAAGACATCGATAGTTTTTATCAAGATTACAGCTCTTTGATAAATCATTTTGCAGCAAAACACCCGGATAATGTGATGATTATGCAATACGAAACATTAGTATCAGAGCCAATCACAAGCACGCAACAGCTCTATGATTTTTGTGATTTACCTTGGCAAGTTAAGTGTCTGGATTTTCATAAACAACATAGCCCGTCGGCAACAGCAAGCAAAGTACAAGTACGCCAGCCTATCAATAAAAAAGCCATTGATTACTGGCAGCACTACGGATTTGCGTTTAACGCGAAGGACAGGGACCCGTTTCGATAGGTAGTTCGTCTCGGCCGCCCCACTCACTCCATGAGCCGTCATAAACATGCAGATTTTCATATCCACACTCATCGGCAAATAACGCCAAGATACATGCAGTAACGCCGGAGCCACAACTAAATTGCAAGGTAGTTTGCAGATCTGCTTGATCGCCAAGTACAGCCTCGAAAGCAGCTTTAATGTCAACGAATGGTTTTGCTTCGCCATCATCCAATAATTCAACAAAAGGTAAAGCGCGGCTATTAGGAATATGGCCGCTGCGCATCCCAGCTCTCGGCTCTGCCATTTCACCTAAATAACGCTGATAACCTCGTGCATCAAGTAGTACGGTATGTTCATCATCTATGCCCTGAAAGACTGCAGCCGCATCAATAAAGTAACCAACTCGCGGTTTGGCAACAAAGTTACCTTTATGATAATGGCGACTATATTCAATTTGCGTTAAATAACCCAACGACTGCCACTTAGCAAGGCCACCACTGAGTACTTTGACATTATCAAAGCCCATGGCTTTAAACATCCACCAACCTCTTGCAGCACTAAATAAGCCTTGGTCTTCGTAGATGATAACTAAGGAATCTTTATCAACCCCCATTAACTGCATCTGCTGAGTAAATTGCTCCGCACTGCACATGGTATGCGGTAGCGGATTGTCTTGATCGGCTAATTGCTTTTTAAAGTCAAAACGCTGTGCATTTGGCAACTTAGCCTGCGGTTTATACTCACCCAGCTTACCTGGGCGCACCATGCCAGCATCAAAGATAACCAGCTTTGGGTCGTTTAAGTGCTCGTTTAGCCATTGGCAAGTTACTATGTTTTTCATTGTGTTCCTTTACTTCTGTTACATATTACTAAGCCTTCTCTACCAGAGCCTATTATTAAAATAGTTACGGTACATTTTGCACAATAATTTTGCCAGTTTCTATATACACTGTAAATTACTTAAATTATCAAGAATAAACTAAAAAATATTTTTTCTACAATTATATACATTTATACTAGGCATTATATTGCAAACAATGTGATACAAAGATGATTTTAAAATATCTTAATATTGACAGTTCTAAAGGCTAAACTTAGATGAAAAAAAATAATCAACAAATAGTAAGCAGCCAAATAGCAGGCAATATTTTAGTAGTACTACCAAAATTTATTGGTGATGCAGTCAATTGCACACCGGCTTTACAACTACTTAAAGACCTTTATCCAACTAAAAGCATTATCTTATTTGTTAGACCTCACTTAGCTGAGATGTTTAAACGCGAGACTGACTACTGTGTTATCGTGGATGAACGCTTTGATAATAACAAACCCATCTCTATGTGGGCACAAGCAAAAATACTCAAAAATGCTAACATTGAGCTTGCAGTAATTATGCGCAACTCATTGTCTGAAGCAATACTTTGCTTTTTAGCAAGTATCAAATACCGAGTAGGTTATGCAAAAAATGGTCGCTCACCACTGTTAACACACAAACTGAAATTAGACGAAAATCACCACTATATATTTCGCTACTGCCGACTTGTGAATGAGCCACATGGTAATCCGTTTAGCTCTATACCAAAAACAGCAATCGTAAAAGAGCCGAGCCTGTTAATCCCTAAACAGAACAAAAAATCTATCGGGGTTTATTTTGGCGGAAAAAATAAAGGCTTGCGTCATTACCCTAATGAGCTTTCATTTGTTGCAATGGTTGATATAGCTAAAAATATTGACTGCACATTTTATATTTTTGGTGATAACGGTGAGCTTGAAGATACCCAACAATTACAGGAGCGGCTAAACCAGCAAAAAATTGACTCTGTCGTCCTTGCTGGGAAAACCTCGATTATTACTATGATAGACGCTATCGGTGAGCTTGATTTATTACTGACAATCGATTCTGGTCCCATGCATATTGCAGCTGCATTCAATATTCCTTTTGTTGCTGTTGTGGGCTTAGGAACTTCGCCATGGAGTGTTGTGGCACCCAAAGTAACTAATGCCATTACGTTAATTGCAAATGGCGATCAGCTACTTGAAAAAGATATTATTAACGAAATAAAGCCACATCACGTCAGTGAAGCTGCTTTAAAGTTACTGGATCACTAAATCTTAATAATTTCAGCTCTCAGTGGTGCCATTTTCGCGAGTATTTTATTTTGCACTGTATGACTAATATTTTGTTCATTCATGGCATTGATTAACAAATCAACCACATGATTAAAGTCAGCCTCCGTGATGTGCATGCCAGTATGAATATCAACCATACTATCACGCGTGTACTCACAGGGCCCATCAGTTAATACACACAAATGATTAATAAAGCCTTCGCGGAAATGGCTAATATTTGCATGCTCAAAGTAATGAATAATTTGTTCGTCATTACCGATTTGATTAATGAAACTATCAACCAGTCTTTGTAGCCCTGCTTTACCATCAAGTTGCTGATAAAACGTTAGATTTGAAGCCGATGAACAACCAGCTAAGCTGGCTATTAACACTATCGTTGTTAGTATTTTTTCCATTACCAATATCCTGTTACCGATAAGTACCAACCGGTTTGGTCTTTTGCTCCAGCAATACTACCTAAATCAAGGTATGCGGCAGTGACACTTACGTATTTATTTGGCATCCAAGCAACAAATACATCTTGCCAATCTTGCTCACCCAATCCGAGATTATTTGATTTTTGACGATACTCTATTCCAACAGCAACTTCTCGACTAAGAAAAATGGCAGTACTAGCTTCAAATAAGAGTTTTTCATTGCTATTCGCTCCACCGTATCCAAGTAAGCCAAGCTGATTTGCTTCACTATAACGCGTGGTAACATTCCAAAACCAGTTATAACCTGCAATGGCCCCTAAATGTAGCTTGCTTGCAGCAAGGTAGATATCAGTACCGGAGGTATCCTTAGCCCCTACTAATGTAGCGACTGCACCATCATCAAGTGATTTATGTTGTACTCCCAAGGTAACTTGAGGCCAGTCACTATAAATAATATCACCATAGAGCCTAATCTTAACACCGGTGATTTCTTGTTCTATCTCGGTATTTAGCGCCGGCACAGCAAAGTTTTGCTGTGCATAGCTAAGCTCAACGCGATTAAACAAGTTAACTTGGGCACCGCATACATCTAAGCTGTAATCGGTAACATCAGCCCGACTACAAAAGCCATTAATAGAAAACTCATCTTCGCTGGCATAACCCGCAAGCTGCGCCCAAGGCACGATACCACCACCACCACTACCTTCTACTTGCGATACTCCAGGCGTTGCTAGCAGCTTGCCTTTTGAGGCAAAGCTATTAAATGCAGATAATGCGATAACAGCTAAAAATAATAATTTAAGCTTTTTCATTATACTGCTCCAACCATTGCTCAAACGCATCGGCTTTGAGTGGACGACTTAGATAATACCCTTGCACATGATCACACTGCATTTTTTGTAACAGCTCTAGCGATCCTAATGTTTCAACCCCTTCGGCTACGACAGAGAAGCCAAGCTGATGACCTAAGGTAATTGTGGATTCAACAATAAACTGATCCTTTTCAGATTCATCAAGTTTAAGAATAAAACATTTATCTAATTTCAGCTCGTCAATAGGTAACATTTTCAAGCGCCCTAGCGATGTTTGCCCAACCCCATAATCATCAAGAGATATTTTGACACCGATCGCTTTAAGATTCTCCAGCGCGTGAATGCCCTTTTCTTCATTTTCAATCATATCGCGCTCTGTTAATTCAATCGTGATAAGCGCAGGTGCAACTGAAAACTGTTTTAAAGTACGAATTAAATTGGAGTGAAAGCCGGGATAAGCGATATCTTGGGCTGAAACATTAATTGCAGCTTGCATATAAATGCCTTGCTGTTGCCAAAGTCCGACCTGTGCTATTACTGTTTTTACCACCCAACCGGTAAGGTCAACAATCAATCCCGATTGCTCAGCTAGATCAATAAATAGCTCCGGCGATACCCAACTACCATCCTTGCGTTGCCAACGAATGAGCGATTCCACTTTATTGATTTGTTGTGTAGCGATATGTAGTTTAGGCTGATAGGTCATAAACAGTTGACCATCATCATCATGAATCGCTTGCTTGAGCTCATCGATCATGATGAGCCTTTCAAGATGTGCTTCATCTTCTCCGGGCAGGTAGTAATGAATATTTTCATGAGCACTGGCGGCACTATCCACAGCAATCAATACCCGACGCATTAAATCATCCGCTTGTAACCCTTGCGAAGGATACTCCACCACACCAGCACTAAAGCGTAAGTTGATTTTAAGCTTTTGAATAGTATAACCCGCTTGTAACTGCGCCATTAATCCGACTATACCACTTTTAAGATTACGCCCCGCACTACTAGGAAAAGCGGTTAAAAATTCATCCCCACCAATACGTGCATGTAAACCACCAAACTCATCTGAAAACTCAGCAATACGTAAAGCTACAGCTTTTAAGCAGTCATCGCCAATACGAGCTCCTAGCTTATCGTTAATATGCCTAAGGCCACGAATATCAATTGCCACTAAGGTATATTCTTGGTCTTGTTGAAGATTTTCGCTCAACACTTCCAGCATTGCAGAACGATTATAAAAACCAGTTAAAGAATCATGCTTTGCAGCAAAGCTAATTTGTTGTTCACGCTCTTTAATATCATTACCCATGTTTTTAAAAGCATCTATTAATGTAGCTATTTCATTGCTTTGCTTTTTGCTCATCGCGTCAACACTGTAGTTTCCTCGGGCAAACTGCCGCGCTAAAGTCACTAATTGTGATAATGGCATGGTTAAGTTTTTGGCCAATAAACTACTGGTAATAACACCGATAAAAATCGTTAAAGACGCAAGAATGACTAGCGTGTAAAACAATCGCTCAAATTCACTGTAACTCTGCGTTAGATCAGCACTCAGTAATACATTAACGGGATGATCGTCAAGGGAAGGTAGGTGTACATCGCGATTGCGATATACCAGTTGTTCACCAAAAATTCGTTGCGTGGTTGTTTTATGAAAATATTCAGTCGGAATAAACGGCGTCGGGCGCTCTAACAAAGAGCTTTTAACCAAATTATCGCTGTTAGCAATAAAGCTTACATCCATACCGGTTAAGTTTTTTAGCTCAACCGCAACCTCATCATCAATTTTAAAGCCGACTAAACTGTGCGCGATAGTACGTGGGGCTTTAATAGGTAATAAAATAACCTGATATAGCTCATTATTTAGCACAACAAAGCTAGATTGCTCGGTATTGTTGAGCAACTCACTCATTAACGCTTGTAAATTATTATCAAAGTCTTGTTGTCGATTAGTTGATACCAACTTACCTGATAAGTCCAATAACAACATTAAATCAGCATTAATTCGCTGACTATGATTATACAATACGCTACTAATCGTATTTGCATCCTTAGTGGCAACCGCTTGTTTAAAACCAAAATCAGCAGTCAATACTTTTGCAGCTGTGAGCAATAAACTTTCTTTCGACGCTAAGTACTGCTTATAGACATTTTCAGCCACATTAATATCTTGGGTGACCTTTTTTTCATTAAATTGACTAGTCGACCACCAGAAACTAAATAAGCTCATAACTGTAGTTAATAACACTAAGCCTACACATAAAATAGTTATGCGATTTTTTAAACTATTAGTCATTCCCACCCTTAAACTTACTACCAAAAGTATTACGTGGCTTAGGCTCAGTTGTTTGCAGTGTTACTTGTAAACTATGAGGCGAATTTACAGCTAACGTTAGCGACTGCTTTTCTTCAAGTGTGTTCTTTTGTAAAGAATGCCAAAGAGTTAGCTGTACTGGCAAAGTTAGGCCACTTAGTTGCACATTTCCACGCTCATCACTTTGATAAACATCAGCGCTTTTTGCAACATAAATATACCCTAGCATAGAGTCATGGATATTACAGCCAAGCACCACAACCCCTTGATTTTCAAATGTAATCGGATTTTCTGGTTGCCCTGAATATAACTTTAACTGAAATGGTTTAGCTTCAGAGAAAGAATACACGTGGTGGCGAATATTATCGCTATTAGGAAAGTTCACTTGCTGCCCTTGATGAGCAATCAAAAGTGTTGGTGAAAACTGCTTATCTACTTGATCCATTATCAGTACAGGTAACTGCTGCGATAATTTTTTATTGCTTTTGCTAGCAATTTCTACAACTGCATTGGTGAGAGGCTGCCCATATTGATCAACGATATTGAGCGTAACATCTTGTGCATAACCTTTACTTGCAAGCGCCATTGCGAAAAGAGTTATAACGCTTTTTGTTACCATTACTTGCAATCTCATTTGGTCATCCCCTGTTGTGCGAACACTAACATATGAGTATCTCTAATTAATCTTAGGTTAAGTTAATTAGAGACTGACTCCAAATGCAAGAATAAAAGCCCAGTTACACTAAATAATAGGAAAACTTAAGGCTTTTAAACAACAGCAAGCAAATAACTAGTGACTAAAGCTTGGAAATCAAGCCATATTGTTGATCCAAAATAGTTATAACCTCTGCGCGAGGATCTGTTGGAATAGCGATATCGTAGCCAACTATTTTACTGGCAATGCCAACATATGTTTCTGACACAGATAACATAACTGATTCAGGCAGTATGTAATCTTTAGCAAGTTGCTCTCGCTCAGGCATACGGTCTTTATTCAGTAACACATCGCTATCAGGTACATTACTAATTAATAATTGGCGGAACCCCTCTTTAGAGTTCTCAACAATTTTTCCATCACGATACGCAGCACCATCCCAAATGCGCGATGAATCAGGCGTACCGACTTCATCGATGTAGATAAGTTTATCTGTACCATCAATATCTTCTACATACCCAAACTCAAACTTTGTATCGACGAAGATTTGATCCAATTTAGCCAGCTCAGCGCTAATTAAGGTAAAACCTTCAACAAGAAGTTTTTCGTATTGCGTAACATCATCTTCAGACTTAAAGTTAAACACAGTTAAGTTATTAGTGATATTGTCACGAGTAATATTTACATCATCCACAGCAGGAATATCTGCAACGCCAGTAATAATACCTTTCGTTGATGGCGTAATTAACACATCATCTAACTGCTGATTAGCGGTTAAGCCTTCAGGTAATTCTAAACCACAAAAATTACGAACACCTTTGCTGTAATCACGCCACATGCTGCCAGTTATATATTGACGAGCAATTGCCTCTACTTTCACAGTACTGGCTTTACGAACAATCCATACATACGGATGTGGAATATCAACAATATGATTGCCCGCCAGACCTGCTTGATCAAATAGCTTAAACCAATGCGATGCAACAGTATTTAACGCAATACCTTTGCCTGGTACACCATTTAGGCCATTTTCACCTTGCCAAATACAATCAAAGGCAGAGATACGATCGGAAATTACCATAATAGCCAGCTCAGTACCTTTAGGTACTTGATAGCCTTTTTCGCTGATCAAACGTGCGCTGTCTTCGTCTGTTAACCAATAAACTGAACGTACTTTGCCACTGTGAACGGGGCCCTTAGTGCGTATTGGTAAGTCATCGTTTACGTCTAAAACTTTATAGCTAGTCATGCTATCTCCGAGTATATGGCACGCCCTGTAAGGGCGATTGTATGGGTATGGGGTTATAAGCCGCTAATAATAATCGAGACCGGGGGAAATCACAATTAAAGCACTATGTGATTTAACGCAGTTTAGTTGGTATTTTATTATACACGTTATAAGATAACATCAAAATCCAGTAGTAATTTACGTGATGATTAATATACAGCAGCTAAGTTTTAAATGGCAAAAACAACAAGTCAAACCCACTTTAGCAATTGCAACACTTAGCATTGCTAAAGGCGAACATGTGTTTTTACATGGCCCTAGCGGCTGTGGTAAATCCACTTTATTATCGTTACTTGCAGGCATTAACCGCCCTACATCAGGCCAACTGAGTATTTTAGGCTGTGAACTGGGTCAATTAAGTAAAAGTAAATGCGATAAGTTTCGCGCTGAGCATATTGGGTATATCTTTCAAAATTTTAATTTACTTCCTTACCTATCACCGATTGATAATGTCACATTAGGTTGCCAATTTTCAAAACCACGGCAAAAAAAAGCATTAATCAATAGTCCAACCCTTAATCAAGAGGCCTCAAGGCTATTAAATGCACTGGGCTTAGACGAGCAATTACATCAACAAAATGTCGCTAGTTTGAGTATTGGCCAGCAACAGCGAGTCGCGGCGGCGCGCGCCTTTATTGGCAGCCCAGAATTGATAATTGCCGATGAGCCAACGTCTGCTCTTGATGCAAACAATCGCCAGTCCTTTATCAACTTACTTTTTACACAAGCAAACGAAGCGAATAGCACCTTACTTTTTGTCAGCCATGATACAAGCTTACAACCGCTTTTTAATCGCAACATTGATTTACTGTCGCTACAGGAGCAAGGTAAATGATCCTCTTAAAACTTGCTATTAGTAGCTTATATAATCGCCGCGCCAGTGCATTCTTAACTCTGTTTACTATTGCTGTTAGTGTCATGTTATTGCTGAGTATTGAGCGAGTGCGGGTTGATGCCAAAAGTAGTTTTAGTAATACCATTTCTGGTACTGATCTAATTGTTGGCGCTCGTACCGGAGATATACAGCTGTTATTGTCTTCGGTTTTTCGCATTGGTCATGCTAATAATGGCGTTGGCTGGCAAAGCTACCAATATATAAAACAGCAACGCGGCGTCAACTGGACCATTCCGCTATCACTAGGGGACAGCCATAAAGGCCAAGCGGTACTGGGCACTTCTGCTGATTATTTTCAACATTATAAATTTGCTAAAAAGCAGCAGCTTAGTTTTAGCCAAGGCCGCGCCTTCGCCCATTTAAATGAAGTTGTACTGGGCGCGCAGGTAGCAGCAAAGCTAGGCTATTCGCTGGGTGATAGTATCGTTATTTCACACGGTATGGGTAATACCAGCTTTCATCATCATGATGATAATCCCTTCACTGTGGTGGGCATTTTAGATGCGACAGGCACGCCAGTTGATAAAACCCTACATATTCCATTAGCGGCTATTGAACTGATCCACAGCGGTAACCATACCAGCCATGAACATGAACATGAACATGAACAGCATGATGATCTAACAGGCGAACCTAAGCAAATCACCGCGTTTTTAGTGGGTTTTGATTCTCCGCTTTATACGTTACAAGTTAGGCGCAATATTAATCAGTACAAACCTGAAGCGTTGCTTGCCATCATGCCTGGTGTAACTTTGCGTGAGCTATGGGAAATGCTGACAATTGTTGAAAAAATCTTGTTGCTGTTTTCTATCGTAGTGGTACTCGTGAGCCTGCTAGGCATGCTAACGACCCTATTGGCCAGCCTTAACCAACGCCGCCGCGAATTGGCCATTTTACGCTCTGTCGGTGCGCGTCCTTGGCATTTATTCACATTGATCAGCATAGAATCACTACTGATAACCTTTTTAGGTTGCCTAGTAGGTTGTGGGTTATTTTATTTATTAATGTCTCTTGCCACAGGTTACTTGCAAAGTAATGCCGGCATCACAATCACCATTGCGATGCTATCGAGCTATGAACTGGTATTGATCGGCGCTATTATGGCGGCCGGCTTTATCGTTGGTTTGATACCAGCCACCCGCGCCTATTTTTACTCATTGTCTGATGGCATGAGCATTAAAATTTAAGAGGAATATCATGCAGTACTTTCAAAAGCTCAGTTTGCTTTGCTTAGTTATTTTTAGCTTTGGTTATAATTTTAGTAGTTATGCCAATGAACCAAAAGAAATTTTTTGGGAAGATTTAATTCCTAAGGGACATGTACAAATAGATACTCAAGATCAAGCTAGCCATGAAGGTACAGAGCAAAATTGGGTGCAACCTGATCTAGATGCACCAATTGTTAAGGAACTCAATGGCCAATCAGTCAGCTTACCTGGGTTTGTAGTACCTCTTGAAGGTGACAGCGAAATGATTACTGAGTTTTTATTAGTGCCTTACTTTGGTGCTTGCATCCACGTGCCACCACCACCACCGAATCAAATTGTTCATGTGACAATTAAAGGCGGCGTGCCAATTGAAAGTTTGTACGATGCCATAGTAGTTACCGGCGTCATCAGCACTGAAACCTGGAGTGGCGACATTGCACAAGTGGGCTATAAAATGACAGCCGTCGGCGTTGCACCGTTTGAGCTGTAACTCAGATACATACCTCAGGCGTGTTGTTCCCAGTGCTGCAAATAGCAGCTCTCAAGTGCAACATGCCTTAACTTATTTTTGGCATTGACTACAGTACACTGTACTACGTTGCCCTAAACGAATTTCTGTTAATGCTTTCTTACATACCATACATGGCTCACCTTTGCGGCCATAAACTAATAACTGTTGTGCAAAGTAACCTGGTTTACCATCACTTTGGGCAAAGTCTTTTAATGTCGTGCCACCTTGGGTGATAGCCGCAGCCAAAGTATCTTTAATAATAGGGATTAATTGCTGATAGCGCGCTTGTGATACTTTTCCTGCTTCACGTTTTGGATGAATACCGGCCTTAAAAAGAGACTCGTTAGCGTAAATATTACCCACACCAACCACCACAGCGTTATCCATAATAAATTGTTTGATTGGCACTTTCTTATTTCGTGACTGCTCATATACGCGCTTAGCAGTAAATTCATCAGTGAGTGGCTCAGGGCCCAGTTTGCTCAGTAAGCTATGGCATTCGCCGGGCGCTTGCCATAAACAACAACCAAATCGGCGTGGGTCATTTAGTCTAAGAGCTTTACCGTTGGCAAATATAAACTCGATATGATCATGCTTTTTTAATGGCTCATTTTGTTCAACAACTCGTAAATTACCCGACATACCTAAATGCAAAATAATGCTGCCCAGTTCACACTCAAGTAGCAAATACTTTGCCCTACGCTCAACAGCTAACACAGCTAAGTTAGCGATTTTGTACACATCATCAGGCACAGGCCAACGCATATTCGGATTATGAATATTCACCTTTGTAACTGTTTGCTGCAAAATATGTGGGGTGATCCCCATTCGGCTAACTTCAACCTCTGGTAATTCAGGCATACTATTTAGGCTCACTTTGTGAGAAATTAAAACTAGGGAATAAACGCTGCGCAGTTGCTTTATCAAGTGATAACACGCGCTGGTTGCTTTTATCTAATAAATAATAGCCTTGTGGTGCGCTATATAATTGATACAACCAAGGAAGTTGCTCGCCTGCCAACCATACGGTTGCTACAGTCAAAGCTGAGGTATTATGGAATGCTTGCTGATTATCAGCGACCGACAATTGCATGCTCTGCCATTCATTTACTAATGCCACAAGGTTTGCTGTTGTTGCTTGCCAAAAACTAGCAGGTGCATTATTGATTAATGCAGTGGCGCGCCAAGAAGTGCCTATGCGCTCTATTTTTTGATCGGGAAACTCTAGAGCTAAAATAAAGTTTTGCGCTGGCAATACACTTTGCACACTAGATTGTTCTGAACCACTGTTGAGTTTTGTATGTAATCCATTAAAAAAGAAAATCATCAACAGCATGGAAAAAATAACCACATTATTCCAGCCCCTGCGACCTAACTGCATTTGAGTTCTTCCTAAAAGATTCAATTAGTTAAAGTGTAACCAAAAACATATAAAAATGGCAGTTGAATTTTTTAACTACTGTTAAGACTGAATATTACAAAAAATCACCAACGCGAATGTGTCAAAGTTAAATTACTTTGCTAAAATACGGCAAAATTTAAGGAGTTCCGTCATGTCAATGTATGTAGTGGGTCATAAAATCCCAGATTCAGATTCTATTTGTGGTGCAATCGCACTCGCATATTTGAAAAACCAAATCGAAGAACCAGCAATTCCAACTCGTCTTGGTGAAATATCACCTGAAACGCAGTTTATTCTTGATAAATTCGGCTTTGAAGCACCAGAGCTAAAATTAAGTTATGCCGGTGAAGATGTTTACATCGTTGACCATACCGAAAAAACGCAAGCACCTGATGATATCGATCAAGCTCGCGTTGTTGGCGTTGTTGATCACCATAAACTAGGCGATTTAACCAGCTCTACACCTCTTGAATGCTGGATCCGCCCTGTTGGCTGCTCAAACACTATCATTAAAATGATGTATGACTTCTACAATGTTGAAATTCCAAAAGACATTGCAGGCATCATGATGTGTGCAATTTTAAGTGATACGGTTATTTTCAAATCACCAACCTGCACCACAGCTGATATTAAATGTGTTGAAGCGCTTGCTGAAATTGCCGGCATCGAAGACTTTAAAGAATTAGGCATGGATATGTTCCGTGTTAAGTCAGCGGTTGAGAATACTCCAGCGCGTGATTTAGTAATGCGTGATTTTAAAGACTTCAACATGAACGGTAAACTAGTTGGTATTGGTCAATTAGAAGTTATCGATCTAGCGGTATTTGATGATATTAAAGCAGACCTTGAAGCTGATATTGCTAAGCTTAAAGAAGAAGGTGGACGCCACTCGGTATTCTTATTACTTACCGACATCATGAAAGAAGGCTCACAAATGCTGATCGTATCTGACGATGCAACACTAGTTGAAACTGCTTATGGTGTAACGCCCAAAGACGGAAAAGCATGGCTAGACGGCGTACTGAGCCGTAAAAAGCAAGTAGTACCACCACTGCAAGATGCATTTGCAAAGCTTTAACGTGCTAGGTGCTAGGTGCTAGGTGCTAAAAATATTAACCTTGTGGGTTTTTCCTGCAAGGTTTTTTTATACCTAAAACTTATCAGTTAATATTTGTGCTACACAGGACTCTGCAAATAAGTAATACTTAACATCATAAATAATTAGGTAATATTCATTTATGTTAGGGTTTTGGTACAGTAAGTCTCCGCAATTTGCAAAGGATCACAAAGATTTTTGGCGAGCACGTTTAATCGCCCATTTTTTATTATTTTCAACAGCTTACTTTTTCATTTTAACAGTACTCAATGTTTTCTATTTCGAGCAATTAGACCTTGCCTTAATTGACTGTTTAGGACTTGTTATCTCATTAACTATTTATTTCTGGTTTTACAAATCTGGCAACGTTAATGTAACCGCATGGGCTGTTACATTAATGGCTAGCAGCTTAGCTATATTATTTATAATTTCGGTAGGCGGAAATCCATTCTCAATATTATGGGCTACGCTTATCCCCCCTATTGCATTTTTTTTAATAGGCAGAAAACGGGGAAGCATCATCAGCGCAATTGCATTCTCTATTTGTGCATACTTAATTTATACACAGCAACAACAAACAATAACCATAGGGTTAGGATCATTATTTAACACTATCGAAGTCAGTATCGCTCATATTCTAATTTTTAGATTTTACGAAAAAACACGTTCGTTAGCGTATCAAAACTTATCTAACCTTAATGACGAAATTAAAAAGTTAGCAGAAACAGACAAGTTGACTGAGTTATATAACAGACAAAAATTTGATGCAGAGTTATCGGCATTAATAACTAAAAGCGAGCACTCTCAAACATCTCATTGTTTACTTATGTGTGATATAGACTATTTCAAAAAAATTAATGATACCCACGGGCATTTAGTTGGCGATAAAGTACTAAAAGAGTTTGCCCATCTGTTGCAGCAAAAAATAGGTGAGTAAGCGTTAATCGCTCGTTGGGGTGGTGAAGAGTTTGTAATAATATTACTCAACACTGCTTTGTTGGATGCAGCAAAGCAAGCGAATGAATTAAGGAGTTTAATTAGCTCAAATACAGTTGCCAATATGCCTATCACTATCAGCCTTGGGGTAACCGCTATACAAAAGAGTAATGATAGCGTTTTAAAAGTATTAGAGCGAGCTGATAAGGCACTCTACTTTGCTAAACATCACGGCCGAAATTTAGTTTGCATCAACGATAACAACGCACATGTTACCTGTTATGACACATTTTTAAAATTAGTCGACGATGATATAAACGAATAATACCTATCGACTTAAATATTTAACTATTCTAGCGCGCTAAATAAAGCGCTAACTGCGTTAGTAATTTTTCATGTAGAACAACTACATGTCAAAATTTCTGCCTTGTTATCACTGTATTTTTCTGTCGCTATAAATGGTCAGTAACTTAAAACGATTGGTATAATCTGTGATTCGAGAACGGAAAAACTACGCATTTGAAAAACAAAAAACCCAGCCTAAGCTGGGTTTTTGATATTCATAGAAAACTAAAATTACTTGATTTTAGCTTCTTTGAAAAGAACATGTTTACGGATTTTTGGATCAAACTTTTTGATTTCCATTTTTTCCGGCATGTTACGCTTGTTCTTGTCGGTAGTGTAGAAAAAACCAGTACCAGCTGTAGAAACTAAACGGATCTTATCACGCATGACTCAGGTCCTTAAACTTTTACGCCGCGAGCACGGATTTCAGTAAGAACCGTGTCGATGCCTTTTTTATCGATAATACGCATACCTTTAGTAGTAGTGCGTAATGTTACAAAACGTTTTTCACTTTCAACCCAAAAACGGTGTGTTTGTAGGTTAGGTAGGAAACGACGTCTAGTCGCGTTTCTCGCGTGTGAACGGTGATTACCAACCGCAGGACGCTTACCTGTAACTTGACATACTTTAGACATGTCTATATATCTCCAATAACTTCGCTCGAGCTTAATTTGTCCCCTAGGCTATGTATTTTGTGCCCCAGGGATAAATCGAAGGGCGCTCTTTATACAGCTTATACAGGCAAAGATCAAGTGATTGATCTAATCCAACCAGCTCATGTGTAAATTTGATAGCGGCTAATTATAAAGATCGAATGCCCTTAGGGAAAGTAAAAACTGCATTTAAATTAAACTAATTTGCAAATAAGCACTAAACCGCTCATTTTTAACACGCTTAGTGATTTGAATACGCTTAAATCAAGCCTCGTTCTGCAAACGAAACACAATTATCTCCCCCAACAACGATGTGATCTAAAATATTTATATCGACTAATTGCAAAGCTTGCTGCAATTTAGTGGTAATTAATTTATCAGCTTGGCTTGGTTCAGCAATACCTGATGGATGATTATGAGCCAGAATAAGTGCCGCAGCGTTATTTTTTAAAGCCGCTTTGACGACTTCTCTTGGGTAAACAGATGCCGCATTAATAGTGCCATAAAAAAGTGTTTCTTCTTTAATTAAGCGATTCTGACTATCTAAATACAACACCATAAACACTTCTTGCTGCAAGCCTCGCAGCTCAATCGTTAAATAGTCATATACTGATTGCGGTGAATTAAATACTGCTTCGCGCTGGCATTGCTCCATCATATAACGACGACTCAACTCCAGTACTGCTTGAAGTTGCACAAATTTTGCTGTGCCCAGCCCTTTTTGTGCACAAAAATCATCGATTGATGCATTAAATAAGTTATGCAGTGTTTGATTTTGTGTCATTAAATGTTGTGCTAACTCAACTACATTCATGCCCGGCAAACCCGTTCGCAAAAATATCGCTAATAACTCGGCATCGCTTAACGACTTAGCCCCTTTCGCCAATAACTTTTCGCGTGGTCGCTGGCTACTTGGTAAAGAGGTGAGCTGCATTATTTCGTCCCTGAAAAATGATTTATAATTTAACTGTAATGCAAAAATAAAATTTCGCCTGTAAAACTGCGAATAAATTCCATATTAAAACTTCGTCCCCAAGGCAAAGATTTGCTATCGTTAGCGCATATCGACAAACAGTTTTATCAGAGTATGACAAAGTTAATGACCAATTTAGCGACAGAATTAGTAAATAAAAAAATTGTACTTGGTATCAGCGGTGGTATTGCCGCCTACAAATGCGCCGAACTTGTTAGACGTTTAAAAGATCATGGTTGTGATGTCAAAGTGGTGATGACTGAGTCAGCTAAGCACTTTATTACTCCGCTTACCATGCAGGCCGTAAGTGGTGAAATGGTCTCAGACTCTTTGCTCGATCCATCTGCTGAAGCCGCTATGGGCCATATTGAATTTGCTAAATGGGCTGATTTAATATTAGTCGCTCCTGCCACATCTAATATCATCGCAAAAATGGCAGTCGGCATTGCAGATGATTTACTCACCACTCTATTGCTGGCAACCCCCGCAAAAGTAGCAGTGGCGCCTGCAATGAATCAACAAATGTATGCCCACCCAGCAACTCAAGCTAACCTAGCAACTTTAAAACAGCGTGGCATTGCAATTTGGGGCCCAGGTAAGGGTGAACAAGCATGTGGTGATGTAGGTGCAGGGCGAATGCTTGAACCACATCAGTTAGTGGCACTATGCACGCAACCTTCGCAACCGCAACTACTAGCTGGTAAAACAATTACAATCACCGCAGGGCCAACTCGTGAGCCACTTGATCCGGTGCGTTTTATATCAAATCACAGCTCTGGGAAAATGGGCTTTGGGCTTGCACATGCGGCAGTTAGTTTAGGTGCAACGGTTAACCTGATTTCAGGTCCGGTAACAATTGCGCCACCACCAGGTGTAAACCTAATAAACATTGAGACCGCTGAGCAACTACTTGAACAATCACTTATTTTTGCTCCCAAATCGGATGCTTTTATTGGTTGCGCCGCGGTTGCCGATTATCGCGCCGCAGCGATAGCCGAGCAAAAAATGAAAAAACAAGGCGATGAACTGACTCTCACTTTAGTTAAAAATCCAGATGTAATTGCCGCAGTTGCTAGCCTTACAGAGGGTCGCCCATATACAGTTGGCTTTGCCGCAGAAACTCAAGATGTCGCAAGCTATGCGAAAGGCAAACTCAGCAATAAAAACCTCGATATGATCTGCGCTAACGATGTATCACAAACGGGCCTTGGTTTTAATTCAGATCATAATGCTTTAACACTGTTCTGGCATAATGAACAAAAAGAACTGCCCGTCGATACCAAAAGCGCATTAGCACTGAGTGTAATGAGTGAGCTTGCTAAACGATTGTAAAAAGGCTGGAAAGAAACTGAATAAAACATTAACATAGCCCTTATCGCTTGCTCAAAAAGTGAGTGATAAGTAGCCGCCAAAAGCTAAGTAAATAATTATAAAGAAAGGAATGTTCATGCCTGCGACAAAAAGAAGTAATCGCAAAGAGCAAATACTACAAGCACTCGCACAAATGTTAGAAACCAGCCTAGGTCAACGTATCACCACAGCAAAATTAGCTGCTGAGGTAGGCGTTTCTGAAGCTGCGCTTTATCGTCATTTCCCGAGTAAAGCACGGATGTTTGAAGGCTTAATAGAGTTTATTGAAGACACTTTGTTGTCGCGCATAAATCTCATTCTTGAAAACGAAAAAGAAACTCAAAGCCGTATCTATAATATTTTATTGCTACTACTGGCATTTGCTGAGAAAAATCCGGGGATCACTCGTATTTTGACCGGCGACGCCTTGCAAGGTGAACAAGAACGCTTGCGTGAGCGTGTACAAAGCTTGTTTGAAAAGCTTGAAACACAACTAAAACAAGTACTACGCGAGCGTAAACTTCGCGAAGGTAAAACCTTTCAAAGTGATGAGTTAACCATTGCCAACTTTTTACTTGCCTACATTGAAGGCAAGATGAACCAATTTGTCCGCAGTGACTTTAAAGCAAAACCTAGCGCGCAATTTGAAAAACAGTGGTTAGAATTACAAAAAATATGGCTTTAACTCCTAGCTCCTAAAATTATCAACCTTGTCGGTTTTCCTACAAGGTTTTTTTATAAATGTTACTTTCAACCTTTATTTTCGACCGCTTATCGTTTCTACTCGAATTGTTGAACAAACTCGTTATGATGATGCAGATGAAACAAAACGAGAAGTAACAATGAAAGCACAACTTTCCCTACTCAGCGTAGCACTGGTTGCAAGCCTTGGCAGTGCCATGGCATCCGCAAAAGAGCCGCTACAATTTAAAGATGTATTCGATTTCAAAGCAGCTAAAACAACGCAATTATCTGAAAATGGTGAAGTACTGAGCTTTAGTGCAACCCCATACCGTGGCGATGCAACAGGCCAAGTCTATACCTTAAACAATAATAAATTACTTGCAGAAATTGAGCGCGGCACTAAACCTCAGATCAACAAAGCAGCTAACTGGGTAGCATTCACCCAAGTCCCTACTTTGCTTGAAAAAGAAACCACAAAAAAGAAAGACACCTTAAAAAACAATCTAGTACTCGTTAATACAATAACGGGGGAACAACAAGTTTTTGAGAACGTAAAAGATTACCAGCTCTCTGATGATGGTAACTGGTTAGCTTATCGCTTTGATGAAAAAGCAGATAAAGACGCTGATAGTAAAGATATTGATGACACAAAAAACACCGCTAAAACCAGTGAAATCAAACCTGATAAAAAAGATAAAGCGTTTGAGCTCATTGTTGTAAATTTAAAAGACAAAACAACTCATACAGTAAATAGCGTATTTAGTTACGCAATCAATACATTTGGCAGCGAGCTTCTTGTCAGCCAAAGCTATCCTGACGGTAACGATAACCAAGTAGCATTAATTACATTAAACCAAACATTTGATACGAGTGTATTAATTGATGAACCAGGCGTTGTTGCAAACAAAATAGTGTGGCATCCAACTAAGAATATTGCCGCATTTACACTGGGTAATTATGTAAATGACGATATGCGCCGTCGCGATCATCAGCTAAAACTGTGGCAAAACGAACAGCTTACAAATATTGCTGCTCCTGAAAAAGATTGGACTATTGGTAAAACAGCAAAATTGAGCTGGTCTGAAGACGGTGAACGCTTGTACTTTGAAAATCACCCTAAGTTAGCGGCAAAAATTAAAGAAAAGAAATACACAGATCAAGCCTCGTTATTTGATTACGATACGATACGCGACCAAAAAGGCCTTAATGTTTGGCATAACAACGATGCCGAAATTAAACCCCGCGAAGAGCAACAATGGAAAGAAATCAATAAAAACCGCCATTATCAAGCCGTTTACCATCTTAATGGCAAACAAGTTGCGCAACTAAGTAACACTGACATGCCAGATGTGGCACTCAATACCAACAATCGCACTGCGTTACTTGGTTCTTCAAATTTACCTTATCTTAAACGTATTATGTATGGCGGTTTTTTTGCTGACTACTATGCAGTCAATGTGCAAAATGGTGAGCGTAAAGCAATTATCAGTGATTACCCGTTTAGGCCCAGCCTATCACCCAGTGGACAATTTGCTGCTTACTTTGAAAATAGCCAAGTGCAACTCAAAGACTTAGGTAACAATAAAGTCAGTACCTTAACAACAGCGATTAAAGCAACGTTCGCTGATGATCAGCACGATTACCCTTCAACTCAACCGGGTTATGGTTTTGCCGGTTGGTTAACTGATAGCAGCCAAGTGCTGGTATATAGCAAATACGATATCTGGGCATTTGACGTTAAAACCCTCAAAGCCACACGCCTTACACAAGGCAAAGAAAACAACACGCAATATCGAGTCATCAAACTTGATAAAGACCAAGTTGGCTTTAAAAAAGACGATACATTGTTGCTAAGTGCTACAAACTTACAGCAAAAGCAAACTGAAATAGCAAAACTCAATCT
This sequence comes from Pseudoalteromonas sp. SG41-2, assembly GCF_014164535.1. Classification (NCBI taxonomy): domain Bacteria; kingdom Pseudomonadati; phylum Pseudomonadota; class Gammaproteobacteria; order Alteromonadales; family Pseudoalteromonadaceae; genus Pseudoalteromonas; species Pseudoalteromonas sp. SG41-2. The sequence continues at coordinate 43,429 of NZ_JACJFK010000003.1, read as the reverse complement.
TGCTGATAACTCGATCAGCAAAGTATTAAGCGGTAAAAAACGTTTTGACGTGGTAAAAAAAGCTAAATATGCCGATAAATACCTATTCACTGAGCAAACTTATCAGCAGTTCCCTGATTTTTATCAAGCTGATTTTAGCTTTAAAAAGCCACAACGCGTTACTAACTTAAACCCACAAGTTAACGACTTTGCGTGGGGGCAAAAACCGGAGCTAATTAGCTATAAAGGCTTCGATGGCGAAGACTTGCAAGGCGTATTGATAAAGCCTGCAGGCTATAAAAAGGGCGATAAAGTGCCAGTGGTGGTGTACTTTTACCGTTATATGAGTCAACGCATGTTTGATTTCCCTAAAATGGAATTAAACCACCGTCCTAACTTCCCAATGTTTACCTCAAATGGCTATGCGATTTTCTTACCTGATATTCGCTTTGAAATTGGTCACCCAGGTAAATCATCAACGCAAACCATGATCAACGCCACCCAAAAGCTGATTGATTTAGGTATCGCTGACCCTGATAAAATTGGCTTACAAGGGCATTCATGGGCGGGCTATCAAAGTGCCTTTATGATCACCCAAACTGATATGTTCAAAGCGGTAGTATCGGGTGCGCCCGTGTCAAACATGACCAGCGCTTACAGCGGTATTCGCTTAAAATCTGGATTAGCGCGTCAGTTCCAATATGAAACTGGGCAAAGCCGTATCGGTAAAACCTTGTTTGAAGCGCCAGAGCTTTACATCGAAAACTCACCGGTATTCTTCGCTGATAAAGTAAATACACCAATCTTAATTATGTTTGGTGATAAAGATGATGCTGTACCATGGCACGAAGGCGTACAGTATTATTTAGCGCTGCGCCGTGCAGGCAAAGATGCGACGTTTTTGCAGTATGAAGGTGAACCACACCACTTAAAGAAATTCCCTAACCAAGTGGATTTTTCAATTCGGATGATGCAGTACTTTGATCACTACTTAAAAGGCAAGCCTGCCGCTAAGTGGATGACCGAAGGCGAAGCTTTCATTGAAGAATAAGCTGAAGAATAAGCAGCCATAAACTAAAACGCCCAGCAAATGCTGGGCGTTTTTTATTTACCTAAAACTACCTAGCCCGCTGACGATTACCGCCAACCTTAGGTTTGGTATTGGCTTTTTTAAACTGGCTAAATCCGGTGTGACGACTAAGCGCTGGACGCCCGCCTTTACCTGCTTTAAGCGATTTTTCGTCACGGGTTTCTTCTGGCACTAAGCAGTTTGGACCTTTACCAATCAACTTAGCTTTGCCCATACTACGCAGTGCTTCACGGATCATCGGCCAACCTGCTGGATCGTGATAACGCAATATCGCTTTATGTAAACGACGTTGACGCGCGCCTTTTGGTACCGGTACTTGCTCAGTATTATTTTTAATATTACGCAGCGAGTTCATCCCAGTGTGATAAATAGTGGTGGCATTAGCCATTGGTGACGGATAAAAATTTTGCACTTGATCTAGTTTAAAATCATTCGACTTTAACCACAACGCCATGTTCACCATGTCTTCGTCTTTAGTGCCAGGATGCGCAGAAATAAAATAAGGGATCAGGTACTGCTTTTTCCCTGCTTCTTTTGAATATTTATCAAAAAGCTCTTTAAACTGATCATATGCGCCCATGCCTGGTTTCATCATCTTAGATAATGGCCCGTCTTCGGTATGCTCAGGCGCAATTTTTAAATAACCACCAACATGATGGGTTACGAGTTCTTTGACGTAACGAGGGTCTTGCACAGCTAAATCGTAGCGAACACCAGAGGCTATTAGGATTTTTTTAATACCCTTAACTTCACGAGCCTTTTTATACAACTCGATAGTCGGTGTATGGTCGGTATCCATATGCTTACAAATATCAGGATATACACACGATAAACGTCGGCAGGTACTCTCAGCTTTTTTGCTCTTACAACGCAGTTTATACATGTTTGCAGTTGGCCCACCAAGGTCCGAAATAACCCCAGTAAACCCTGGTACTTTGTCACGAATTTGTTCGATTTCTTCAATAATCGATTCTTGTGAACGACTTTGAATTATCCGTCCTTCATGCTCAGTAATTGAACAGAAACTACAGCCACCAAAACAACCTCGCATAATATTAACTGAGGTTTTGATCATGTCGTAAGCGGGGATTTTTGCAGTACCATAACTTGGATGCGGAACTCGCTGATAAGGCAATCCAAACACCGCATCCATTTCATGTGTTTCAAGCGGATACGCAGGTGGGTTAACCCAAATAGAGCGATCGCCATGGCGTTGGAATAACGCTCGAGCACAACCTGGGTTCGTTTCTTGATGTAAAATACGTGATGCATGAGCGTACAGTGGTTTATTAACACTCACTTGCTCAAACGCAGGTAGCTTAACGTAGGTTTTTTCCCAAGGTTTAGGACGCGCTGGCTGAATGGTAATTGGTTTTGCCGCTTCAGCTTGTAAATCAATACCCGCTTTTTTAAATTCGCTTTTGCTACAACCCACATCATCCGCACCATATGGGTTTGGAATTGGGTCAATTTTACCAATTTTATCAATCGCGGTGGAATCACTACCACGCCAGCCCGGTAATGGCTCTTTACGAATAACCGCCGTACCACGGATATCTTGAATGGTATCCATCGTTTCGCCGGCGGCAATACGATGAGCAACTTCTATTAATGGTCGCTCAGCATTACCGTAAATAAGAATATCGGCTTTGGCATCAAATAAAATACTACGGCGAACTTTTTCTTGCCAGTAATCATAATGGGCAATTCGACGTAAGCTGGCTTCGATACCACCTATTACAATTGGCACACCTTTGTAGGCTTCGCGGCATCGTTGTGAGTAAATCATCACCGCACGATCAGGACGCTTGCCACCCACATTACCGGGCGTGTAGGCATCATCATGGCGCATACGCTTTTCAGCCGTATAGCGGTTGATCATCGAGTCCATGTTACCGGCAGTCACACCAAAAAATAAGTTAGGCTTACCAAGAGCCATAAAGGCATCTTTCGAATCCCATTCTGGCTGAGCGATAATACCGACCCTAAAACCTTGTGCTTCAAGTACACGACCAATTACCGCCATACCAAAGCTGGGGTGATCTACATAAGCATCACCACTGATAATGATGATATCGCAGCTATCCCAGCCAAGGGCATCCATCTCTTCGCGTGTAGTTGGTAAAAATGGTGCTGTGCCGTAACACTCAGCCCAATATTTAGGGTATGAGAATAACGCTCGCTTGGCTTTAAGTGCGCTCATATAAAGTAACCAATTGCTTTAAAAAAGGTCGCAGAGTATACCCGAATTAATCACCAAGCGATATTAGCTATTTACACTGGCATCAAACATAATATTATTTTTTACTTTCAATATATTGAATAAGCTCAACTTCAGGCATCGGTTTAGCGTACATAAAACCTTGCACTTCATCACAACCCAATTGCTTAAGAAAATCAGCTTGTGCTTGTGTTTCAACACCTTCTGCAATCGTTTTTAATCCGAGCTGCGCGCCAAGAGCTATAACCAGCTTGGCAATTGCGCCGCTGTCTTTTTCGGGTAAGTCTTTGACAAATGCACGATCTATTTTCAACCTATCCAACGGTAACTTTTGCAAATAACTCAGTGATGAAAAACCAGTACCAAAATCATCTATCGCCACTTCAATACCAAACTCTTTTAGATCTTGCAGTGTTTCAATCACCATCGAGAGATCATCCATCACCACACTTTCGGTAACTTCTAATTCAATATTTTTTGGGTTTACCTGATATTTTCGCAAAGTATCTTTGACTTGTTGTGCGTAGCCTTTTACCTTAAATTGCGGTACCGACACATTGACCGCAATACAAATTTCAACACCTTGAACCTCAAGACGTTTTTGCTGCTGACAAGCCTGCTCCAATACCCATTGACCAATCTCAACAATTAGCCCGGCATCTTCAGCAAGTGGTACAAAAATCGCAGGAGAAATATAGTTACCTTGTCCCGATGGCCAACGTAGTAATGCTTCACAGCCTTTTAATGACAAATCACTAAACGCCAATTGCGGTTGATACCATACTTCCAATTTATTATTTTCAAAGTCTTGGCGAAGCTGGCGAATAATCCCTAATCGCCAAGCCATTTGCTCTTCCATATCGGGTGTATAACAAACAGCATTCCCCTGATTACCTTTTTTAGCGTGATTGAGTGCAATATACGCAAGCTTAAGTGTTTCAATACCGGTGGTTTGAAAGTCCAGTTGCTCGCACAAACCAATTTTAAAATTAACCGGTAACAGATGCTCTGCTGCTGCAAACGGTAAGCTTAAATTTTCACTTAATTCGTTTAGATCAAATCCATCGCGCTCAATTAAAAAACCAAATACATCTGCACCAATCCGTGACAGTAATTTAGCGTTTGGGTATTCTTGTTTGAGTCGCTCAACGATTGATGTAAGTAAGTGATTACCCACTTCTTGACCCAGACCATTGTTGATGTCTGAAAAATGAGCGACATCAATTAGAATAAATAGATACTCGTTACTATTTAATCGATGATACTTTTCAATTTGTTCAATAAAATCAGTTCTATTGGCAAGACCTGTTAACACATCTTTGTAGGCTGCATCTCTGAGTTTATTAAAAAGTCTGACGTTATCTAAGCCTACACTGACGTTTGTTAAGAAAATTTCAGCAAATTGCAATTGTGTTAAGCTTGGTTGGCTAACGTACTCTAAGTAAATAGCAGCCTGACGATTTTTACTTTTCAATAAAAACGTAGTGTCGTGCTCAGTGTGCTGATGTTCGCCAAACTCAAAACAATTTTGCACTTGCAAAATAATCCGCCCATCATCAAGTTGTTCTACACCTTGGCCAATAAAAGCACTAAACTCAGCGCAACCACCCAACACTTGAACTTGATAACTATCATCCAGACTGCCACACACAACCCCCCTTGGCGCACAATCTAAAATTACCGAGAGCTGCTTAATCACCGCCATAGTAAATGCTTTAATGTCGGTAAAACCTAAAATTGCCTTTGAGGCTAACAGAATATTATTTAACGCTTTGCTTTGATATTCAAGTTGGCAAACTTGTTCGTATGAGCGAATAGCTGTAACTAACGAGGTAACTAGCTTACTGCGGGTAAGTTCGGTTTTAGTTTTATAATCATTGATATCATATTCTCGGATCACCTGTTCTTCAGGCGCATATCCAGGCTGACCCGTTCGTAAGATAATTCGTACGTTATGATTTTTCAGCGTATCACGTACCTCTTTAACTACTTTTAAACCCGCATCATCGGATTCCATGACTACATCTAACAGTAATACCGACACATTATTAGTATTAGCTAACACTTCAACTGCTTCAGCGCCAGAATAAGCATGATGAAAACGCAGTGCTCTTCCCCAAAACTCGACGCCTGAGAGTGCTAGTTCTGTTACAGTGTGAATTTCAGGATCGTCATCAACAATCAGAACATCCCAGTAATCTTTGGGCACAACCTCTTCATGAGGCTCATCTTCATGGTTAAAAAACAAAAAATCATTGTGTTCTGACGTCATTCCAAATCCTTTAAATTCAAATATTACGCGCCATCATTTAATATTGAGACAATTCAGTTATTGACTAATAAGTTATCACTATTTAACTTATGATACAGTATTAATGTCGATGATTAATGAATATTGATTTACAGATTATAGTCGATATTCAGCAGCTTGCTGTGCGACAGTGGAATTTATAATTTAAGGAACAGCCATTAATATTTTACCCAGAATTACTAAATTTATTTTTCTGATTACTTTAATTCTTTTGGTAATTGGGCTGCTATTGCCACAGCAATACCAAGTACAAAAGAGCATTGAAATTCATGCTCCGCAAACAGATATCACCCCGTTACTTAGTGATTTTACCAAGTGGTCTAGCTGGTCACCTTGGCAAAAAGTAGATCCGAGTATTGTTTTCACGCTTGGAGAGCCGAGCTCTGGCGTTGGTGCTCATCAATTTTGGCAAAGTAGCTGGGGATTTGGTGAAATGACGATTACCAATATAAGCAGCACTAAAATCAATTTTAATATTCTCTTTAATGAAGAGCATATTGTTACAGGTGTGGTCTCTTTTTCACCACTAGCTAATGGTAATCAAGTGACATGCTCACTAGATGGCGAAGTTACTACTTCAATTTTAGGTGGTTACTTGGCGCTATTTAGCCAATATATTTTGGCAAATACGGTGAAACTTGGACTTAATAATTTAAAAACTACTGCACAGCTGCAAATAGCCCCACACAGCGAGAAGATCGATGACGATTCAAACAGCCCAAGCAAAAATTAACCTTGCTCATATAATTGAAACTAAGCTAGGTTACTCGATGAGTAAAACCAGTTCGACTCGCCTTACCAGTACCAGTGATGATAGTTATGGCCCACAAGGGCAAAGTAAACTGCCCTATCAAGTCAATAGTGATAACTCAACACTCAATAGAGCCCAACATCGCCAACAATTGCTCCTTATCAAACAACAACACAATATTGAAGCGATTATGGCCATGGCAATGGATTTTTGCCCTGACGTAACTAGTAAAGGGCAACCTGACAGTGATTGGGTCGAACGCTTTATTGCACTATGTGAAGATACTTCAAACGAATCAATGCAAAAGCTGTGGGCAAAAATTTTAGCGGGAGAAACGGTATCACCGGGAACATTTTCAATTAAAAGCTTACAAACACTTAAGCAAATGACCCAGCGCGAAGCGGATGCACTACAAAAATGTACCGCGATTTGTGGCTATAATGAAAAAGATAATAGCCATTTAATTTTATTAGGCTTTTATAAAAAACCTTCGCTATTTGATTTGCTACGCAAAGGCAATAAAGTGTCGTTTAACTTAGGTAAAGCTGGGATCAGCTTTCCTGATGTATTAACTTTGATGGATATCGGCCTAATCTACCGTAAAGAAATTGAATCCGCAGCACTTAAGGCGGGCCAAGAAATGAATCTGACATTTTTAACCCAACGGGTTGCACTCAAACCAAAAAATAACGATTTAGTGCTCAGTTACTATAAATTTACGCAAACGGGTGATGAACTTAGAAAATTGATTAACACGCCAGTTAATAAGGCCTATAAGCACTTGTTAAACAGTGCACTTGAAGAAGAGTTTGAAGTAGCGTGGCACGCAATTAAATAACGGTACCACGCCAAAGCACACAAATTAGAAGTGAATTTGTATGCCGGCAAATGGACCTGATGCATCAATATTAGTATATAGATTATCAATATCATCAAGCTCTAGCGTCATTTTACGGTAACCCGCTTTGATATCTAAATCTACCGCTAAGTTATCAAGCAAAGCCCATGCAATACCCGCTTGGTAGTCTTGTACTTTGCTATCATCGATAGCAAGTAAGCTGCCTTCAAAGAAGACGCTTAAACCCGTTAACGGTAAGCCTACTTCAGCACGACCATAAACTAATGGCACAAAGCCTGAGAAATCAACAACTACTGTTTTTTCATCATCCGAATTCTGAACTTTCCCTGTAACTGATATCTCTCCATCAAACTGCTTAGCATTTACACCTAAGTCGATAGACAACAAGTCATTATCGAAAATTTCGTAGTAAAGAATATAGTCCATATGTGAAAAATCACTGATAGCATTTACACTTGAGCCGCTAACAAAGACACTACCACCAAAAGAAAATGAGCTGCCATTTGGAATATCTCCCAAACCATTTAACTCAAGCTCGGTATACTTTAACTTAATATTTGGCACTAATGGAATTGGATGCTCAAGCGCTGCGTAGTAGCTAATGAAGGTTTCATCTTCAAAATTAAAGTCTTGCATATTACCGCTATCAGAAAAGCTACCTGAATTATCAGATTGCCAGCCATCAACACCAACATATAAACCTAATAGAGTGTCAGCGTGAGCCGCTGGAGCTAAAAATGCCATCGAAAGGGCAGCGGCTAAACAGTACTTTTTCATGTGTTATCCTTGCGCTAAAAGTTCGCTAAGTTCAATAAGAGCCGCATTGGCTCGTGAAATATAATTTGCCATTACTAATGAGTGATTAGCAACAAAACCAAAACCATTACCATTTAAAATCACCGGACTCCAAACAGTCTCTTGGGTTGCTTCAAGCTCACGTATAATTTGTTGTAAGCTCACACGTGCATTCTTTTTCTCTAATACATCAGCAAAGTCATATTCTACAGCTTGCAAAAAATGTAATAAAGCCCAAGTTGCACCGCGTGATTCATAAAACACATCATCAATTTCCCACCAAGAGGTTTTTATCTGATTTTGTAATGGTGCATAAGTCGCTTGGTGTGCTTCTTTGTCACCAGCTAAATCAGTATTTAACCGATCTTGACCAACGCTGGCACTTAACCGCTGACTTAAACTACCAAGGCGTTTTTCGGCTTCTTTTAACCAGCCTCGTAGGTTGTCTGCCCGCGCGTAAAACTGACTGTCACGGCTGTTTTGGTCAGCTATTTGAGTACGATACACGATTAATAAATCAATGCCTTTTTGGTATTCACTCTCGGCACTTGGCCACGCCCATGCTTCTGAACTAATATTAAATTGGGGCTGGGCTTTTTTTAGAGCTTCATGTTCGGTCGATTGCGACTGAGAACGGCTAAAGTCTTTACGCATTGATAGCGCCAAATCGCGCGTCATTTCTAATGCGCCATATTCCCAAGCAGGCATATTATCCATAAGAATACTCGGAGGTATTACATCATTTGATAAATAGCCACCAGGTTTATTCAATAATGTGCTGGCAACATTAATCAAAGCCGTAGTTGTTGTGTAACCTGTTACTAGTTTTTCGCCACGCTGCTGCGCATCCTGTTTAGCTTGCGTGATCACATTTACGCGGCTTGGCTCAACACTCCAATACACAGATACGGCATAAAATAAAATAAAAACTAATATTAGCCCTGCTATAATTTTCCCTTTATGTTGTGACATTTAATCTCCTAGTGATGTGTATGGTGCTGTTCAGATAGTGATACTTGCTCAACTTGGCTTTCTAATGAAACCACGGTAGCTTGAGTAAATACACGATCTCCATTGCTAAAATATAGCGTGAGTTTGAGTTCTTGCCCTATTTTTAACGGCTCTTTTGGTTCAAAAACCATTAAATGATAACTACCTGGCTTAAAATCTAGCTGTTGATGTGCTTTGATCTCTAACCCATCTACTTTTTGCATTTTCATCATACCATTAACATGCTGATGTTCATGTACTTCAACTCGTCCTAAGCCCTCAAGGCTAGCCTTAGTTAATGTCACTGCTGCATCACCATGATTAACAAGCGTTAAATAACCAACACTGGATTGACTGCCAGGTAAAAAAATCCTTACTTGGGCATTGCTAACTACAATATCACTTGCTGTATCATGTTGATGCTCTGCATGGGCAAATAGCACAGGAGAGTATAGGCCTACAGCTAAAAAAGCCGCTGTGAAGATAGTTAGTAATGGCTTAAGAGTCATTTCGATCCTTGTTATAATAATCACTTTAAGTGCTAAATTTAGCATATTTGCGAAAAAATAGTCAGCTAAATTAGCATTTAAGGTAACCTCTGTGTGGCAAGCTATGCCACCTTTTTATTATCCGCGACTAACCAACACAGAAAAACAATCAGCAGTAGCGGCCATGCGATCATCACAGAACCAAACAACAAAGCCAGCATCACGCCGACTCCTATTATTAGACCTGCGCCAATCAAACCAACACTAACCAGCGCAATAATGGCAATAACGACCACCACAGCGACTAATGCACCAAATAGTTCAATGCCAACCCAACTCAAGTCAGCAATCCACAAAGGGAGCTGCCATGAGTCAAACTGCATTATCTCAAATGGACTAGAAGCGATAAACAATGCTGCTAGTAGACACAGTGCAATAATTTTCATGGCGCTCTCCTAATAAACCTTGTTGTCTAAACAACAATGTGCAATTAAATAACCCGCACCAATAAACAGTGGGAACTGAATAAACAGTACAATAGTTGCTAATCGAGTTGCCCAAATCGGAAAGTCAAACCGACGCGCTAAGCCACTACATACTCCCGATATTTTTTTATTTAATGGATCTTTACACCATTGAGTATTGTTATTAAATGTATTCATTTTTATAACTCCTAAGCCGACTGTTTTACTTTAGCTTTAAGTGCTGCAAGCTCTTTATCCAAGGCTTCGTCTTTTACAAGCGCATCAATTTGCGTTGCCGTGTCTGATTGATTAGCTGCAGCCATTTCGTATGCTTCCACTTGTGATTCAATTGACTCAACTCGGCGCTCAATCACATCAAAACGCGACAGTGCATGTGCCACTTTATCGCTATGTAACTGCTGATTAACTCGTACTCGTGCATTTAAAACACTATGCACCTGAGTTAAGCTCTGCCGCTTTGCTTTGGCAGCACTAAGTTTGTCTTGTAAACGCTGTGCATCGTCAGCTAACTTGGCCAATGAATCGGTTAATTTAACGAGCTCAGGTTCAACAGCTGCCATATCAGCGACTACACGCTGCTTTTCTTTTAATGCGGCTGTGGCTAAATCATCTCGGCCTTTACTAACGGCTATTTCGGCTTTTTCTTGCCATTGTGCTATGGATGTTAACTTATCACTTTGCTGGCGTTTCAATGCTTTTTCTTCACACAAAATCGCTGCAGTAGTAGTACGACACTCATTCAGAGCTTGTTGCATCTCGATAATAAGTAAATTAAGTAGTTTTGCTGGATCCTCTGCCTTATCAAGCACAGCGACCAAGTTTGATTGAATTAGATCATTAACACGATTCATTAGGCCCATGATTTTCTCCTGTTGATTATGGGTGATTACACCAAGGAGATTCCAAGACTTATGCCATGTCGTTAGAAAAACAACTAAAACAATAAATAACAATAGGATAGAAAGATAACATCAATTTAAAAGTGACGTTTAGCTGAATTAAAATACGTTAAATTAACTAAAAAAGTGATATTTTGACTAAATTTTAGGATCAAAAAAAGCCACTAAAAAGTGGCTTCCAAGATTAAAATTTAAGCTATTCAGGCACAAAACTTAATGCTTTATCCATCACTGATAAATCTGCTTGCTTACCATGGCCGTTTTCAGATAAATGACGTCTAAATCCTCGCGCCCCTGGTTGGCCTTGGAAAATACCCAACATATGGCGAGCTATATGCCAAAAGTTAGCGCCTTGGCGCATTTCATCTTCAATATAACCATACATTGAACGCACCACGTCATGACGCGATAATGTACACGCAGTATCACCGTAAATTTTCTCGTCCACTTCACTTAATATAAATGGATTACTATACGCTTCACGACCGATCATAACGCCATCAAGATGCGCTAAATGAGCAACACTATCAGCGATGGTATTAACCCCACCATTTAAGCTTAAATCAAGCTGTGGGTAATCTTTTTTCAGTTGATAAACACGCGGATAATCAAGTGGTGGAACTTCACGGTTTTCTTTCGGACTTAATCCCTTTAGCCATGCTTTACGGGCGTGAATAATAAAGTCATCACAGCCAACCTTATGACTCGCTTCGAGCAGCGCACATAAAAACTCATATGAATCCTGCTCATCAATACCAATGCGTGTTTTCACCGTAACAGGAATAGTAACCTCCGCCTTCATTGCTGCAATACAATCAGCAACAAGCTGCGGCTCGCCCATTAAACACGCACCAAAGCGGCCATTTTGCACTCGATCCGAAGGGCAACCAACATTTAGGTTTACTTCATCATAACCACGTTCAGCAGCCAGTTTTGCACACTTTGCCAAAGCTTCAGGATCAGAGCCACCTAATTGCAAAGCAACGGGGTTTTCATGTGTATTAAAGTGTAGATAATCACCACGCCCAAATAAAATTGCACCGGTTGTTACCATTTCGGTGTAAAGCACCGCATGCTTGGTCATTTTACGATGAAAAGTACGGCAATGGCGGTCTGTCCAATCGAGCATGGGTGCCACAGAAAAACGTCTATTCAAAGTAAAATCCTCAGATGATATATAAGTATAAGGGTTATTCCCTCATTGGAAGGCGCTATATTTTACACAAATCAAAGCCGAGCTTCAATCGTAAGCAAGTTGTTGTTTGTCGGTAGCAGAGATTGAGTTGTTTAACGCAGCAACAAAAATGTATGCTGCGCTTTAGATAATATACTTAAAACGATTTTGTTAGATTATCAAATTGCTGGCCTTGCACTGTAATAGTGGTTTTTTCTAAGCTTATATAATCATTTTTTTGCTTGGGGTTAACCAAACGTGCTGCGACTTCAAATTTAGCAACTTTAGCTTCGCTATTTAGCTCAAGTATTTTTAAAGATGAATGAGTATCATGCTTAGCTGACTGCACATAATATTCACCAGCCCAACTGGCATCAAACACTAAATTAGGCGCATTTTTAGCGGAAGATTCAATAAACACTCCCTCTTTAATTTCGTCTCGTAATAAAGTAACGGTGTAATGATCTCCTCCCGTATGACCGAAATATACGGTAACGGCATGATTGTCATTATGACTAAAATCATAGTCAGTAACTTGAATAACCTTCATTTCGCTTGGAGGCGGTTCAACGCAAGCCGTTAATCCTAAAGCGAGAAAACCGCATAAAATAATCTTTTTTAATAACATTTTTCATTCCTTAAATTTTATTACGTTATATTTAATCTAGATAATTCTAAGCAATAATTCAAAATTTTATATGACAATAGTTTTTTAACAGCGCTACACAGCCTTTATATGAATACTTGTAAGCCAAAATAATGGGCTATCCCGTCGAGTATATTTGTCACGGCAACTGATGAAAGGATCAAACCCATGATCCGGCTAACGATACTCGCACCGCTATCACCAATTAATTTGTGAACATGGGTTGCCAACAGTAAAAGCACAAGTACCACAGTAAGAACAGCTAACATCATTGATGAAGTAATTAACTGCTCAACCCACGTGTATTCAGTATTACGAGTCATCAAAACAGCGCCAAGCATCGCGCCTGGACTGGCGATTGATGGGATAGCTAAAGGGAAAATGGCCGTTTCAGTGCTATCACGTACACTTTTAATTTCCATTTCTGGTTTACTTTCACCAAAAATCATCGACAAAGCGAACAGCAATAACACGATACCACCTGCGATTTGAAACGCTGACAAGGGGATATTAATAGCATTTAAAAGCAGCTCCCCAGCGACAACAAAAAACAATAATACCCCAGCAGACACCAGAACAGCTTTCAACGCGACTTTACGTTTGAATTTGTCACTATCTCCGCGTGTTAAGGCTATAAAAACAGGCACAGTACCGATTGGATCGATAACCGCAAAAAAGAAAATAAATACCGCTAATAATTCATTCATTGTTAGCCTTCCTAGAATAAAACTGTCTAATAAAAACGCTGCAACTACAATACAGTATGTTAGTATAACACGGTAGCGTAAGGATAAGAGAAGATGAAAATAGAATCACTCGTTAGTAAAGCCAAACAAGTGTGTGACAATCGCGGTGCGCGATTCACTCCAATTCGTGAAAAAGTATTTCGCCTATTAGCAAGTGCGCAAGGCGGAGTGGGCGCTTATGATTTATTAGAGCAACTAAAACTCACTGAATCAGGAGCAAAACCAGCCACAATTTACCGTGCCTTAGACTTTTTAGCTGAATTAGGTTTTATTCACAAAATTGAAAGTACTAACGCATTTATGTTGTGTCATCATTTTGATCATATCCACCCTGTACAACTGTTGATATGCGACAGTTGTGGTTTTGTCAAAGAGCTGCACTCTAGCGTGATTTCGCATGAACTTAATAGTCTTGCTGCTGAGAGTGGTTTCGTCGTATCGGGGCAAACTATTGAAGCCCATGGTAGATGTGGAAATTGTAAAGAATAATTAAGTGCAGAGCTAAAATAACTCACTACACTTTAACGTATAACCGCAGTTAAACTGCTAAATTCGAGGGATAAACAATAATGAATGTAGAGTTCATCAATCCTTTTTTATCATCTTTATTAAATGTGCTCAGCACAATGGCGCAAACCGAACTAAAACCGGGTAAGCCGAAAATAAAAAAAGATGAAGTTGCCTGTGGCGACGTTTCGGGATTAATTGGCATGGTAGGACCGCAAACTAAAGGTTCATTTTCGATCACTTTTGATGAGAGCCTTGCCTTGACTATTATGGAAAGAATGCTAGGTGAACGCCCTGATTCGATCAATGAAGAAGTAACCGATATGGTTGGTGAAATTACCAATATGGTCACTGGTGGGGCAAAAAATCTACTTGGTGAAAAAGGCTATGACTTTAATATGGCTACACCAATCGTTGTGTCTGGTAAAGGCCATACCATAACTCATAAAAGTGAAGGGGCAAAAATATTAATCCCATTTACCTCTGATGCCGGTAATGCCAATATTGAAGTTAGTTTCGATAAAATATGAGCTGGTTGCAAAAACAACTACTTTTAAAGCCTCGCTCTCGAGGCTTTCATATTATTGATAGCGAAATACTCAGCCAACTCCCTGAGATTTCCGATTACCAAATTGGCTTATTACACCTTTTCATACAGCATACTTCAGCCAGCTTAACGATTAATGAAAATGCCGATCCGACAGTACGTATGGATATGGAAAGTCACTTCAATAAATTTGTTCCCGAGCGCCAACCTTATTATCGTCATGATTACGAAGGTGATGATGATATGCCTGCGCATATAAAAACGAGTACCTTAGGCTGCGAACTAACGATTCCAATTAGCCAAGGACGTTTACAGCTTGGTACATGGCAAGGGATCTACTTAGGCGAACATCGTGATCATGGCGGCGCAAGACGTATTATTGCAACGCTGCAAGGGCAAGTTTAAATAAAACTATTTAATTTAAATTGAAGTACCAAATAAATTGGATATGTGCTTTAAGCAATAACTGCTTGTCAATCAAATTTGGGTGGGTATTCATTTTTAAGAGATTGGAGCGGTACACGAGGCTCGAACTGCTTATGATTTAGTGCGACCTTGGCATATTTTATTTTAGATTGCTTAAAGAGATTGGAGCGGTACACGAGGCTCGAACTCGTGACCTCGACCTTGGCAAGGTCGCGCTCTACCAACTGAGCTAGTACCGCATAATATTTTTCACTTTAAAATTACTCCAATTTCTTTGGTTAGAAATTGGAGCGGCACACGAGGCTCGAACTCGTGACCTCGACCTTGGCAAGGTCGCGCTCTACCAACTGAGCTAGTGCCGCATTTCAAAATAGTCAGTAATTTGTCCGTTGATGCGCGACAAGTCGCGGTAAAACGTTCTGGCAACTGAGCTAGTGCCGCATTTCAAAATAGTCAGTAATTTGTCCGTTGATGCGCGGCAAGTCGCGGTAAAACGTTCTGGCAACTGAGCTAGTGCCGCATTATAATTTTTAGCTTCTAGGTTCTAAAAAAGTTTATAGCTTTTAATTTGAAACTTGCTGCAATTTCTTTGGTGAGAAATTGGAGCGGCACACGAGGCTCGAACTCGTGACCTCGACCTTGGCAAGGTCGCGCTCTACCAACTGAGCTAGTGCCGCATTTCAAAATTGTCAGTAATTTGTCCGTTGGTGCGCGACAAGTCGCGGTAAACGTTCTGGCAACTGAGCTAGTGCCGCATTCAAAATAGTCAGTAATTTTTCCGTTGGTCCGCGACAAGTCGCGGTAAACGTTCTGGCAACTGAGCTAGTGCCGCATTCAAATTGCTCAAGCACACTAACCCCGCGGGGGTTATCGTCTTAAGCGGGGCAGGATTCTACAATAATCCGATGTGTTTGCAAGTGTTTTTTACAAATTAAAGAATTTTTCTTGGTAGACTTTTAATTCCATGATGGAATCTTTGATATCATCAAGAGCAAGGTGTGAACCTTTTTTGTGCACTTGTGCTAAAACTTCTGGTTTCCAGCGTCGTGCTAGTTCTTTGATAGTGCTTACGTCTAAATTACGATAGTGGAAGTAATCTTCCAGTTCACGCATATATTTATTCATAAAGCGTCTATCTTGGCCTATTGAATTACCACACATAGGCGAAGCGCCTGCAGGAACCCACTGCTTTAAAAATGCCAAAGTTTGTTCAACAGCATCTTGCTCTGTGAATGTGCTCGCTTTACAGCGTGCAGTTAACCCTGACTGACCATGTTGCTTAGTACACCATTCATCCATACCATCAAGCAATTCATCACTTTGATGAATAGCAATAGTTGGCCCTTCAGCCAAGATGTTTAACGCACTGTCGGTGACAACCGTGGCTATTTCGAGTATTTTGTCTGTACTTGGTTCAAGACCTGTCATTTCGAGGTCGAGCCAAATCAGATTTGATTTATGAAAAGACATAATTACCTTGCGGTGCTTTCCTTTAGATCTAACGCATTTAGATATATCATATTAGTATCATCAGTCGACCTAAAGCTTTTTTTTCAAAAAGCACGACATTTAACTAAGTTATGGGCCAAAAGTGGCAAAACAGAAGAAATTAAGTAAAGGTCAATCCCGTAGGATTAAGGCCAATCACCAAAAACGCTTGTCTAATGCAGATTCTGCGCCAACCACTAACAAGGTTGAGCAATGGCAAACTGACAATTTAGGTGCGCCTGAAAATGCCGTGGTGATCAGTCGGTTTGGTCAACATGCCGATATTGAAACTGATAACGGAGATGTTTTGCGCTGCAATATTCGCCGTACCGTTAAAGGTATTGTTTGCGGAGACGAAGTGCAATTTCGCCGCGCAAAAGTCAGCGAAGGTGATTTAGCTGGCGTTATAGAAGCGATGCATGAACGGCGCTCGCAACTTACTCGCCCTGATTTTTACGACGGTGTAAAAGTCATAGCCGCCAACATTGACCAGATTTTGATGGTCTCTGCGGTACTACCAGAGTTTACCCCCAGTATTATCGACCGCTATTTAATTGCTTGCGAAGATATGGGCATTGAGCCTATTTTAGTGCTCAATAAAATAGATTTAATTGATGAGCCTGGGCTTGCTAACATCAATAAAATTCTGGATATTTATAGGTCACTTGATTATCAAGTATTACTAGTCAGTAATAAAACCGGTTACGGTATTGATGCACTCAAAGAAACCTTAATTGATAAAAATAGTATTTTTGTTGGTCAAAGTGGTGTGGGTAAATCAACTTTAGTTAACACTGTTTTACCTGATGCTGAAATACTGACCAAAGAGGTCTCTGAAAATAGTGGCCTTGGCCAACACACAACAACCGTGTCACGACTTCATCACTTACCTTCAGGCGGTAACTTAATTGATTCCCCTGGTATTCGTGAATTTGGCTTGTGGCATTTAGATGTAGAGCGCGTTACTTGGTGCTTTAAAGAGTTTCGCAAGTTTATTGGCGGTTGCCGCTTTAGAGACTGTAAGCATTTAAATGATCCGGGCTGTATAATTCGCCAAGCAATCGATGATGGTGATATTTCACAGCTACGTTTTGATAGCTACCATAGAATTTTAGAAACAATGGCCGATGGCCGAGCGGGTGCTCGTGCTCCACGCGTATAATTTTTTAGGAAAAAACTTGTGAGTTTAGACAAATTCAAAATCGCAATGCAGTACGCAATGCCAAAACATTTTGTATCCCGTATGGTAGGCAAGTTAGCTGCAGCTAAAGCAGGCGCACTAACAACTACTTTAATTAAATTGTTTATTAAACAATATAAAATTGATATGAATGAAGCGCAATATAGCGACCCAGCTCACTATAAAACGTTTAATGAGTTTTTTACTCGTCCTTTAAAAGAAGGCGTTCGGCCATTAACCACTGAAGATGACATCATTACTCATCCTGTAGATGGTGCCATCAGTCAACTAGGCCCAATTGTTGAAGGCCAGCTTATTCAAGCCAAAGGACATGACTATAGCTTACAAGCTTTACTTGGCGGCTCAGAGCAAGATACAGCGCCTTTTTTAGGCGGCGACTTTGCAACGATTTACTTAGCGCCAAAAGATTATCATCGTATTCATATGCCGATTGATGGCACCTTGAGTAAAATGATTTACGTCCCCGGTGATTTATTTTCAGTAAACCCACTTACCGCGCAAAATGTACCTAACCTATTCGCTCGTAACGAACGCGTAGTAGCCATTTTTGAGACTGAAATTGGCCCGCTTGCCATGGTATTAGTGGGTGCAACAATTGTTGCCAGTATCGAAACTATTTGGGCAGGTACAGTTACACCACCAGCAGGTAAAGATGTATTTAGCTGGAACTACAAAACCTCAGGTGAAAATGCAATTACCTTGAAAAAGGGTGAAGAGATGGGTCGCTTTAAATTAGGCTCCACGGTTATTTTAGCCTGGGGTGCTAATAAAGCAGATATCTTTGATGATCAAAAACCAGGCACAGTGACTCGCATGGGCACACCGTTTGCTAAAATTGATGATTGATGATTGATGATTGATGATTGATGATTAATACCTAATTAATAATTAAGTTATAACTCATTTTAATTAAAAACGCGGACTGACTAATGCAGTCATGCCGCGTTTTTTATTTAAGCTCTTTCCCCAGCACACTCAGTACATTCGGGCGCTTTAGTTAATTTAAACTGCTGCTGCGCTAAACTTAGCCCATCAAAACGAATAAACTGACTGCCTTGATGATGGCCCAGCAAGATATTAACTGCCAACAGTGCTTGCATCGAGCCAATAACACCTAACAACGGACTAAGCACGCCCGCGTTACTGCAATTAAGCGCTTGCTGTTGCGGTTGTGCTCCAAATATACACCCGTAACAAGGGCTCTGTGGCTGGCGAAAATCGAAACACATCAACTGCCCTTCACTCGCTATTGCCGCCCCCGACACCAGTGGAATACCCAGTGCCAAGCATTGCTGGTTTACTACATAGCGAGTGCTGAAGTTATCGCTGCAATCAAGTACTAAGGTTGCGCCAGTAAAAACTTGTTCAGCATTTTCAGTGGTTAGTTTTGCACTTACTGTGTTGATCTTGATTTGATTATTTAAGCTGCTTAATACTTTGCCCGCAGCGCTGACCTTATCTTGCCCTAAATGATTTACTTTATAGAGCACTTGGCGCTGTAAATTTGAAAGCTCAACCTTATCATCATCTAGCAAGCTTAATTCGCCAATGCCAGCCGCAGCTAAATACAGTAATGCGGGGCTGCCTAACCCCCCCGCTCCAATTACCACAACGTGAGCGGCTTTGAGCTTTAATTGCCCTTCAAAGCCGACTTCTTTAAGCATTAAATGACGACTGTAACGTAACTGCTCTTTGTCAGATAAAGATCCTTTTATTGCCTCACTCATTGCTATTAATAACCATTTGTAAATCGGCAATCGCCTGTTGATAGTCACTGGCCTCACTAATAGCCCTAACAACAGCTACACTGCCAACACCGGTTGCAGCAACCTCGCCCGCTCGTGCTAAATCAATGCCACCAATAGCTACCGTTGGGTAATCACTCATTAACGGCACAAAATGCTTTAACTTTTCAAGCCCTTGAATTTGCCCTGTCATATCTTTGGTCGTGGTTGGGTAAATAGCGCCAAACGCCATATAACTCGGGCGGTAATTATGAGCGCGCAGCATTTCATAAAAACCATGGGTCGAAATCCCCAAACGCATGCCCGACTCTTTAATGGCCACCAGATTAGCCTCAAGTAAATCTTCTTGACCTAAATGCACACCATAAGCGCCATGTTTGATTGCCAGCTGCCAATGATCGTTGATATACACATTGCCATAGTACTTTTTACCAAGTGTGACCGCCGCCGCAATAGCGTGTTCAAGCTCTTCTTCGCTGGCGTTTTTCATTCTAAGTTGTACAGTTTTAACGCCTTGCGCTAAACACTTTTCTAACCAATCGAGACTATCAACCACTGCATATAAACCAAGCTGTTTGTTTTCACACTCAGTAAAACCTGCCGCCATAGTAAATTCGTTTGGTTGTTCAAAATCCAGCTCATCACCCAGCCAACTGCCCGCTTCAATGACTTGTGGGTAATCATCAAGATTATCGGGAAAGCTCGTTTGTGCCACAGGGCCAATTCCTTCACCATAACGAACCGCAGCTTTTAAGCCTTGATTTATATAGGCTTTGGCTAAAATAAAGGCATCTTTAAGCGGGTAACCTTTCGCTAAACACGCTGCAATCACTGACGCCATACTACAACCGGTACCATGGCAGTGCGGCGTTTGAATTTTTTCGTTACCAAGCCAATATTCATTGCTGCCATAAGAGCTGGCATCACTGCAGTAATCAATGCAATATCCGCTTGGATAATCCCAATGGCCACCTTTGATCAGTACCGCTTTTGCGCCCCAACTTTGTAGCTTTTGCGCAGCCTCGATCACAGCACTGGGACCAATTAAATATATCCCAGTGAGCAACTGCGTTTCATGGGTATTGGGGGTGATCACATCCACCAGCGGCAATAAGCATTCTTTAATTGCGCTAACGGTATCTTCTTCTGTCAGTAAGTCACCACTGCTAGCAATGGCCACCGGATCATATACAACCAAAGGCGCAACCGGCCAAGTGGCTTTATAATGTTTTAGATGCTCACTGATCAATTGAATTTGCTGCACATTGGCCAGCATACCAATTTTAATAACACGGGCTTTCATGTCGCTTTCAAGGGCGAGTAATTGCGACTCAATAACATCGGTTGAAATCGGGTTAAGTGCTTCAACGCCTAGGCTGTTTTGCGCAGTCAATGCGGTGATCGCTGTACAACCATGGACGCCAAAACTTTGCATCGCTTTAATATCCGCCTGAATACCTGCACCACCGCCAGAGTCAGAGCCAGCAATTGTCCAAACAACATGATTCATAGTTACGTATTTCCTAATTTTTTACTTCATTTATTACTGTTGATGCCAAAATGGCATACCCATAGTGGGCGTAGATGGCGCAGCGACGTCTTTTTCTGGCATCGCCTTTGCTCGGTAAGCAAAACGACCCGCATCAACGGCTGCTTTAAATGCATGACTCATGGTAACAGGGCAGCCCGCCCCTGCAATAGCCGAATTCAATAACACCGCATCATAACCTAATTCAAGCGCTTGGCAGGCGTGTGATGGTAAGCCAAGGCCAGCATCAACAATCAATGTGGTATCGGGTAAGCGCTCCCGAATAGTTTTTAAGTTATATTTATTTAACAAGCCCTTACCTGTGCCAATAGGCGCTCCCCACGGCATCAGTACTTCACACCCTGCATCAGCTAAACGCTGACATAACACTAAGTCGTCAGTACAATAAGGTAATACTTTAAAGCCTTCGGCTAATAAAATCTGTGTCGCTTCCAGTAATGCAAATGGATCTGGTTGCAGGTTATAATCATCACCAATCAACTCAAGTTTTATCCAATCGGTAGCAAACACTTCGCGGCACATTTGTGCCAGTGTAATTGCTTCATTGACACTGTGACAGCCTGCAGTATTGGGTAGAATTTTTAAGCCCGTATCTTTGATCAATTGCCAAAAGTCATCTCCTGCGGCGGCACTTTGTTGACGTCGTAATGACACAGTAACAATCTGCGCGCCAGAGGCAACAATCGAATCGGCCATAACCGCAGGTGATGGATAAAGTGCTGAGCCAATTAATAACCGACTAGTGATCTGCTCACCATAAATACTGAAACTATCTGATATTACGCTACTCATATTAGCCACCTTGGATCGGTGACAGTAATTCAATGCTATCGCCTTCGTTAAGTAAGGTAGTATCACATTGACTACGCGGTATAAATTGACCATTAAGCGCCACTGCAAAAGGCTCTTTTGCTGCAAACTGCGTCAAACCTTGGGCTATATTGGCGTTATCTGCTAACTCAAAATGTTGACCATTAATTGTTATTTTCATACTTACTTTCATAATAAGCCTTATTTTATCCGTGCAATGGCATCGGCCACTAAACTCGGTGCGAGTAAATAACCATGACGATATAAGCCATTAATGCTGATCACATTTTGCTGCTGGGAAACCTGCGGGCGATTATCACTAAATGCAGGACGCAGGCCGGTTTGAATATTCAACACTCGCGCCTCAGCAAAACCACTGTGTACTGTGTACGCTGCTGACAACAGCTCAAGAGTCGAACGCACAGTGGCAGCCCCCTTATCTTGTGATTCAATTTCTGTCGCGCCAATTACGTATTGATGATTTGGCTTCGGAGCAATATAAATAGGATAACGCGGGTGCATTAACCGCACTGGCCGCGTTAAATTAACCTCAGGGGCGTACAAACGCACTACTTCACCACGCACTCCGCGTAGCTTACACGCTGCGCTTTTAGCGCCAAGGCCACGGCAATCAATAATATAATCAAACGATTGCTGTAGATTTAGCGATGTTACATCAACCTGTTGTGCAAACTTAAAGCTCACATTACGCTGCCTTAGAGTGTTAAAACTAGCTTGATAAAAAGCCTGATTATCAATTTGCCCTTCGCAAGGTAAATACACACCTTGGTTAAAACGCCCTGTAAGCTCTGGCTCTAATTCAGCAATATGTGCCCCTGTTAACTGATGTCCTTGATGTTCAGCTAAAGGCTTTAAACGCAGTATAAAACTTTGTAAGTCACCTTTATCTTGCTGGTGTGCAACCACAAGTGTGCCTTGCTGTTGGAAAAACACCGCTTCATCAAGTTGCGCTAAAATTCTCGGCCAACGCTTTATTGAATCCAGCCCCATCAAGGCCAAGTCTTGCTCGCAGAATACAGATTCAGCCAGTGGTGCAAGCATCGCCGCTGCCACTCTTCCTGCACTATCAAGCGCTTGTT
Organism: Pseudoalteromonas sp. SG41-2; assembly: GCF_014164535.1. Taxonomy (NCBI): domain Bacteria; kingdom Pseudomonadati; phylum Pseudomonadota; class Gammaproteobacteria; order Alteromonadales; family Pseudoalteromonadaceae; genus Pseudoalteromonas; species Pseudoalteromonas sp. SG41-2. The sequence continues at coordinate 20,622 of NZ_JACJFK010000003.1, read as the reverse complement.
CGTCACCCGCTTCATAAACAGTTACCCGATGCTGTAAACTCAACTCAAGCGCCGTTAAACGGCCCGTTAAACCAAACCCCACCACCGCAATATTGTAAGACATGAGAATCCTTAATTCAGTTTTCTAGCTACAAGAGTAAAGTTAGCGAGCTTTTCACTCGCCAACTCTCTAACTCGCTAACTAGTTTTTAAACCGCTTTATGATAAATCTCTGAGCCGCTTTGTTTAAATTCGGCTGATTTAGCTTGCATCTCGGCTTCAACATCGACCATTTTGATCTCAATAGCATCACCTACGTTGTTAGGATCTATGCCTCTGGCTTCTAGATCTTTAGCGTATTCTCTTACTTCTTGGGTGATTTTCATTGAGCAGAATTTTGGCCCACACATAGAGCAAAAATGCGCTACTTTGCCAGATTCTTGTGGCAGTGTTTCGTCATGGTATTCACGAGCACGAACAGGGTCTAAACCAATATTAAATTGGTCATGCCAGCGGAACTCAAAACGCGCTTTTGATAACGCATTATCACGCTCTTGCGCTCCGGGATGACCTTTGGCTAAATCGGCGGCATGAGCGGCAATTTTATAGGTGATCAGCCCTTCTTTTACGTCTTCTTTATTTGGTAAGCCTAAATGCTCTTTTGGTGTGACATAACACAGCATTGCACAGCCATACCATGCAATTTGCGCAGCCCCAATACCAGAGGTGATATGGTCATAGCCTGGGGCGATGTCAGTTGTCAGCGGGCCAAGGGTGTAAAAAGGTGCTTCGTCGCAATGCTTAAGCTGCTCTTGCATATTGGCTTTGATCATATGCATTGGCACATGCCCTGGGCCTTCAATAAACACTTGTACATCGTGTTTCCACGCGATTTTGGTCAGCTCACCTAACGTACGCAGTTCACTAAATTGCGCGTCATCGTTGGCATCTGCAATTGAACCAGGACGCAGGCCATCTCCTAATGAGAAACATACATCGTACTGTTTCAAAATCTCACAAATATCTTCAAAATGAGTATAAAGGAAGTTTTCTTTATGATGCGCTAAACACCATTTCGCCATAATTGAACCGCCGCGCGACACAATCCCAGTGACACGTTTTGCCGTCATTGGAACGTAGCGTAATAACACCCCAGCGTGAATAGTAAAGTAATCCACCCCCTGCTCGGCTTGTTCAATTAGAGTATCGCGGAAAATTTCCCACGTTAGATCTTCGGCAACCCCATTTACTTTTTCAAGCGCTTGATAAATAGGCACTGTACCAATTGGCACTGGTGAGTTACGTACTACCCATTCACGAGTTTCATGAATATAACGACCCGTTGATAAATCCATAACTGTGTCAGCGCCCCAGCGGGTTGACCAGACCATTTTTTCAACTTCTTCTTCAATAGATGAGCTAACTGATGAGTTGCCAATATTAGCGTTCACTTTCACTAAAAAATTGCGCCCTACAATCATCGGCTCGGTTTCTGGGTGATTAATGTTGTTAGGTAAAATCGCACGACCACGGGCAATTTCATCACGCACAAATTCAGGAGTAATAAACTCAGGGATACTCGCACCAAACGACTCGCCTTGGTGCTGCTGTGCTAATAACTCTTTTTGAAGTTGCGCACGGCCCATGTTTTCACGAATTGCGACATATTCCATTTCCGGTGTGATAATACCTTGGCGAGCATAATGCATTTGCGTGACATTTTTACCGGCTTTAGCGCGGCGAATTTTTGGGAGATGCTCAAAGCGAATATGATCAAGGCCTTCATCGGCCATGCGTTGCTGAGAAAACTGCGAGCTGACTGAGCCTAAAATTTCAGTATCGCCACGGCTTTCAATCCACTGTTCGCGGTACTTATCCAGCCCTTTACGAACATCTAGAGTAAAATCAGGATCTGTGTATGGGCCTGACGTATCATAAACACGCAGTGGTGCATTTGATTCGTACACTGGGTTTTCATCGGTGCCACCGATAAAGGTATCACTCAAAGTAATTTCACGCATACCAACACGCACATTATCTTGCGTACCTTGTACATAAACTTTGTGTGAGCTTGGAAATGGTTGCCCAGTAAGGTTATAAATATAATCTGATGCAGCCGCACGAGTTTCGCGGCGAGACGGTTTATTTGATGTGTTTGACATGACTTACCTCATTGCTAAAAGGGTTGTCTTGTCAGATACTGCTGTGCGATAAAAAGCAACGCAATAGAGAGTAGCAAATGCTACATGGATCGTAGATTGGTGTTACAAAAAAGCATTACCAACCTTGGCAGCCACAGTGCTTATGCCCAAAACTGGCGCACAAGCACCCGTTTTAGGCAGCTTGTTCCCTACGCAGGTGTTAGCCTGATCAGGTTCACGGATCCCGCTTTCGCGATCTCAGCCTTTAAGTTAAAAACTCAAGGCACTCCGACAAGTAAAATTCTATATATTGTTCGCTAACGAGTGTACGTTAGATATTGCGAGCCTGCAAGAGATCAACTTGCGGGAATAAACGCAAATGTTTGCTCGCCATTTAAAACCAATTGTTGATCTTGAATTTGCAGTGGCACACCTTGCTTTAACGCATTTAAAAACTGCTGTTCAAACTCGTCCAATTTATCTCCGCATGATTTACGGGTCATACCTAATTTATTCACCGTTAAATGATTATCATCAAGTTGACCTTCACCAAAAAATTTATTACAACCAGCAAAACCATTGACTTGCAGAGCTTCAATAAAACTTAATGATGCTGAATATGATGCAGGGATCGCTAAACCATCAACCCGTGATAGTTGCCACTTAGTGTATTTTAATTGCTCACTGGTGACTGTCCCTGTCGATGAGCAGCCAATACATAAACCGATTATAAGCATCGGGATTGCTGCTAATTTCATGTAATTACTAACCTAAAACTCAATTGCAACATGATAACAATAAATAACAGTTTATACCGTTAATAATGCATGTTTTTAATGTAAAAAAATGTTCTAAGATAGTAAAAAAGGTGGCACCGGAAAATTACTCAGACTTAAATAGTAGATCAACTTGCTCGGGCAAAAATGGCCGACCTAGATCATTCACCGCGGTGCCAATCACCAGTGCCTTTAACATCACTTTTTCATCATGCTTTCGTACCACGGTTTGTCGAAAGCCAAACTTTAAGCGACTAATACGCTCAGGCTCTACAGCAACATAAAACTCATCGCCGGGCATTAGTGATTGCTTGTAATCCATCTCGCTACGCATTACGACTAAATTAATTTTATCGCGAGTAAGCTGAGCAAAATCAACCCCATTCGCATGCAAAAACTCATGGCGCGCATGCTCTAGGTAATTAAAATACACACTATTATTTACAATGCCTTGTAAATCGCATTCGTAGTCGCGTACTTTAAAGTCAACTTTAAAGGTCATATTTGTATTCCTTATTATGTATACTGTGCGCGTTTATAGCACATAAATATAACTGGTATCACGACTTTAATGAGAATAGTTGCTATCATGCAAGTCCTTAAAATGGAGTTAAGTAATAGAATGAAACTACGCCTGTCTTTAATTACTGCCGCGCTTTTACCTTTGATAAGCGCCCCAGCTTTTGCTGAAGATACTGATCTTGAAAAAATACTCGTCACCGGAGACTTTCAAAAAGAAAGCATTCAAACCCTTAGTGCCAGTGCCAGTTTATTTAGCGAACGCGAAATTAATGACCGAGGCGCTAGTTTTCTAGACGAAATGCTTGCCAGTGCTGCCAACGTAAATTTTACCGCTGGTGCTTCTCGTGGCCGTTACATCCAAATTCGTGGGGTTGGTTTACGCTCACAATTTGTTGACCCTATTAACCCTTCTGTTGGCTTAGTGATTGATGGCATTAATTATTCAGGGTTAGGTGGTAGTTCATTACTGTTTGATGTTAACCAAGTTGAGATTTATCGCGGTCCGCAAGGTACTCGCTTTGGTGCTGATGGTATGGCTGGTATGATCCAAATGGAATCAGCCGATCCAACTTTTGATCCAAGCGTCAAAGTGCAGCTAGGCGCAGGTAACTACAACAGTTATGAAGCCGGTGTTGCCGCAGGTATTGGTATTACAGACAGCACCGCAGTGCGCGCTAGTATTTATCAACGTGAGTCTGATGGTTATGTTGATAACCTATATTTAAACGAGTCAACACAACAGCAAGATGAACTGGTTAGTCGTTTTAAACTACACAGCCAACTTACAGATCACCTTCGCACAGAATTAAGCGTTCATTATATTGATATCAATAACGGCTACGATGCATTTACGCTTGATAATAGCCGTAATAGTGTAGCCGATAACCCAGGCCAAGATAACCAAGAAAGTATCGCGATAGGTCTTGCCAACATCTACACTGGCTTTGATTGGTTTGATGTCAGTTTAAACTTATCAGGTATTGATAGTGATTTAGTTTATAGCTTTGATGAAGACTGGGTATGTAACGATATTAATAAGCCGCAGTTATGCGGTGCAGGACTGCACCCCGATGGTTATAGCTCAACCGATAGCTACTTTCGAGATCGTCAAGACCAGGCTGCTGAACTGCAATTTAATGGCAAAGGTGGTAACTGGGTTACGGGACTTTATTATCAAGCCCGTAATGTTGATTTAGAACGCCAATACACTTGGCTTGCAGCTCCATTCGCTTCAACTTATGAAACTAGTAATACCGCAATTTACGGCCAACTAGCAACGCCGATTGGTAATAAAACCACCTTAATAACAGGCTTACGCGTTGAGCAATACCAAGGTGATTACACCGATAATAATGGTTTTATTGAAAGTACTGATGATGTGATGGTCGGTGGTAAACTTGCCCTTGAGTATCAAGTCATTGACCGTACCATGATTTATACCAGCCTAACTCGTGGTTACAAAGCAGGAGGGATTAACTCAGAAGCACTCGCCAAAGCGAAAGATGACGGTTTAAATCTTGATGCTGATTTCTTTAAAAACCACACTAGTTTCGCACCAGAGTACCTATGGAGTGGTGAATTTGGCGTTAAAGGTAGCTCTTTAGATGAGAAATTTATTCTGCGCTTAGCGGCCTTTTATATGTATCGCGAAGATATGCAGTTAAAAGCCTGGAAAGTGGAAGACCAAAAGTTTACTGGTTATATTGATAACGCCAGCTCAGGAGAGAATTACGGCCTTGAAATTGAAGGCAGTTACCAATTAACTGATGACTTATTTTTCACCGGTAGCGCTGGTTATTTACATACTAAAATCAATGACTTTGTCGCTCAATCTGGTCTAGATCAAGATGGTCGCGAGCAATCACAAGCGCCTAAATACCAGTATGCATTCACGGCTCGCTATAACTTTACTGATGAGTTATTTGCTACAATCGGCATTGAAGGTAAAGATAATTATTACTTCTCAGATAGCCACAACTCGCAGGCACCGAACATTAATTTAGTTAATTTAACTGCTGGTTACGAGGCTGAGCAATGGTCAATTCGCGCTTGGGCACGTAACGTGTTTGATGAAGAAGTACCTACACGTGGTTTTGAATTTGGTAACGACCCACGCGAAGGGTATGCAACTCATACATACACTCAGCTTGGCGAACCAATGGTTGCCGGCGTCACATTTATCTACGAGTTATAAAAACGAGTTTCAAGGGATAAGTTAAAAGGTAAAAGCTAGATTACTTTTACCTTTTCTTAACCTTGAATCTTGAGCCTTTTAAGCCCTGCCTACATCAAACGCGATGACTTCTTTTATCGTGTTTTTTTGCGTTGCTAACATCACTAACCTATCAACCCCTAATGCTACTCCTGCGCATTGTGGTAAACCATGCTCAAGAGCGGCAATTAAACGGGTGTCCATAGGCACTTGTGTTAAGTTATTCGCTTTGCGGTATGCATTATCTTCAGTAAAACGTTTAGCTTGCTCCTGTGCATTGGTGAGCTCATTAAAACCATTCGCCAGCTCCATGTTCTGATAATAAAGCTCAAACCGCCCAGCGACTCTAATATCATGCTCACAAATACTCGCCAGTGCGGCTTGCGATGCAGGAAAATGATAAATAAAACAAGGTTTTTGTTGGCCAATTGTTGGCTCAACTTTCATACAAAATAATAATTGTAGTAACGTATCACGGTGGGTTTCATGCTTAGCGATATCAGCAAACCCCTGTTCACAGGCAAGTGTTTGTAACTGTTCAATAGTGGCACTGAGCGGATCAAGTCCTAATGCTTTGGTAAAAGCATCTTGATAGGTTAAACGCTCTGCAGGTGGAACATTTAAGATAAGCTGCATTAATTCATCAATTTCATCCATCAGCGCAAACTCATCAAACCCAGGGCGATACCATTCCAACATAGTAAACTCAGGATTATGATGGCTGCCCGCCTCTTCGTTACGAAATGCCTTACAAATTTGGTAAATAGCACCACTGCCGGCTGCCAATAATCGCTTCATGGCAAATTCTGGTGATGTTTGTAAGTAAAGCGGTAAGCCTTTAGCGAAACCGGGGCCAATAAACTGCGTTTTAAAACTCGCTAAATGAACATCAGTAACACTCGCTGCACTTAAACTAGGCGTATCAACTTCCATAACGTGGCGTTGGTAAAAGAATTCCCGAATAGTGCGTAAAATTGCGGCTCGTTGTGCCAAAGTATTTACTTGTGCGCTTGGTTGCCAAAGATCTGCTGACATATTTTCTCCAAAAAAAATCCCAGCTTAAGCTGGGATTTATTAAGCTATATTAAAGTTACTTAACACGGCTTACATATTCGCCGTTACGGGTGTCGACTTTAATTACTTCACCGATTTGTACGAATAATGGTACACGCACAACAGCACCAGTACTTAGCGTTGCTGGCTTACCACCAGTACCTGCTGTGTCGCCTTTAAGACCAGGATCTGTTTCAGTGATCTCAAGCTCTACAAAGTTAGGTGGTGCAACAGCTATTGGATTGCCGTTCCACAAAGTAATAGTACATACATCATTTTCAACTAACCATTTACCAGCATCGCCAAGCGCTTTTTCATCAGCTGCGATTTGTTCAAATGTTTCGTTATTCATGAAATGCCAAAATTCACCATCAGTGTAAAGATACGCAAGATCGGTATCCATTACATCAGCACCCTCTACTGACTCACCTGATTTAAAAGTTTTTTCAAGTACTTTGCCAGAGATAAGTTTACGAATACGAACACGGTTAAACGCTTGGCCTTTACCAGGTTTTACCATTTCATTTTCTAAAATACTGCAAGGCTCGCCGTCCATCATAATTTTTAGGCCGCCCTTGAACTCGTTGGTGCTATAATTCGCCATCGTTTCCTCTATCTAATAATTTCGAGTAATCTACCTACCAATGATACAAAGAAATGAAGCAAATTTGCATATAAACTGGCAAAAAGAATTAGCTAATGTTGTTACTTGCCCAAGCACCTTGCTAGAAATGCTAGGTTTATCAAGCATGGCCGACGAAAAAGACCTCAAAGCACGAGCTCTTTTCCCGGTACGTGTGCCTGTGCCTTTTATCAAAAAAATGCGTTATGGCGATATAAATGACCCATTACTGCTGCAAGTCATGCCGCGCCACCAAGAGTTTATCGCTAAAACAGGTTTTGATAAAGATCCATTAAAAGAGCAAAACAACGCTCAACCAGGATTATTACATAAATATAAATCCCGAGTTTTAGTGATGTTTAAAACTGGTTGCGCCGTTAATTGCCGTTATTGCTTTCGTCGCCATTTTCCATACCAAGAAAATCAGCTAAATAAACGCAGCTTAATTGCAGCGCTCGATTACATAAAATCGGATGCTAATATTAACGAGGTGATTTTAAGTGGTGGTGATCCGTTAATGGCCAAAGACGACGCAATTAGTTGGTTTATGGATGAGCTTGAACAATTACCACAAATTAAACGAATGCGAATTCATAGCCGCCTACCGGTGGTGATCCCATCTCGCATTACTGACCAATTGTGCGAACGTTTTGCAAAGTCTCCACTTAAAATTGTGTTTATTAATCACATTAACCATGGCAACGAGATTGATGATGATTTTAAAGTGGCAATGCAAAAACTCAAAAAGGTAGGTGTCACATTGCTCAATCAAGCGGTGCTATTAAAAGATGTAAATGATACCAGCGAAGCGCAAGTCGCATTAAGCGAAGCGTTATTTGATGCCGACGTACTGCCTTATTATTTATATTTACTTGATAAAGTTGAAGGAGCGAGTCATTTTGATATCAACGAATCACAGGCACGCAAAATCATTGCCGAAATGCTTATCGCATTGCCAGGATTTTTAGTACCAAAGCTGATGCGCGAAATCGGCGGTCAAAAAAGTAAAACGCCGATTGACCTCAAGCTTTTATAAACACAAGGCTTAAACGTATACGTTAACGTTATTGCCAAGCGAAGCTGTAACTGATTTTGCTGGCGTTTGTGCAGCGCTCGAACTAGCGGCACCTTCAATGAGTGCCAGTGCTGCTGCACCATCCGCTTTTTGCTGTTTTTTTGCCAATGCTGCGCTGTATACTTCGCCACTTTGACCCGCGCCACTCATGGCCGGTAGATTTCCACCTGATATATTCATAGCTCATACCTGACTTTTTAGTTTATTACCCGTATTATATCGGCATTGCGGTCTAAAGCTTTAGGAAAAAAATGGATTCAATTATTGAACAACTCAATGCCAACTTAAAAATTGTTTATCGTCAGTCACTTGACGCAGATAAAAAATTAGATGAGTTGCAACAACAAGGCTTAGGTAAATTTACAGCGTTATTTCCTGCCGATGCTGGTTTTACCTTTGAAGCAAAACGCTTCAAACCTTATGTGTTAGATGTAGCTGCAGATGTAGAAAGCTTAAGTTCAGAAGGTTTGAGTGAAGAAAAGCTAAAAACCACTGTTATTAAATTACAACAGTTACTGCAATTACTCGCAACGTTCAAGTAACTAAAAAAGCGCTAACATTAAACTTTAGCGCTTTTTACTGTTAATTTAGCTTGGGGTGACAACTGGCAGTAATTCTTTATCAAACCAATCAGTGATCAAACGTTTTTCATAGTAAAACTGTTCATCACGGCCCATTTTAATTTTATCCATAAAGCCCATATCTTTTAATTCGACTTTATCGCTTTGACTAATCACGTTACCGTCTTTATCAGTAACCGAATATTGAAACTCAATGCGTGGAAAATAAATTGGTTTTACAATACGTAAATCATTCATACCGCCAAAGCGTACATCACCGGCTAAATCCAGCTCAGTCACTTCAACATTAAACTTATATCCTTCGGGCAACTTTTCTGCCAGTTTATTAAAGTGCTTTTCGAAACTGCTCGCTACATGTTTATGGTATGAGCCTTTAGGTTCATTTGAAGGACGTACATCACGGTAGTCATTGAAGTCTTGCCATTTAACGACAGCTTCTCCTGCTTGAGAAAATACCGGCAGCATAACTAACATAGCCATCGCTACTTTTTTAAATGTATTCATTGTCTATCTCCAAAATGCCCGTGGGCTAATGTAGTTGAAATAATAGCATTAACAACTTAACTATAGCTTAATACTATTCACCATCATTGTTATCATTTACGTAAAACATGTAACCAGACACCAGTTAACTATGATTAATTGATACCGTAACATCATGGAGCAACAAAAAGATCAGATAAAGCATGTATTGAAGTGCTATTTATGATGAAATTACAACTATACACCTTCACCTTATATATGGAGATTTCATGACAATTTTAGTAACAGGTGGCGCGGGATACATAGGCTCACACACTGTTGTTGAATTATTACAACAAGATAATGATGTTGTTATCATTGATAATTTAAGCAACTCGAGTGTGGAATCACTTGAGCGTGTAAAAAAAATCACTGGTAAAACTGTGCACTTTTATCAAGGTGACATCCTTGATAAAACATTTTTGGCCAGCGTGTTTGCAAAACATACAATTGAGAGTGTTATTCATTTTGCCGGTTTAAAGGCTGTCGGTGAATCAATGGTGAAACCCATTGAGTATTACCAAAATAACGTGCAAGGTACGCTGACTCTCGTTGATGCTATGCGCGATGCAGGTGTGTTTAAACTCGTATTTAGCTCATCGGCAACAGTATATGGTGATCCAGCAAGCCTGCCAATTCAAGAAGATTTCCCGGTAGGTGGCACTACTAATCCGTACGGCACATCAAAACTGATGGTTGAAATGATGTTACAAGACATCGCTAAATCAGATGAGCGCTTTGCATTTGCAATTTTGCGTTACTTTAATCCCGTAGGTGCGCACGAGTCAGGCCTAATTGGTGAAGATCCCAATGGTATTCCAAACAACTTATTACCTTACATCGCGCAAGTGGCAGTGGGTAAATTAAAGCAGCTGGGTATCTTCGGCGATGACTATGATACGGTTGATGGTACTGGTGTGCGTGATTACATCCATGTTGTTGACTTAGCGCTTGGTCATTTAAAGGCACTTAATAAAATAAACCAAGATACCGGTGCCCATGTTTACAATCTTGGCACCGGTAATGGTTATTCGGTGCTACAAATGCTCAACGCATTTAGCAAAGCCTGTGGTAAAGATATTCCGTATCAGGTATCACCTCGTCGCCCAGGTGATATTGCAGCTTGTTATGCTGCGCCTGAAAAAGCCCTTAGTGAACTTGATTGGCAAGCAGAGCGTGGTATCGATGTGATGATGCAAGATACGTGGCGTTGGCAAAGTAATAACCCAAATGGGTATAAATAGCTAAACTTAAACCAGCTTCAATAAGCTGGTTTTTTTATATTTTTTGAAATAAAAAGTCTCGTTTACCACTCTTTTACAGTATCTATATTTAATCACCTATAAAAAATGCAACCAACCTATACTCGTTTCAGTATTCATTCACTGCTAATTATTAGCTTATCGCTATTGGGTCTTAGTCTCTTATTAGGAGCAGGGGTAAATAATGTGCATGCTATTTTCAATTTTTATCAATTAGCCAATGTAATCCCTAAAACTGGGCAATCAATACTCGCAGGAGTGGCTTTTTTAGTAACCGCTTTATTTATTATTTTAAGTTTAAAACAATCACGTTTTCAGACCCCTGCTTTTGTTAGCCTGATCACTGTTGCCGTTATACCGCTTGTTACCTTATTAAGTGAAAGCCGCTGGATGACTGACTTAGGTGGCTTCCCAATTATAGGCTCTGGGCAAGGTATAATTAAGTACACTGCACTTGTTTCTCTCGCTATTTACCTTTATAAACCGCAGCGCTTGTCGGCTCAAGGCATGGCAATTTTGAATTTCTTTCCTGTTGCATTAGTGCTTATTTGGATTGGTGGTATGAAATTTTACGAGTTTGAAGCAAATGGAATTATATCACTGGTATCAACCTCTATTTTTATGTCTTGGTTATATACCTTATTTTCAGTGCAAACAGCGTCTAATCTAATTGGTGCGTACGACATCTTTTTTGCTTTAGCACTCGCTCTGGCTATCATTAAAAAGCATCCATTAGCCATTTATGTTGCGGCTCTTGGCTGCAGTGCCGTATTTTTAATGACGCAGACATTTTTATTCTCAGCTGAAGGAGCTTTTGACAGCTCAACACTACTTGCAAGATTAGGCCTTTTTGTTATTAAAGACTTATGGTTTATCGCAAATTTACTGGTAATTGTTAGCTTTGCAAAAAAGAGTCTTAATTAACTACCATTTCAATAACATATTTAATAATGTGTATTGTAAGATCTAAAAAGCGCTATCACTTAACCAATCGTGGTAGCGCCTTATAAATATATACTTTTATATTTTGAGTTTAAATACACATCACTACAACCTGTTTACGTCTGTGCCCATTGCCTTAATAAATTATGATACACGCCAGTTAACCTAACAATCTCAGGGCTATCGCTGACTTTTTCGCGCAAGCTTTGAATCGACATATCCAACTCAAATAGCAAACCACGCTTTTCATCGCTATTAACCATGCTCTGCAACCAAAAAAATGAAGCTAAACGTCGCCCCCGAGTTACGGGAGTGACTTTATGTAAACTGGTTGATGGATACAACACCATACTACCTGCAGGGAGTTTTACTGTGTGAGAGCCATAAGTATCTTCAATAACGAGTTCGCCACCATCATAGTCTTCTGGTTCGCTCAAAAATAACGTCATTGATAAATCCGTACGAATTTTCACTGGTGTGCCAGGTACTTGTCGAATCGCATTATCAACATGAATACCAAACGATTGGCCACCTTGGTAACAGTTAAATAAAGGTGGAAAAATTTTTGCAGGCAACGCCCCTGACATAAATAGATCACTGCGAGCCAGAGCCCCCATAACTATATCACCAAGCTCTTTGGCTGCAGCGCTTTGCTCAGGTAATTGTAAGTTATTTTTGGTCTTCGTTGATTGATAACCTGCGGTAACACTGCCATCAGTCCATTGCGCGGCCAATAAAACATTACGGCAATAAGCGACTTCATCAGCACTAAGCAAGTCTGGTATTTTTAATAGCATGGAAGTTCCCAAATCTTAAAAAAACAGGCTAATAAGCATTAACCTGTTTAATAAGCTTTAACCTATTCAACAAACATTAATTTGTAATTAGAAAGAATAACTAGCCGTTAGTGTAAAATAACGACCTTGACCAGGAATAAAGTGTCCGCCACCTAGTTTATCTTCATAATCTTCATCCGTTAAATTCTCACCATTAAACTGAATGCTTAACTGCTCAGTTGCTTGATAAGAAAGCATCATATCGAACAAAACATAACTGTCGGCTTTACGACTGGTCGCTGAATTACCATTATAACGCTCACCAATATATTGTGCGCCAAAACCTGCAGCTATCGCGTCGCTAAAGTCATATCGAGCCCAAACACTGTAGCTATTTTTAGGTGCTCGAGCCAAGTTATGCCCAACATCACCATCAACCGTAGATTCAGTAACTTCGCTATCTTGATAGCTATAAGAACCGATGATACTTAATTCATCGGTGATAATACCTGTTGCAGACAACTCTAAACCTTGCACTCGTTGCTCACCATCAAGCACTTCAACACCACGCTGATCACTATTAGGATCATCCACGCGCGCATTAGTTTTAACCGTTCTAAAAATAGCGGCACTGGTCATCAACTTATCATCAAGTAAATTCCATTTAGTGCCTAACTCATAGCTTTGGCTCTTCTCCGGATCTAACTCACTTGAATTACCACGAGTAGATACTGCAATGCCTTCAGCCGATGGGTTATACGAGTTACCTGCACCAAAGTAAATGCTGCTATTTTGACTTGGCTTATATACAGCAGATGCGTTCCAACTAGTCATGGTATCGCTAGTTGAGATCGTTAATGCTGGATCCTTGTAATCATACTGATAATCGCTATCGTACTGCTCTGAACGTAAACCCGCAGTTAATTGCCAATATTCATTAAATGTAATTGTATCAAATGCATAAATTGCACGGGTTTTAGCAACCGCTTCAGTACTAGTGCCATCACGACCATACTGACCAGTGTAAGGTAAATAAGCATCTGGGTTGTATAAGTCATTCAGCGCTGGTTCGTTCTTTAAATTATCAGCTACCAATGCAGTCACATTCCAACGGCTAAATGTCTCGTTAGTTAATTCAACACCAGTAACCACATTATGTTTTACACCAGCAAAATAGTACTCACCAACTAAATCAAGTTGCAGTGTAGCCAATTCATTGCGCGTATCGCGATTTTTAACGTCGCTCATTCTGATATCAGTTGTTGTTTTTACATCAATAAAACGCGGCGCTGTCACTGTATCTTTTCGCTCTACACGACCAATGCGACCTTGGGCACGTAGCGTGGTTGTTTGCGACAAGTCATACTCGTACTTTGCAGTTGTTGAATACGCTTCGATATCTTCAAAATCACGATATACGTTACCGTAAAAATTAGTGAAATTCACCGGTGGCGCTGCATTTTCGCTACCAGCAAGTTCAGCAACAGGGCTAGAACCAACCCACGGAATACCGTAATCAGACATATTATCTTGATTCTGATAATCAGCATTAAGATTAAAACGGCTATTGGTTCCTAAACCAGTCGCAAACGAAACCGCGACTGCTTGTTTTTCTTTTTCAACATGATCACGCCCAGCAACATCCCCTTTATCAACCAGTAAATTGACACGTAGCGCTGATGTTTCAGCCACTTTAAAGTTACTATCTATTTGCGCGCGGTAATCACTCTCTGTGCCTAAACGCAGCGAAGCATCATTAAATTCATCCAACGTCGCCGTTTTTGTAGTTAAGTTAATACTACCGCCCGTTGAACCTCGACCTGTTGTCGCTGAGCTTGGGCCTTTTGCAACTTCGATTTGCTCAACGTTATAAGTATCACGGTCGTACCCGGCAATATCACGAATACCATCGATAAAAATATCATTGGCAGCACTAAAACCACGAATAGATAAACTGTCACCAGCTGGCGCACCGCCTTCACCCGCCGCCAATGAAATACCCGAAACATTACGTAACGCATCTTGCAAACTATCTACATTTCTATCTTTCATCACAGCTTTGTTAATAACCGTTATTGATTTTGCAGTATCAACCAACGGCTGGGTGTTCTTTATTGATGATGATTTTTCAACTTTATAGCTTTGTTCCGATTGCGTTTTTGCTTTGGTTACTGATAGCTCTTGTATATTTTCAGCTCCTTGAGCAGACGCCCAAGTTGATAAAGTTGCGGTAACAAAAGCAGCCAGCGGTTTTATATAAGTTCGGCGTTTATTAGTCATTTTACCCATTTTAGCTCCATTAGCAGGGAACTTGCTAACACGTTGTTTTTGTAGCAAGTCATTTAAGCACGTTGATTTAAGTTCGGCGGAATCCTAGCACTGAGTAATATTAATGTAAATGCGAAATGTTATCACTTGTATTATTTTATCAATCATTGTACTATTTTTCACACTTTTAAACTTACGTAACGCGACTGTAAATGCACAGTAAACTTGGGGGCATGAGTGGCGTAAAAAATTAAGTTTAAGCGCTTAAAAATCAAGGTTTTTTAATTTTATAAAGTTAAAGCCAGAGCTTGGCTTTGTACTGTAAATGGTTATTACTTTTAGGGCATTACTTAGCATATGCAACGTTTTATAAAATCTGTTGGGGCAGTTATTTTACTAAGCTCATTCTCAAGCTTAGCTGATCCGGTTAGCGAACTTGAAAACCTCGTTAATCAGTGGTTACAAATAGAACAACAAACTAGTGAGTTAGAAACACATTGGCTAGAAAAAAAAACCTCGATGCAACAAACATTAATCTTACTTGATGCAGAGCAAGCACAACTCAAACAGCTAAACCAAAATCGTCAAAAGAACACCTCTGAGCTGGCAGAAAAGCGCACTGCGCTAATTCAACAACAAAGCCAGCTTGAGACCGATGAAAACGCGCTCAATAGTCAATTAATCCAGCTCAGCCAGCAATTGCGCTCACTGCAAGTACAATTACCTCCCCCATTACTGGCGAGCTGGCAAAGTATTGGCGATCTAGATAACGAAAGCCTAGATGCGAATGAAAAGCTACAAATTGCTTTAAAAATGCTTGGCCAATTGGCTGATTTTCAAAACCGAATTTCAATTCATGAAATGGCAATCAGTAATAGTGAAGGTAAAGAAATATGGGTAAAACAGCTTTATTTGGGTGCCGCACAAGCATGGTTTGTTAGTAATGATTTAAGTTATGCGGGCATTGGCTTCCCTTCTGAGTTAGGTTGGCAATGGCAATTTGATACTGAGATTGATGGCGAGCAAATTGCCCACGGTATCGCTGTACAAGAAAAAAAACAAGCAGCTCACTGGCTTACCTTGCCTGTATTTAGCTATGCAGCTAAGGAGCTGACGCCATGAAACGATTCTGTACTTTTTGGTTTGTTACACTACTGAGTTTTAGCCAAGTAGTAACAGCCGCGACTGCGGATGCTGCCAAACAACAATTGCTAACGGATATTAAAACGGCGCAGAGCGTTTTAAATAAAGCACAACAGCGGATTGCCAAACAGCAAACCACTATGGCACAACAGATATTTGAAAAACAGCAAGCACTTAAAAAAGAGCGTGAGCAAGCGACACTCAATCGCCGTTTAGCTGATGAAGACACATTGAGTTTAACCCAGCTACAAACACGCTTAGATAGCTGGCAACAACAACAGCAATATCGGCTAAATTTACTCAACCGATTTACTCGTCAATACGCTCAGCAAGCGCAAAGTAAAAACGATCAACAAGCACTTTTGAATGATGTAGTCGCGGTGATAGAGCAGCAAACTGCGGCATTATACCCAGAGTTTAAAAAGCAAAATATAGTATTGAAAAATGGCGAACTGACCGCAGCTACAACATTACAAGTAGGTCCCGTGGCTTGGTTTAGTGTTGCACAGCCAAAACTAACCGGCCTGCTTTCATCAGCAGCTAACGTTGCAGTACCAAAAGTAGCTATAGTTCAATCAAGTGATGAGAATAACCCATTTGATATTGCTTACTCACAAGTAAATACAAACTCAGCTAAGGTCGCAGCTTCTTTAACATTTGATCCAAGTTTAACCCGCTTAGTTGCCAGTCAAGCGCAACAAGAAGGTGCAGTTGAACATCTTGAAAAAGGTGGCTTATGGGCAATCCCTATTATTTTATTTGCATGTTTTGCATTATTAATTGCGCTATTCAAGGCATATCAATTATTTAGCCTTAGTAAGATCAAAGCTGTCTCGACGCTGACTTTACAAACTGCGTTTAATCAACCTGAGCAACACAGCTTCAGCGGAATGCAAGCAACGCTGTTTCAACTCTCTGTTGATAGCAACATAGGACAAATAAGAGATGACCAGTTATTTAATCAGCTGATGCATAATAAACACAAGCTTGATAACTACATTGGCGCAATCGCGATCACAGCATCGGTAGCACCGCTACTGGGCTTATTGGGCACAGTCAGTGGCATGATTGAAACATTCAAAATGATGACGTTATTTGGCTCAGGCGATCCAGAAGTGGTATCTGGTGGTATTGCCCAAGCTTTGATCACTACCGAGCTTGGCCTCGTTGTTGCCATACCAGCATTAGTACTCAATGCGCTACTATCGCGTAAAGCTAAAGCCTATTACACCCAACTTGAAGCGTTCGCACTGCAACTTAGTCAACTTGAGGTGAAAAATGTTTGAGCAACTGTTCGATAATTTTATCTGCTGGCTTATCATCCTATTAGCGCTATTTGTTTATCAGCTCATTTGGCACGATATCCTGCATTTAAAACAATATAAACTGCAACGCCAAGGTTACTGGCACGATGTCAGCTCTATTTTGACCGCTGCGCTGCCATTACTTGGTTTATTAGGCACCATTATTGGTTTACTCGATACATTTAAAGTGATGTCGCAAGGCGAAAACGAATTAATGAGCGAAGCGATAAGTAATGCTCTACTCACTACACAACTGGGGTTAGTCTGCGCAATTCCTGCATGGCTGATGCAAGCTTACTTGCTGTACGTAACACGTAACAGTGCTATCCAACAGCAAGCGAGCTAAGCCAATGCAAGCACGTTTAAAACAACGCCTAGAACAACAGTCTGCGCATCATATTGATATGTCACCACTATTAGATGTGGTATTTATACTATTGATTTTCTTTATTGTAACCACCGTTTTCGTTCGCGAAAGTGGGGTCGAGGTTGATAAACCGCAAGCCGTCTCAGCAAGCAGATTAAAGCAACAAGTTATTTTTCTTGCCATAACTGATAGCCAGCAGGTTTACTTTGACGGTAGCCAAATTGGCGTGGCCGGTGTGCGCAGCAGCGTAGAGCAAATGCTAAAACAACAGCAAAGACCGGTAGTGATCCAAGCTGATAAAACCGTACCAACCGAGCTATTAGTAAAGGTAATAGACGAAGCAAAACTTGCTGGTGCAGCAACCGTTAACTTAGCGACCCAGCAATAATATGCAAAATAATATACTCGCATCACAACCTGCAATAGCTAATAAACGTCATCCGTTTTTTGCTTTTATGTTGAGCCTAACGGTACTTGCATGCGCGTTAGTTCTACTTTGGCTTGGGCAAATTGCTGAGCACGCTATCAACGACAAAGTTATCGTTCGGGAAGTTGCTTTAGTGCCACTGCCTCCACCTCCGCCACCAACCGTGACGCAATCAGCTGTGACAGAGCCGATGCAAAGCCTCATTGTCGAAGGTGCGGGTGTAACTATTCAAGCCATTAATATAAAAATTGAAAGTAAAATTTCGCTTAGTAAACCAACCCTTGCAAATATGCCAATTGCGACTCCTGAATTTCAATCTATCGACGTTAATTGGGATGCCTTTAGCTTAAATCAACTAGATGGTTTACCCACGCTACTCACTCCCGTAAAAGCAGTATTACCTAAAAAGTTAACTCGCCAAGGTGTGAGTACCTTCATCGTGAAGCTCGATGTTTTTATCGATGAAAATGGCCGATTAAGCTTAATTGATGTTATACAAAACCCGTACCCTGAGCTAAAGCCTGAAATAGATAAGATCATTAAGCAAAGTCGGTTTAGTTCACCAAAAAAAGACGGTGAAATAGTGAGAGCCAGATTTATTTGGCCCATTGAATTTAAACCTTAGTAAAGCCAGTATTTAAGTGAAAATACAATGAAAAGATTAACAACAAAAAAATGGTTAACGTGTTTAGCTATCGTGCCATTAACCTTTTATATGACTGCCAGCCAAGCAACCTCATTGCAGGTAAAACTACAGCCAAGCGATCCACACTGGCAGTTGCTGATCAATAATAATTTACTGAGCCCAACAGATATAAAAATCGAAGCTAATGAACGCAGCTTCGCCCAGCAACTAAAACCACTATTACAACAAGGTAACTACCAAGCTGTTGCTGATCTATTTACACAACGTGAATTAGGTAACGATAGCCCTGCGTTACAACTTTTACGTGGCCAAGTTTTGTTAACCTTAAAACAGTTTGCAGGAACTGAGCAGGCGTTAAAGGCAAGTTTATCAAGCATGCCAGATTTAGTTAAAGCTCATCAAGGTTTAAGTCTGCTCTATATGCAGCAAGGTAATTATCAACAAGCACAGCCACATCTAACCCGCTGTATTGAACTTGGCCAAGCTGATGCGCAAGTCTATGCGCAACTTGCCTATATTCATGTACAAGCTGAGCAACCTTGGAGCGCAATTGCAGCTTATCGTCAGGCATTAATGCTTGAGCCACAGCAAGCACAATATCAACAAGGGTTACTATTTTCACTAATTGCTGCCGGCGATCTAGGTCAAGCCCAAGCTCTGCTAAAAGAGCTATTAAATGCATCCCCTAACAATCCAGAGCTTTGGCTAGAACGTGCACAAATTGCCTTACAACAAGACAACAATAAACAAGCTTTGGCAAGTATTGAAGTAGCTTTAAAGCTGGCACCTAGCAATGCAAGTAATCAATTACTTGCAGCACAACTTCATCTTACACAAGGTAGCTACTCACGCTCTGTTGAATTGTTAAGTAATGCATTAGCAAGCACTCAGCCACCTCAAATAGCAGAAGCTAGCGAGATTAGTATGCAAACCCTAAATTGGCTTATCGCACAAAAAAAATGGCAGCTAGCCAAGCAGCTCGTTTCGCAACTAAACCCTTTTATAAATAAGTTATCAAAACAATCCCGCGCAGAGTTTTCAGTTTATACCGCTCAGCTAGCAATTGAGCAAGGTAACTTTAAACAAGCTCAAAAGAGTTTACATAAAGCATTAACAATCGACCCAAATCTTGGCGATGCACTGTTAAGCCTGGCAAATATCTATCAGCAACAAAACCAACTGACACAAGCAAGGTTAATGTATGTACGAGCACAAGCTTTACCTGAGTACCAACTCTCTGCATGGTTAGGCCTCGCGCAAATTGAAATTGAAAATAAAAACTACAAAGAAGCATTAAGCCAGCTTAAAAAAGCACTTAACGCCAACCCACAAAGGCAAGACTTACTCACCAACATTCGCGCTCTTGAAGGACTGATCCAACGAGAAGGTTAATAGTTAATAGATTTATACCAATCGTGTTAAGTTACTGACCATTTATAGCGACAGATAAATACAGTGATAACAAGGCGTAAGTTTCGACATGTAGTTGTTATACTTGAATAAATTATAACGCAGTTAGCACTTTATTTAGCTCGCTAGAATGGTTAAATATTTAAGTCGATTGGTATTACACCAAGCCCAGCACAACGTTGGGCTTTTTATTGTCTAGTTTATAGTTTCTTCTTATGTCGTTAGCGAGTTGGGTGATTTTATAGAGAGTGCGGGTTTGTCTGTGATACCAGTCTGCATAAAGATTAAGTCAATTTGATCCAGTCTCTAGAGCATATGCTTTTAACCGTATCAGGATCAGGAATGAATTTATTCCACGCTTGCGAAACCTGTTCGACTATTTCTTCATAACCACTAAACACACGATTAGATAAACAGTGTTGCCGTATCCAACTCCATTGTTAAGGTTGTTTGAAACCCATTTATTGACACTGCCGCGCGCTGTATTTAGGCGCTTAGCAATATTCGTTCTGTTTTCACCCTCAAAGAATAATGAAACAGCAAGCAGGCGTATGCGCTTTCTTGCATTAGGCTCTTTACGTGATAAAGCTAAAA